>JAYUKO010000320.1:0-8173 GCA_043764415.1 Bdellovibrionales bacterium | reverse complement strand
GAAAATCCTCCACAACAACCACAACCAGTTCCCGGAATGGCACAGGCGCAACCAGCTTACGATAATCTCAACAATTGTTTAAAAAAAGAAACGCTCAGTTCTGTGCGCGAAGGGTACGACAATCCCACGGAGTATGTGGCAGTAGCCGTTTTGATAGAATCCACCCTTCGACATCCGGCGGGTCCTTTTTTAATGGGTGAAAATTCGTGGCAACTCTCCAGCTATGGTTCTGATACTTTGGGCTTCGACATGGAAAATTGGCCACAGACTCGCGCAAGCCAGAACGCCTGCGGCACCGGAACATACAGTATAATTCTTGTACCCAAATCTCAGCTCACCAACGGGCAGTTCAGCGTCTCATCGTCGATCGGTAGTGCATCCGGTGACGTGGGTGGAGTTGCTGGAAGTTACGGCCCGTTTAGTCTCTACTGTGCTCAGTAGTTTTTAAATTTGGCGGAGGATGTGAGATTCGAACTCACGTTACCTTTTGGGTAAACTCGCTTTCCAAGCGAGCGGATTCAGCCACTCTCCCAACCCTCCGTAATTGCGTACATTAGCAAACTTGTAGTTCGTCTTAAAGGGAATATGCGTTGGCCAAAAAAAACCCCGGTGATGTACCGAGGTTTTGTCGTGCAGCTGCAAATTAGCAGCGTATTATGGCTGTGCAGGTGCTTGAACTGGGTCTTGCATTGGCGGTGGTACGTCATCGCCTGGCGCTGGGGCTTCAGGAGCTGTTGGGGCCGCTTCCTCAGTGGGAGCGGGAGTTTCCTCAGCTGGTTGAGCAGGAGTTTGCACCGGCTCCGGTACTGCGACAAGATCCATCGCTGCTTTGACCACAACTTCGAAGGGTGCATCAATAGATTCTATAAGAGGAGCCATTTGCGTATCGGCGTCTCGTTGAATGGAAGCCGTTACAGCATCTATGAGGGCTTGGGTCTGCTGTTGAATCGAATTCAACTTGCCTGAGGTCTCGTTAATTTGAGCTAACTGAGGCGCAACAGAGGTACAAAATTTAACAGCAGCGGTTACGTCAGAAGCTTCTCCGGCCGCAGTTTTACATCCTGATTTTGTAATTTCTGGTTGAGTGTAAGTGAGAAGTTCGCAAACACCATAAACAGCCTGATAAACCTGAACTTTTACAGGCGGAACTTGCTGCTCAGCGAGCTTGCTATCAACAGCCATGGAAAGTAGAGCTTCTTTGGCTTCTTCGATCGTTACACCTTTTTCTTGCGAATATTTTTCGGCCGCCGTTTGCAGTTCAGCAGCCGTCGTGGCTGTTAACTCGGCTTTCATTGCTTCAACTTTTGCATTGTAGGGATTTACAGTGGCTTCGATAAGTGCCTTGGGGCTAGCAACAAACGTTTGAAAATCTTGGCGAGCTTTAGCTACGAACTGATTGTCACCACCAACGATGGAAAGTAATTGTTGATCTGTCGTTATTTCGGCGTCCGAAGCGCAGGCCACCTTATACATGACTTGAATTTGTTCTTCAGCAGTTTGCGCTGATGCGATGGAGGCAGCAGTTGCGATGAGAGCAGTTAAAGTTATTTTTAGCATGTTAGAATTCTCCTTCTATTTTGATGCTCTGGATAGTAGCAGAAGGACAAGCAAAGATCGCAGAAATAAAGAAAATTGAAAAAATACCATAAATAAAAAAAGAGACTCGAGGTCTCCTTTTTCGGTCGTAAATTTACAGTATCATCCTAGCGAGAGAGTATCTAACCCACTCTCTCTTAGCGAGAGAGTATCTGAATCACTCTCTGTAGAATATCGATTTGCGAATCGTATTCCTGTGCACTGCGAACAAAATTCGTATGCTCCTCAGTGTGTTTAGCTAGGAACGCGTCATATCGTCGATTGATTTCGTTCAAAGTCGGCATTGCAATATTTGCATCTTGCTGTTTCAACTGAGCATAGGCGGGGGCAATCGGCTGGAGCAAAATTCCTTCAGCTGCAGCTTTTTCCTGAGGATTTGTGGAATCCTTCATCGTCATTAACTGCTCAAGCGTTATCTCTTGTGCCTGCATCTGCTGAATAAACCCATTCAACAAGGAATACTCAGGCTCCATTAAGCTTGAGAGAGCAAAAGCAACAGCCGCTGTGTTCTCAGAAGACATAAGTTCGTTGATACGACCATCAATCGCCATCACCAAGTTAACCATATCCAACAGTGTGTTCACTTTCAAAGGAACAAACAAGGCCCCGGTTTTATTCAGTTCAGTGATCGCCTGAAGTCTGGCCGCACCAATCGCCTGTGGAGAAACCTCCATACGATCTTTCTGGTTGCGCAAGTACTTAAACCGTCTGAGAACCTGACCAGCAAACGTATTTACGTTTTCAACGTAATAGATGCGGTTGAGATATCTCACGGACTCCTGCGCGATCTGCTGAATTTGTTGAATCTGCGAAGGGTCGCCGATGACCACACTTACGTTTCCAAGACGTCCGTCATCAGGAACGCCCGGCATCCCGAGGTTTTCAGCCATGATACCTGTGTACGCCTGTACAAGAGGACCTTCGTCATTAAAGTTTACAAAAGCACGTCGCTCTTGAATTTTTTTAATTTCCTCAGAATCGAAGAGCGTTGATTTAGGAATCGCATACTCTGAGCGACTATTGTCGTGAGCGATGCGCACTCCATTGACCAAACGATCCATGATTAAGAACTGGATGTAGTTACGAAGATCTGGTTCGTCCAACATGCTTGGGTTGAAGTTTTCGATGACGTTGTTGATGGATGGCGAAATACGCATGTTTAAAAAGAGCATAGCAAACATACGGATGCTTGAAGTGCCGCCAAAATCATTGGGCTCTAGTACTTTAGCCGGGTCAAGATCAAAGCGACCGCCGTCGAGGAAGTGACCGAACTCGCCTTTAACGAGCAATTTTTTATCGTCAAAGAATTTTTTGGCAGCTTCGCTCGAACAAGAGTCGATGACAGCGTATTCACCGTAGCCGAACAATTCACGGCGAACTTTTTCCAACTCAAAAAGGCTTTGGATCTTGTTCGTATCTTCAACAATACAATAACGGTTGCTGATAAAGGCGATGTCCACCAAAAACTTGGCGATCATGTTTCGTACTTCGAGATGTTCGGCAAGCACTTCAGGTTCTTGTTTACGAATCTCTTCGATGAGTTTCGCATAGCTCTCAACAGTATAACCCTGTAGATAGCCCTTGTTCATCCCAGTGTATTTTCTTAAAAAACCGCGCCATTGATCGTACTTGGTTTTCAACGACAAAGCTTCGTTGAGCATCAGGTTGTAAGGACGAGCACTGACCGAAAATTTGTCGTAGCGGTAGATGCGTGGAAGAGCGTTGTACACCGTCTCGATGGAGTAACGTACGGTTTCTTTCGCAGTTAAACCTTTATCGTGCATGTCACACAGAACATCCGTTACTAAAATACGGTGTTCATCGGTACAGAACATGTAAGGTTTAAGCTCACGTTGAGGAATCGTTCTTTCCAGCGGCTTAGAAGTATCAATACGGACGAGTGATCCATCGCGCTTTTGAACTTCGCCCTTATAAATCCAGCGAATGGCTGCAATATCGTATTCTCCGGGCATAACTTGCTGCCCTTCAGAAGACGCATATTCCATGATCGAAGACGTCATTGGTACGCCCAAATCAATTGGCATCTTGATATAATTCAATTGGTACTCGCTAAGTACTGGCCAATTGTCTTTATCAACCGAGCCTTTAAAGTTGTGGCGAAGAGACAGGTTGTGACCAATCTCATGAACCACAGTTGAAACCGCATCGATCTGGCTGAACATATCTACGCACGGCTTGATGATTTGGATTTCTTCTGGAGTTGATACACTCATCGGATTTGCTTTGAGGCGTTCAGCAAGAGCAACAACTTCTGGGCAATTCTTGACGATGGCATTATCCATCACCATTGTGGATGAAAAGTCTGGACCCAAATCAGCAGTCGTAGAGTAAATGAACGGAGTGAGTGATCCTTGAGCCACTGAAGCCGCATTCAATTTGCGGACTTTTTCGATGACGTCCTTCAGATACTGGCCCTGTGTGATTCCAAAATCTGCAAGAAGAGTTACCTCTTTTTCGGTATAGCTGCTGAGATCTAATCTTGTTCGATATGATTTTTCCTCAACCAGTTCTTCAGAGGGAAGAGTGTAAAGGTTGTCCTCGACTTTGATTTCATCTTGCTCAACAAAACGATAACGACCTGATCTTGAATCTCGCACAACGAGACCAGAGTTGATTCGATCCATCAACTTGAATAGCTGGATTCTTTGGAGGGGAGTTCCGGGGACTTGTAACAATTGTTCATCGGCTTTGAGGTTGTAGTAGTAACCTGCTTTACGTCCAATGTAATCACGAATGATTCCAAAGTACTGTTCAAGAAATCCATCAGTACCGGAGTTCATAGAGGCCGATACGATTTCTCCGGTGTCAGAGTCGATCAATGAGGGACCAAACCCAAGAAGTCCGCTCCCTGCGCGCTTAACGATATTGATCACGTTGTAACGAATATCTCCAAGTTGAACGTCTTTCGAAAAATCTGCAGACTCTTCAAGTATGATATTTATCTTGAGACCGGCTTTTTTAAAAGCCTGTTGCCAAAGGTTGATGGACTCACGGGCGATATTACGGTGCCAGTTGTCTTTTGGTGTTCCCTTAGTAAAACGGTAAATAATATCTTTATTCGGATTATGACGAGCCATAAGAACAAGAGCGTCAACGTCATCTTGAAGGTTAACCTTGTAATCAAGCTTCTTGGCTCTGATTGTCGTAAACGCGCCGTAGATACGGTTGTCGTCTTTGAAAGCTTGGCGAGGTGCCATTTGCGATTGGGTAATTTTACGCATTGAAAAGCGTTTAATACTTTGTGTTTGCGAATCGCGCACACTGAAAGAGAAGTAGTCTTTTCCGTAAGTGATATCGCGAATGTTTCTAAAGTTATTGATGCTTCCAAAAAGAGAATTGATCGCATCTGTCCAACTCACTGTTGGTGTTGCCGCTGAATTGTAATCCAACTTAATAAATCGTTTAGAGTCTTTATCTTGGACGCCAAGCTCAACTTCCTCAAGGGCGTTGGGGCCAGTGCGGTACCATCTAAAGTCCACATGCTTGATGTCAATTTTGAAAACTGTCGCGTAATTCAAAGAATTTGGATCATCTTTAAATTCTTCATCCACATTGGTGTTTTCGCCAACAAGTTGATCATCGTAAATGCGAAAGCGAATTTTGGTGGCAGATGAAAAGTTAGAATCTGAAGCTCCTAAATCCCCTACAACTCCACCGCTAGCGTAGCTTGTATCGACAGTAGTTTCGCTGAAGTACCATTCGCCGTCAAAAAACGATTTTGGAAGGGTATCGGACTTCACGTATCGGTTGAACGGTATAAAATCGTTCTTGCTTACACGGTAAGTTGTGGCCGTTCTGAAGTCTTCCCCTGGAATTGGGAACTCCGCACTGACATTCGTTTCACGGTTATCTTCGTTCAACACACGAGCGCGGCGGTAATAGGTCACAGGGTATCCGCCGATGGGTACAAGCCATTTACCATCCTTGAGGGAGGCAAAAGTTTTTTCACTAAAAGCGAGGTCTTGTTCCTCAACAACTTTGTATAAAATAAGATTTTCTGCTGTCAGTTCCTGAGCGACTCCATAGGTTTTATCCCGATCGCCAAGCATGTAAGCATCTTCTGCTTTGCCAATAAGGAGAGGGTGATCAGAGGTAAAATTTGCGATATCTAAAAACTTAATTCCAGAACCATCTTCTGTAAAAATCTCTTCAGCCACAGAGTTTTGTGCAGGGATGAAGGCAACAGGAGCTGTGCGAATCGTTTTATCAGTCATTTCAACATACGAGTTCGTGGCATCGTTAAACACCATGGCCTTATTAAGAGAGGGACCCGGCAAGGAAATAGTTTGCTGAAAAGTGTCGGTTTGCAGCTTTTGTTCGGGACGTTGTTTTACACACGCTCCGAGGGAAAAAACCAACAAGGTAGACGCAATGGCGGACTGAGTGACTTTTCTTTTAGAATACATATCCTACTCCTATGTAGTAAATACTTCGATCATCATCAAGTAAAGGTTGGTCGGTTTCGGTTCGATCGCGATAGCGATAGCCAACCGATAAGTTCAAGGTATTAGTAACATTCGCGCTTAACTGGATTCTCGCCGTTTGAACTGTGCGCCAGTCATTAAAAAAATCGTAACGTTGAGTCTGCCCGTAAGACAAACTCCCAATAAACCAATTATTAAAAGTGTATGCCCCGGAAAGCCCGTAGGTAATTCCGAAGGGGGAATTGGCACTACTGGATAATGTAGAGATTCCTAAAGCGTTGGCAGTATCGTAACGATACTCGCGATAGTAAGTGCCCAATGAAGGAGTTATCATCAGCTTTGCATTGGGGCGATAGCGCAATGCAAGTTGAGTAGATCCCTCGATCGTTAAGCTGTTACGCTGTGAGGCCCGGGACGCCGGGAAGGAAAGTGCGGATATCCAAACAAGCGTGTTGTACTTATCGGACCACACCGTAGGGCGAGTGTACGTGATGTCTAAATCGGTCATACCAAACCGGTCGGGGTCGCGATCCATGTTGTTAAAAAGAGATCCACCCTTTTCATAAATCAAAGTTTCATAGCCAACGTTCATGCCAAGAGCACTCTTATCGTCAATTCGATAACTGAGGCTCAAATAGTTAGCGGAAGTCCAAGTATCATCATATTCATCGAGCCCGCGCTCGGCTGTGGCGCTGATGGAAATTCCCCATGGGCTCTCTGAAAGAAGCATGGACTCCGCAATGGAAAGTCCTTGAGCAACGGCTTGAGTTGCTTTTTTTTGCTCTTTTGAAGTTTTCTTTTCGTCTTTGTCAGAGGTTGTCGATGTGGAATTGGATTGGGCGTAGGCATGGGACGTGTACTGCGTAAGGCCCGCAATAACGAATGTGATTAAAATTAAACATTTTCCCATTTGTAGTAACAACTCAGCTCCCCAGAACAGCGCAATTTATTTAAACCCCAATAACTACGGGGAACATATGCGCGGGGGTGAATAAATGCCATGTTTTCAAGCGTGAATGAAAAAACAACACGGCCTACTATAAAATCTATAGACCGTGAGACCTCGTCACCTAGAAGCAGCTGGAATCATGACGAAAACAGCCGTTGGTTTTTTGGTGAAACTCGCTCTGTTTGATCTGATAACGGTTGAGAATATATGGCGAAAACGGTGGCCCCACGATGGAGTCGTCAACAAAGATATCAATGCGCACGTCGGACAAATCTTCCTGGCCAACAGCAGCTATAAAGCTATCCAAAAAGTCGCGTTTGTCAGCGATGGCTTTTTTGAGTGTTAAATATTCACTCCTAATAATCGACGGATCCATGGCAAAAAGCACCCGCGCAAGCACAGGTTCGCGAAGTGTGTCGTGCATAAGTTGAGCTTCGGCCATAGGGCCTCGGCGCTGGGGCATCTTGTTAGTCATGTCTTTAATCGTGTACGCATCGATGGTTATATCTTGTGCCGCAAGGTATTCGGTGGCGTAAAAATCATAACCCAGTACGTCCTCCATCAAATAGGTGAGAGTGACGTCGAAAAGACCAAACTTTCGAACGTAGACACCGGCTTGCATGTTCATCTGCAAAAACAATCCAGAAAACGTGGAGGCTTCGACCATGGAGCGATCGTTGAGGTAGCTTAAGAGCTCTCTTTCCAAGGGCTGTATTTTGAAAAAATCTACGATGTCTTTAAAGACGTCGAGATATTGCGGAATAGTGATATGTCCGCTCGCTAGAGTGGCCATTTGTGCCTTCAGGTATGGACTCATTGCGGTGATCATTCCGCTGATGGAAATCCACTGCGTAAAAGCGACCCGTGGGTAGTAGATATCACAAAAATATTTAATAAAATCCACTGTGCTCTCCTGGAAAGGAACAAATTGTGGTTTTACTGTTTGGGAATTACCTTTCAAGTCTCGGTAGGAGTAAAACGGTGATTTTTTTACCTCTGGAGGTAACATAACCTTGGGGCGTACCGCTCCTCGATAGGACTTCAAATAGTGGGCGGTGCGAGCATAAAAATTAAATTGTGTGACGTAGTAGCCGTCGACACTAATGATATCCAGACCATGCACTTGCAACGGAACCAGTTCCTCGAGTTTAAAGCTCGCAATGCCTTTGTATTTTTCGAAGAT
>JAYUKO010000319.1:0-8198 GCA_043764415.1 Bdellovibrionales bacterium | reverse complement strand
CGGGCAGCGTTAGTGCGTTGATATTTCTGGTGAATAGCCAATTGATGAGCTCTGAGGCACGTCAAAGTTTTTTGCTTAACGTTGTTTGTTTACAAAATTATTTTGCTTTGGTTCTGTGCAGCAGGACTTTGGTATAGCTTAAAAACACTACACCCGCCGGTCCGGAATCAAAGCACACCCCATATATAGTGTTACAGCCTCGCGAGCAAAATTCCGATAACATTGTATGAGATTCCTCGAAGCGCTGAATAAAATGCTCGTCGCCATGTTACTTTCCCTCGTTATCTTGCAAGCGGGTCTTTTATTTTTTATGAAAAATATGGAAGATCAAGCGCAGTATCGATTGGTGCAAAATACATCCACCGTAGAGGCTCAGTGCACTGAGAATTTCTTTTCCGAAGATAAATATTGGGATGTTTCTGCAAACTCAATTTCGCAATCAAAATGCGAAGGCAGTGATTGCGTTTTCTCCCACATGACATGGCAGCGCGATGATCAAGCAAAAGATTTACAATTGATTGCCGTACAAGCAGCACCGCCATTTCGTCTCGCGCAAATGGATGAGGGTGGATTGATTCGCGTGCGCGTGAAAGCCTCGCCAAAACCGCAGGTGCTCGCTCTGGTCAGCCGCCAACGTTTGGAGTGGAGCTTTCAGGTGGACGCTGGCGCCAAGATCGACAAAGTGATTGTGGCTACTCCACAGATTGTTTGGTTGCAAGGGCTGCCACCAAACACTCCCATCGAATATCTGCCAAAAGAAAAAATGTGTAGTTATCCCTATGCGTGGGAAGAGGCTTTCAACCCCGACAATGAATTTCGAATTTTAAGTTCGGTGCTTAAAAAAATCACCGGCCTCGAAATCACCAATTTTCAAGGCGCTGTGGTTGGCAAAGAGTTTCGAATTCCGATGTTTGATAAGGTGCGCGGCCTAGCAAGTGTGGAGTCACAGCCCGAGCCCACTTGGGCGGAACATCCGCCAACAAATCCACGCGTCCCAGCATCGCCAGTGGTTTGGCAGCGTCTGGATGGAAGCATTCAACCGCAAAAAGTTTTCTTCGCCGAGCAGGAAATGACCCTACCAGCAAAAACCCAGCAGGTTATGGTGGTGGATAAACATCTTTTTATTTTAAAAAATTATTTGCTCTGGCAGTGGGATGCCGAGAAAAAAGATTTTGTTCGCATGTACATGCCTAAAAACATGCCCTACGCCCAATATATTAAAACCGCCACAGTCAGCCCTTTACAAAAAGCTCTCTACGTTTACAACGATGAGCGTGGCGGGGAGATGTATCGCTACGACGTGACCACTGGCGAATGGATGGCTCTGCACGCGGGCTATGCATTTAACCTCGAGGCCTTGTACTTTGACGATGAGATGCACGCCTTGCGAGCTGTATCGTCGCGCGGACTGCACCTCACGCAGTTTTTAAAGATGGATCATAAAGGCAAGGTTCTGCAAGCACTGCCCATCAAAAGCAAAATTTCTTTTGATAAAAAACACTGGAAGTGGGAGCTGCATAAACAGCAAGACGCCTACGCCATGCGCTTTTATCAAACCGTCAAGCCCGACGGGCAAGACATTCTCTTGGAACTTTAATTATTTTCATCAATTGGGAAGAAGGGCTTCAAAGCTCCATGCGGTTTTTTGGAGCTTTGTAGGTTTCGCAAAAATCGTAGCACTCCTCGGGAGATTTCACGGTGGCTCCGTGTTCGGCGCCTTCAATCGTACTTTGGTAATCCAAGGTTTCAAACAAGGTATTTCGATTGCAGTCGGCAAGATCCTCGGACTCTTTCAGCCAGCCCACATAGGTGCCCACTTCGAGAGAGGTGTCTTGAGCGATACGGCAGCCGATGTAACAGTGTTTGCGTTTGTCTTTTTTTAAGGAGTTAGCAGTTTCGAGCTCGTGTTTGTAGGTTTGATGGGCCCAAAACAACGACAATAAACCAGGGTCTTCCGGTTCGCGCTCATTCCAGGCTTGAGTATGCTCATACCATTCGGTCTCAGTGTAAGTGGCTTTGCTGTAAGGATTGCGTTCCTGCTCCCAACACATATCGGCAGCAGCGGCCATTAAAACGACGGAATGAAAGACAAAAAAGATCATGGCTCGTTATCCTTGTTGCGAGCTAATAATGCAATGCTTCTACTTGCAATCTGTAAAAATATCACCATATTGAGGCTACGAAGCTGGTTCTATTCCAAATTCTTTCAAGGAGTACAAAATATGCGTTTGTTTTTAGCACTGATTCTAGGTTTATCACTCACGGCCTGCGGAGTGCAGTCCATTCCTAAATCTAAAAACCGTGTGGATGAGACCTTTGCCAACATCACCAACCAGTACAAGCGCCGTGCGGATTTAATCCCGAACCTTGTGCAAACAGTGAAGGGCTACGCCGGACACGAAAAAGACACCCTCGAAGGTGTGGTGAATGCGCGCGCCAAGGCCACCAGCATGACGATCGACCCCAGCAAATCAACACCTGAGCAATTACAAAAATTTCAGGAAGCTCAGGGCCAATTGTCGCAAGCTTTAGGCAAGCTGATGGTGATTACGGAAAACTACCCGCAGCTGAAAGCGGATCAGAACTTTCGCGATCTGCAAGCTCAGTTGGAAGGCACAGAAAATCGCATCACAAATACGCGACGTGAACATATCGAAGCCATTCGCCAGTTTAATGATTTGGTAACGGTGTTTCCGACAAACCTCACCAACACGTTGTTTTTTCACTATGACAAAATGGCGCAGTGGAGTGTTTCGGAAGGCGAAAAAGAGCAAATCGAAAAAGCACCACAAGTGACTTTCTAGATGCATCGCATGAGTCATCGCACGTCTGTCGGTTTAATTTATGCGCTGATCACTTTTGCTGGCTTGGGTTTTTCTCAGGCCTTTGAAGTTCCGCAGTTAACCGACAGTGTGGTTGATCAGGCGGGGTTGCTGGAGACTGCTACCCAGCAAAAACTCGCCAACGCATTAAAAGTGATTCATGGTAAGGGAGGACCGCAGCTGGCGGTGCTCACCGTGGACGCTCTAGACTCCCTCACCATCGAAGAAGCAGCCATTCAGGTGGCACAAGCCTGGAAGCTCGGCACCGAGCAAAAAGACAACGGCATTCTGCTGATGGTCGCCAAGAGCGAAAGAAAAATTCGCATCGAAGTGGGCCAAGGCGTCGAGGGCGATCTCACGGACGCCTACAGTCGACGTATTATCGACGATGTGATGGTTCCACTTTTTAGAAAAGGCTCCACCAGCGACGGTATTTTACTGGGTGTGAGCGAAATTCTAAGACGCATGGATCCGCCGTATGACTTGGCAGAGTTCTTAGATATTCCTTCGCGGGTGGAATCTCGATCTGGTAGACAGGACTGGGGAAAATTCATTTTAATGCTGGCGATTTTCATATTCCTTATGTTCGCTAACGGTGGTGGACGCGGAAGTGGTGTGGGTCGCGGCCTCCTTTACGGAGCTCTTCTTGGCGGCGGCGGTTTCGGCGGTCGATCTGGTGGTGGCGGTGGCGGCTGGAGTGGTGGCGGCGGTGGATTTAGTGGTGGAGGAGCGTCAGGATCATGGTAATTCCAAAATGGCTTTCCAAATATTTAAATGAAGCTGAGATAGCTGACATCGAAAAACAAATCGAAAAAATCGAACTCAAAACGCAAGCCGAAATAGTTCCGGTGATTGTGCGATCGTCGTCGGCCTATGCACAGGCGCAGGTGACCTTGATACTGCTTTTTTCCATGCTGTTTTTAGTTCTTTGGGAAATTTTAGTTCCCCATCTGTATTGGGATTATCTGTATCGCGCGGTGGGTTTGTTGCTGGGTGGCCTGTTTATTATCTTTTGGGGAGCTGCGTTTTTAGTTCGCGATGGCAGAGTTCGTCGTTTACTCACTTTACGAGCGGAGGAGCTTGAGCAGTGCTGGAAGCGGGCGCGAATCGAGTTTTACGAAAATCGTTTGGATCGTACCGAAGACAGCATGGGTGTTTTAATTTATATTTCATTGCTGGAACATGTGGTGATCGTGCTTGCTGACAAGAAAATTGCCGAAAAACTTCCAGCAGATACGTGGCAGTCGGCCGTGGATGAAGTTGTGTCGGGATTAAAAAATAAAAAAATGGCTATGGGAATTCAAAAGGGCCTCGATGCTTGCTCGCACTTATTGATTGAAAAATTTCCGGCAACTGTAAATAATATCAATGAACTCTCTAACAAAGTGGTCATTAAAGAATGAAAAAAGTATTACTCAGCGGCAGCACGACAACGGGATCTCTCACCCTTGGCAATTACATCGGCGCGGTTCTCAACTGGACCAAAATGCAAGATGAGTACGATTGCTTTTATATGGTGGCTGATTTGCACGCTCTCACTGTCAAGCAAGAGCCCGCCGAATTTCGCGAAAGGTGCTTAAGCTTTTTGGCGCAGTATCTGGCTTGCGGTTTGGATCCCATAAAGAATGTGATTTTCATGCAGTCACAAGTTCCAGCTCATGCCGAGCTCACTTGGATCTTAACCTGCCACACGCCAATGGGCGCACTGAATCGCATGACGCAATTTAAAGATAAATCTCAACAGACGCGCGAAATCAATGCCGGCCTGTACGCCTATCCTGTGCTGATGGCTGCGGATATATTGTTGTATCAAACAGATCTTGTGCCGGTGGGAGAAGATCAAAAGCAGCATCTTGAGCTCACTCGGGATCTTGCCGAAAGTTTTAATAAAAAGTTTGGTCTGACGTTTAAGGTGCCAGAGCCTTTTATAGCTAAGCTTGGCGCGCGAATTATGAGTCTTCAGGATCCTACCAAAAAAATGTCGAAGTCCGACGAAGACGCCAATAACTATGTTTCGCTTCTAGACGCTCCTAAAAAAATTGAAAAGAAAATAAAATCTGCAGTGACCGATTCTGAAACCCCACCGCGAGTGTATTTTGATCTTGAAAAAAAGCCTGGCATTTCAAACTTGATGACCATGTACTCTGCCTTGACTGGAAAGTCCTATGAAGAGATCGAAAAAGCCTACGAGGGAAAAATGTACGGGCACTTTAAAACCGATCTTGCGGAGATTGTGGTACAAACCCTTTCGCCCGTGCAAGAGAAGTACACGCAGTTGATGGCGGACCCTGCACAGCTTTTGCAAATTCTAAAAAACAACCAAACCCGGGCCAACGAGAAGGCGCAAGTCACGCTTCGCTCTGTGTATAAAAATATCGGTCTTGTTGTAGTTTAACCTTCCGTCTTAATTTAAATTTTTAATTTCTTACGTTTGAGTCTACGGTGTATTGACGAAGTTTTGGATGTGCGTGAGTTCTGTGGGGCTATAGCGGTAGGCCAACCCGGAGTGCGTCGTAGAGGAAGCTGAAGCCCGGTGCCCCGAGGCTTTAAAGTATAAACTTTGTTGCGACGGCAAGGTGAGGTTCCATTTTCGAGTGGAATCCGAGGGGTCTGTGATGTCTCTGATGGCGTTGTAGTTGAGATTGGGATCGTTGCTTACAAGTACAAAAAACGATCGAGCGCGCGATTGGGCGCTGGGCACAGTGTTGTTGGTATGACAGTGGATACAGCTTCCGCCGTAGGTGCTCCCGCTAGCACGCCGCCCTCGAATCAATAAATCGTCCACCGAAGCTCCCCCAGGGCCAACTTTGGCTCGATAGAACTCTTGATTGGTCATTTGGGCTGTGGTTTTGGTGGCAACAACCGTGGAGCAAGTGCTAAAGCTGCCACCGCCATTCACACGAGCGGAATAGGTTGTTTGACTAATGGGTTTTACGACAACCGAAGGATACAATCCTCCACCTGGGATTGCAACGGCAACGCTGTTGATGGAAGCGCTGGTGGCAGTACCAGTGATGCTAAGCGTGAGGGTCACGCTATCGCCGGGCACCGCAGAAGGAGTGCTTGCCAAGAGAAAGCAGCGCGGAATCAACGCATCGGGATCAACAGGAGGTGTGGTGACTTGCACCGGAGCGCTTTGGCACATTGTAGTTCCGGCGGCGTTACTCACCTGGGCTTTGATGGTGCCGGTGACTGTGGGCGAAATCAATCGCGCGGCCCCCAGGGGATTCACGGGTAGACCATGAATGTGAGCTGTTGTTGCCTTTCCTGTGATTTGCAGTGTGGCGATGACGGTTTCTCCTAGGAGGACGGCCGCTTTGTTCACAGACAGTGTGCATGTGGGAGGCTGAGTGACATCGGGTGGGGAGAAGCGATCGTGGAGGCTTAAAACCCAACGGCGCAGGATGGACATGCTCAGCTCAGAGAGCGCGTGTTCGGGGATGGAGCTGCTCTCGAGTGCGTTAATGAGCGGTGAAGACTCTGAAACGCCAGGGACAATGATGCCGTTTTGCACCATCATGTTTGTGTCGTCGAGATGGGAAACTCCACCAGCGCTTTGTGTGTCGGTGTGGCAGGTGTAGCAATTTTGACTGAGAATCGTTTGTGCTTTTGCGTCCAAGGTAAAGCCCGCAATGCTTTCGCCAGAGCGCTGTCCCACTGAATAGTAGGAATCACAGTTTTGAAAAAGCAAAAATCCAGAGACGCAAAACAGAATAATGAGTGATTGCGCCGCCGTTTTAAAGTGAGACTTAAAATGAGACCCCAAAAACACCCCTCAAGATATAATCTCATTCTAAAGGGGATGTAAATCAGCGGAAAGTAGTTTTGCAAAAACGTCTTAAATCAGGACGCCCACGGTTTCTCGCCGATAGGCAAAAATTTTCTCTACATCGGAGTCCACCCACGCTTGGGCTGCCATACGACCCACAAGTCCAGCTGGCAATTTATAACGAATAATATCCGTCATCAGTGTGCCTGAACCCAGCTGCTCGAACTTATGCGTGTGGTGCCAGATGGAATAAGGACCTTTCATCTGCGAGTCCGAGAAGGATGTATTTGGCTCCCACGTGTCGATATGGGTTCGCCAGCGAGCGGGAACAGAATGGATTTTGAGTTTGTAATCAATCATTGTATTTTTTTGAATTCGCTCTGTGGACATTTTCGTAATCTTAAATTTTAAAGTTTTTGGCGTGATCTGCTCAAGATTTTTAGCATCAGCGAAAAAAGCAAAAACTTTATCTTTGGGAAGGGGAAAGTATTGCTGGTACATTTTCACAGCCACACCGTTTTTCCACGTCGACAGCAGATCTTCCAAGGCCGCGTCCACATTGGAAAAATGAAATGGGTAACCAGCATTCACTAATTTTTGTGAACTCACGTTTAAGGAATTAATAGCCAGCGCTGCCTGTTCGCCAAGAATCAGTTTAAGCATAAACTGCGGCACCGGAGGTCCGTAAAAACTGTTGAGCTGCTTGGCAATGACCTGGGCGATTTTCTTTTGGCGAGCGGTTTCGGGAGCCACAAGGTTGTAAATGCCGGTCATCGACGCTGTTTCAATGGCAAAGACCATGGCCCCGACCACATCGTGAATATGCACCCAACTCATCCACTGGTTGCCACTTCCTAGAGGGCTTGAGGCAAAAATCTGTGCCGGAAAAACCATTTTCGGCAGGGCACCGCCTTCGGTGGAAAGCACAACGCCGATGCGAAACAACACCGTGCGGGCTTTACAGTTTAAACTTTCTTGCTCCCAGGCGCGCGTCACTTCGGCCAGAAAATGCGACGCTGGCGCACTGTCTTCGGTGCGCATCGAATCGTCAGTGCTCCAGTCGTAGATTCCCACAGCCGAGGCGCCAACAAAAAACTGGACGTTTTTAGAATTCACAGCCGCCAGTAAATTTTTGGTTCCTTGCTTTCGCGATTGCAGAATTTTTTCTTTCTGCTCGGGGGACCAATTTTTTTCGCCCACATTTTCGCCAGCCAAATGCACAACACCATCAATGTCGTGATCCTTCAGGTCGGGCGCAGTCGTGTTGAGATCGCATTCGATCCAAGTGGCAGGGTAGGGAGCATTGATTTTTGCCTGCTCTGCACTGCGGGTAACGCCGACCAAGGTGTGGCCTTTTTTAACCAGCGCGATGCCAAGTTTTTTACCGATGAGGCCAGTTCCGCCAGTGATGAGAATTTTCATTATGAGCTCCAAATAAATAATTGTTTACAACTTCGTAAACTTATTATACCCTATTGTCTGATGTTAGTTAAACTCCTTTTTATTTTTAATGCCTGGGCCTCGGAGTGTCCTCATACAACACTTCAAAAAGAGGCCCAGGCCGCCTTTAAGGTTTGGGGTTTTCATATCTACGACATCACTTACAG
>JAYUKO010000318.1:0-8208 GCA_043764415.1 Bdellovibrionales bacterium | reverse complement strand
AGCTCTTAAAATGCAAGCTGTTGCTCTAAACAGTTGCCAAGCTAACATCTAATAAGTTAACCAAAGAGGTAGGCCATGGCTTACCTCTTTTTTTTTCTCCATTCTGTTCTTAGTTTCGCTCTCGAAACACCCGCTCTGCAAAAGCCAAATCCCAACAAATTAGAAATAACAAATCCACAAATTGCCGAACTCGCGACTCATCCGCAGTGGCTCCGCCTTTTACACTACGACAAACCTTCGCGCAGCAAAGTGATCAAGC
Organism: Bdellovibrionales bacterium; assembly: GCA_043764415.1. GTDB lineage: Bacteria > Bdellovibrionota > Bdellovibrionia > Bdellovibrionales > JAGQZY01 > JANPLN01. Next base: position 7,949 of record JAYUKO010000318.1, on the reverse strand, counting down.
CGGATTTTTTTGTCAGTAAAAATATCAAAGCTGATTCCACTTCAGAATTAAAATCCTTTTCCGAAGCTTTGCTTGCGACACCGGTAAACAACGATCATGTGCTCTGTCGCTTTCCAGCTCGAACTCTGTTTCTTTACCAGCAGCTGGCACCTGGGCAATCGCCTAACTTTGCTCCGTGTGTAAAACTCAACGAATTTATCCAGCGCACAGCACTCAATTCCGTATCCGTGGTTTTTTCCTCTTACTATTTACACAATCCCTCGTCGGCTTTTGGCCACACTCTTTTAAAGATCAATCGCAAGGCCAACGACGACGACCTTTTGAATTATGGAATCAACTTCGCCGCCACCGTAGACACTTCAAACGCAATTCTCTATGCCATTAAAGGCTTTGCTGGGTTTTTCCATGGGGAATTCACTGCGGTTCCTTACTATTACAAAGTTCGCGAGTACAACGACTTTGAATCCCGCGATCTGTGGTCGTACCAGCTCAATTTGACCGGCGAAGAAAAAAATCTTCTTCTCCATCATATTTGGGAACTGGGAAATGTGTGGGCGCCCTATTATTACCTGGACGAGAACTGCTCTTACTGGATCTTGCGGATCCTCGAAGCTGCCAGCCCGCGCTTACAACTTACCAAACACCTCCCCAGCACCCACACCATTCCCATAGATACTGTACGCGCACTTTTTAAACAGGACGCTTTCGTTGAGAATTATCAATTGCGTCCGTCGTTAAGAAAAAAGGTTTCGAAACGGTTTAGTCTGCTGTCCTCCGAGGAAATTAAAGCTGTAAAGAATTCTGTAGAGCTTCTTGCGCGTAAAAATATTGATAAAGAGCAACTCAACATTTTGAGCAGCACTCAACAGATCGATGCGGCCCTCGATTATTTTGATTACAAAAATGCGAAGTTAGCAGGTAGCAACGAAACCGAGTTCGACAATCTCAAACGACCTCTTCTGATTCGCCGAAGCCAAGCCAAAGAGCCCCCCTCTTTACTGAACTTCGAAAACGAAATCCCACCACATAAGTTTCACCCATCGGGCATGTTGAGCCTTGGTGGCGGCGTCCAAGCCAACGACAAACCTTTTGTGGGCTTGCGCTGGAAACCGGCCATGCACGATTTGATCGACCCCCATCAGGGTTTTGATTTTTCCTCCGAGATTAACTTTCTAGATATGGAAGCGCGACTTTTTCAAAAAGATAATAACCAGTGGAGTGCGCGCGTCCATAAAGTAGATGTGGTTCGCATCGGCGTGCTCACGCCCATGGATCAGATCGACATGAAACCCGCGTGGCGTTTTAACACCGGCCTCCAGCCATTCTCGCAAAAAAAATCGCGACGCAGCAGCAGTCTATTTTTTGCCCTGGCACCGGGCCTCTCGGTTTACACACCGTTCACGCAACAAAAAAGCATCACCTATTTTTTACTTCACTCCGAGGCCAATCAGCTCTCCTCCCTCAATCATAATTTCGCCCTTCGCACAGGGCCAGTCATCGGCACACTGACCCGCTTCACGGACAACTTTAAAATCTCCCTGGATGTAAAATACCTCTTCGACTACCAATTCACATCTGATTGGCAAGAACTGCTCTTAGCTCGCCTGCAAGCGCAGTACTATTTCACCGGCGCCGACATGGCCATCATGGCCGACCTCGAAGCCTGGGACGACTTCACCGAAGCCGGCCTCCACTTCAAATACTACTTCTAACAACCCGTTATCCTGAGTGACATAGTCATCCTGAGCGAAGCGAAGGACCTAGCGAAGCGAAGGACCTAGCGAAGGACCTCCACCAATAGACCAACGTCGGGTTCAGTTTCAATCAGCGCACGCTTACGATAGACTTAGTAAAAAAAGGAGTTCTTATGAACAATTTTAAACTAGGTTTATTTATTTTCGTTTGCCTGTTTTTGTCGGGTCTTTCCGCAAAAGCGGATTTTAATTTTAAGTGTTTAGGGCTTACGAAGGAGTCCGATTGCTTAAAACAATTTAGAGAGCGCGACACCCTAGGATTTTTTAACCCCGATGGAACGTCAGACAGAACCCTCAATCAAACGCCGTCGGCTTTTTGCGGAGTCACAGCAGCCAATACGTCTTGCGCGATGGAGGGAGGCTCCAATCTTTTTGTGTGCGCAGTTAAGACAAACAATTGCTCTCCCGTATCTTCGGTAAATCAATCAAGTCCCCCGCAATTTGTTTGCGAAAAAGGAAGCGGATATCGAGGCGTGACGACTAAAAGAATCAAGAAAGATGAATACGGCAATGATAATGTACTTGTCGAATTCTTTTGCGTTCCAAAAAATGCAACTACACAAAGGCAACGCGGAAATACAACGGTAACCACCACCACCGGTCCCGTTTGTGGAGGCAAGCCAGAGCCAAGAATATGCAACGGCGGCTGCTACAAAAATCACGATTGCAACAACGGAAAATGGGAAGCTTCTAGCAGAGAAGATTGCGAAATGTGCGGAACCAATGCCGAACCAGAAGCGACTACCGAAATCTAAAAGTGAGTTTGCGACGTCGTCCTGAGCGTAGCGAAGGACCTACGTAGATCCTTCGCTATGCTCAGGATGACGGGTCTCCCCGTCCGTCATCCTGAGCGGCGCATCCGCGAAGGACCCGAGGGACATCTATGTCTGTCATCCTGAGCAAAGCGAAGGATCTAAATCGTGCTCGATAAATCCTTCCACTCAGGATTCACACTAAAAATGATATCCTCTTTCTTTTTCCTCGTCTTACCTTTAAGTGACTGTTCTCTTTGAATTGCCAAAACGATACTTTCAAACACTTCGAAATAAACAAGCATCTTTAATTTGTATTTGCTCGTGAATACGGAACCCAATCCGCACGCATGCTGATAAATTCGCTTACGTAAGTCGCTGGTAACACCAATGTAAAGTACCGTTTTGTTTTTATTAGTTAGGATGTAAACGTAGCCTTGATTCGACATAGCGGAGGATGGTTGCAATGTGATGGAACGAGTCGATCGGGCTTAGATCCTTCGCTTCGCTCAGGATGACGAGATGCGGATGACGGGTCAGGATGATGCGGCCTTCTCGATGATTTTTGTTGTCGACTTGCCGTCGATGAACGTGAGTGAGCACACTTGGCCGCCGTAGGATTGCACGAAGGGGCCGCCGACGATTTGGTCCACCTTCCAGTCGCCGCCTTTGACGAGAATGTCGGGGCGTATATTTTTAATAAGATTTTCGGGAGTGTCTTCGGTGAAGATCACCGTTTCGTCCACCGCTTCGAGGGCCTTTAAAATTTCCGCGCGGTCTTGCTGATTTTGAATCGGACGCGTGGGGCCCTTGAGTCGTTTCACGCTGTCGTCGGAGTTCACACCAACGATTAAAAAATCACCCAGCTTTTTGGCTTCGGCTAAATAGCGCACATGGCCCACGTGTAAAAGATCAAAACAGCCGTTAGTGAAAACTACTTTTTTGTTTTGCTGCTGAAGTGCTTTGATTTTTTCGAGGACGTCTTTCATGAACCAGCTCACTTAGTAATTGCGTGAGTACAAACGCAGACCCGAGATCCAGTAACCCAAATCTTTTTTGAACAAAAAAGAAATTAAGGGAAAGATCACAAAACCTGTCAGCGCAATCAACGTCATTCTAAACACCACCTGTGCAGGATAAAACCACTGCAGCCGCTCTTCTTCGAGGCCCAGCTGAATATCAAAGGCCCAATCGCCAAGGGTGTTGCCCCAAAGGCCGCGGGTGCACATATAATAAAGCGTATAAACACCAAAGAAGATGGCGCCAATCTCGAGCCATACACTCAACGGAGCCGCCGTGTGCATGATGACGGCAATCAGATCCACTTTCGTTAATAAAATAATCCCAACGAGCATCAACGCCGTTAAACCTGAAATCACAAGAAGATCTAAAATAGCGGAGGTAAAACTTGAGGTCACGGGAGTGTACTGAGGCTGCACTTCCACCGTTTGGTGAAAGAACGGACGGCGGAAGCCCACTTTTGGAAAAGCTTTTTCCAACGTGTTATTTAAGCTCACATCCATGCGGCCTTCTTTTGTCAACTCAGGGTCTTCTGGATTAATTTTTGGAAGATCCAACGGCTTTGTGTAACCAAGCGTCGGTGCTGTGCTTGGCATGTAATCAGCGCGGCCAATCGGCATCTGTACTTTGGATTCCGTTGGTTTTGTGATTTCGGGAGAGAAATCCATGGCCGGCGGCAATGAGCTCAGCATATCGCTGATCATGCGGCTGGTTTTTGGAGGATTCATGTTCCAGTCGATGGATTTTTCAAAAACTTCTGGTTTTACTGGAGCTTCGATTTTTTCGTTGAAGCTCAAGGAAGGTGGAATATGGCTTGGTAGCGGTTTTGATTCCTCCGCTTTTTTATCAAACCCCAGGCCTTTGGTAATTGGCTTAAAATCAAAATCATCCATTTCCATCGAGCGCTCCTAAAATAGATCCAGCTGATACTTTATGATGCCCAGAAGTGTGACGCAAGCCGTTTCAACCCGCAACACCTGCTGACCCAAGGAAATGGGAAAAAGGTTAACTTTTTTAAACATTTCAACCTCCTGAGTCGAAAATCCTCCTTCACTTCCTACAAAAATCCAAAGATTTTCAAGGTTTGTGTCCCCGGCGATGGCCTGCTGGAGACTCAGCTCTCCGGCGCCCTCGTAGGCGAAAATCCCTTTGGCTTTGGAGCTGCTTTGAAAGCGCTGCAAAATTTCGGGCAAATCACAAGGCTCTTCAAGGCCCATCCAATCCCCCCGCCCGGATTGCTGGGTGGCTGATTGAATGATTTTTTCAAAACGCGCGCGCTTATTTTGCAAAACTGTTTTTTGTGTTTTCACAAAACTGTAATCAGAAAAAAACGGATGGATTTTGTAAACGCCCAGTTCCACGGATTTTTCTATCACAGCTTCAAGAGTTGCGATTTTGGGCACAGACATGGCTAAATGAATCCACGGTTTATTAAGTGGCGGGATCTGCCGGCGCTCTAAAACACGAGTCAGCGCTGATTTTTTTCCAACGTTTTCGATTTCGACAAGCAAAGCAAAACCCGAGGGAGTTAACACTTCAAACTTAGCGCCTTTACCTTGCCGGCACACATCCACAATATGGTGGAACTCATCGCCTTCGATAAGGACGTTTTCATCTTTTTCGGAAGCTTGCTCCAAACGATAACGGCGCAAAAGTTAACTCCTTAAGTTTGGGAAAACCAAAAACCGACCCACTCTTTCATGGCGTAGCGCTTGTGCAACTTGAGGGACCAATCCAGAGTCATTTGCTCAACAAACCCTTTTTCGCGCTCGAGCAGTATGCCGCTAAAAATAAAATGGGTGCCAGGTTTTGCATGGTTTTGAAAATCCGATTTTAGGTCACACAACACACCGTCAATGATGTTTGCCACGATCAAATCCCACTGCCCTTCGTGGCGCGAAAAATCATCGCTCCAAATCACATTTTCAGTTTTGTTTTTTTCAAAGTTTTCCAGGGTCACGCGTTTGCACTCGGGGTCGATATCGCTGCAAAAAACCTCGGGCACGCCCAATTTTGATAATAGAATTCCTAAAATTCCTGTACCGGTCCCCACATCATAGGCTGTTTGGCAGGTATTTTGTTTCATATATTCAAAAATCAAATGACTGCAAATCTGTGTGGTTTCGTGGGTTCCCGTTCCAAATGCCATGCCGGGATCAATAAAAATAGGAATTTTTGCCTGTTCGGGAACTGGTTTCCAGCTCGGCACCACCCAAATGCCATTAGAGTGACCGTCGGATTGCTCGTCAGATAGACCGTCTGTTAGCGGAAAGGCCACATAACCCTTTTTCCACTCTTCCAACCAATCCTTGTGGTCGGCTTTCACCACCGTTACGGAAGCTGCGGGATGGTGGGATTTAATCCGCTCGATAAGAGGTTGAATCGCCACATCCGTGGAGAAGTAAGCAATCAGACGAAGATCGTCATTCACTTTGACTGCAGGATTAAAACGAATATCGGATTGAACAAACTGAAGATTCTCACATACACCCATGGCGCCCCAATGAAAGAGTTGACCACTGATTTCATCTTCAACCTTGCGATGGAGTTGTGATATAAAAACTTCGAGGTATTGTGCGGGCTGTGTATCGCTCACTTCTTTTTTTGCAGAGCAAACTTCTTGAGTGATTTTTGTTTTTTACTTGTCACTTGGCTAACACTCGCAATTTTGCGAGTCGCCTTTGAGTTTACAAGTTGTTGTAAGTTCTGCTCGCCTTCCTTCATGAGCTGTTTTGCCTCATTCGGACGATTCAGTAAAGCCACTTTTTCGCCTGGTATCGCTAAAATGGCAGTCCGGGCATTGAGATCGGGGGTTGTCATCTTTTTGGGGGCGCGGGCTGTGGCTAAATCTAAGCGATCGCCCACCATCACCGCTTCGTAATCCAAAATCGGTCTACTTTCTGGATCTTCCATGTGAATTTGTCGCGCGACACTTAACAAGCCATCGGCATGAATAATTTCTAGCTCGGCCACCTTTACACGAATGTCACCCACTGAGATATTTTTGAGCGGATCGTGAAAAGGAATTCGACGGAGCACATCAACGATATGACCTTTTTTAAGACCTAGATTTTCCCCACCGTTGATAAAGAAGTTTTTAAAAACTTTCTCATTTTTCGAGAGTTGAATATTCTTTTTCACTTCGATCACAACCGCTTCACCGTCAGCGGCTTGCACTTGCACTTCAAGCACCGAAAACAGTAAAAACAAAATGGGTAGCTGGATTCTTTTCATATGACATCCTTGTTACTCTACCTATCGGCTCAAAATGAGATGAGTTTAACTGGACCCAGGTCCTAAAGACGTGTCTCTTTTATAAACAGTACTTACTAATTTTCACAACTCACCTGGGACAATAGAATTGCGATGGGCCCTCTGGTACCTTCCGCTATTCTTAATTTGGAGGTTTATCTATGAAAGCCATGCTTTCTTTGTTTGTAACGGTTCAGCTGCTCTGTTCGTTTTCTCAGGCGCTAACCGTGGTGCCAATCGCTGCCGACGACTTAACTCAAGCCGTATCTGCCCGCAACAACCTCGACCGGGTTTTATCTGTGGTTAAAGAGCTTAAAAGGCCCATCAACAGCGCGGCCCGCACTTTCGGAATCGACCCCATTCACATTGCTGGAGCCATTGCTGGTGAGCACGCGCTCAACGTGAGCATGGTGGATACCGCACAAAATTTAGCCGCACGCGCTTTCACGAACGCTCAGATCTGGGCGCAAACCAATGCACAAGATTCAAGTAAAAACTTGGGAGTTCTTATCCAAGGCGAAAAATACCAAGAGTGCTTGCAGAAAAGCCGGGATTACGATCTTTGGCTTTGTGTTGTGGACAAGTGGAATAAACAAAACGCCATCAATGTTTTGTTTGGAAACAAAGAGTACTTTCGCCGATTCACTTCGCATTTTTTCAATCCCAACAGCAATGCGCAAATCGGCCTCACTTTTGGCGTTGGCCAGATGAGCCCCGTGCGTGCGTTGATGGTAGATGACCTTGTGGCTCGCGCCGGTCGCAATCCCATTAACTTTATCGAAGTGGGCGACGTTTCGCGAATTTACGAAAATATCCTCGAACCCAACAGTGTTGTTTATTACGTGGCCGCGACGATTTCCTATGCACTGGCTATTTATGGTTCGGGTGGTTTTGATATTTCACAAAATCCAGGACTCACCGCAACTCTGTACAACAACGGCAACGAGCAGCTTTTATTGCGACGAACTTTAAGACAAAATCGACTTCCCGAAACCAACGATCTCGGCAAGTGGGTCAACCAAAACATCGATGCTATTCGCAGCGCAATTGATTAATTTAAAATGGAGACAATTATGACAAAATTACTTTTTCTAGTTCTATCTTTCTCAGGCCCCTTGGCTTTCGCACAAACATCCACTTGCATCGTTAACTCACAAAATGAGTACCTGGC
>JAYUKO010000317.1:0-2438 GCA_043764415.1 Bdellovibrionales bacterium | reverse complement strand
GAACAAGCTGTTGACACAATTAACAACAATAACCCGTGTCGACAAAGACCTCATGGAAGATTGGTCGCGCAAGAGGAGAACCATATGTCGTTGCGTATATCTACCAATCTCGCTTCTATTAACAGCCAAAGACAGCTGTTTAATACGAACCGAAGCATGCAAACCAATCTAGAGCGAATGAGCTCCGGGTATCGAATTAACAAAGCGGCTGATGATGCTGCGGGACTCGCCATCTCAGAAAATCTACGAGCGCAAATTCGCGGCCTTAAACAGGCCAATCGAAATGCGAACGATGGTATCTCTCTTGCACAAGTGGCAGAGGGTGGATTGAACGAAGTATCAAACATGCTCATTCGCATGCGCGAACTAGCGATTCAGAGCGCTTCTGATACAGTGAGCGATGTTGAACGTGGTTTCGTTGACATGGAATTCCAAGGTCTCAAAAAAGAAATTCAACGTGTTGCCGAAGTGACAGAGTACAACGGGCAAGAGCTTCTTAACGGACTCGGTGGTGTTTACGAAATTCAGGTGGGCGTGCACAACGATCCATTCCAAGATCGAATTTCTTTTGATGCTACAAACGCAGACGCTACCCTTGAAGCCATGGGCTTGACTGCTGAAACCCTTTCAAACAAAGAGGGTGCACGAAATACCCTAGCGGTCATTGATGAGTCGCTTGTCAAAGTAAACTCGATTCGAGCAGATATGGGTGCCTTTCAAAACCGATTGGTTTCCACTATCAATAACTTAAATATTGCGCATGAAAACCTATCGGCAGCTAACTCGCGAATTCGTGATGCAGATATTGCAGAGGAAACAGCAGAGCTTACACGTAACAACGTGATGTTGCAGGCTTCAACTGCTTCTCTAGCACAGGCGAATAATATTACGAACTTAGCTCTTAAACTGATTGGTTAATCAGTATTAGGGTTAGCGAAATAATCAAACTAGACACTATCAGTGCAAAGAAAATTATCTTTGCACTTTTTATTTGTGCTTTTACCAATTCATCTAAATTTTTGATTTCTACCTGTTCTGCATAACTTGGATGATTCTTTTTCCGCCAATACGAACGCAACTCCAAGGGTAACGTTCTCGTCAAGGCACTGAACTCGCGAGTCATCATCGCAAACTCACCCATCATTTTTAGTGGATCTTGCGGCGACTGAGTTTCAGCAGCTCTTTTTGTGATAAAAGACAGCCAATCTAGATCAACGCAAAGTGATTTCGCGACTCCTTCCAAAACTAAAAGTGATCTAAACAGCAATAAGAGTTCTGATGGCAGTTTGAGGTCGTGCTTAAAGGCAACAGCGGCGGCTTCCATCATAAGTCCTGCAACATTGGCACCCGACACACCCGAACCCATGTTATAGGGCGCGAAAATTTTCCGGAGATCTTCCGTCAGTTTGTCACGATCGACAGACTGATACACCGCCGCAAGCTCGATGTATTCGATGGCCATTTTTTCGTAGTCTTCCTGAGACAGTGACAAAAAGACGTTGATGATTCCCCTTTGCAGTCGTTTTGAAAGGCGACCAACCATCCCGAAATCCACGAGAGCCAAATGCTTTCCATCCACAACCAGTAAATTACCCGAGTGTAGATCCGCATGAAAAAGCCCATCAGTAAAAACCATGGAGACATAAGCTGTAAGACTGCGTTCGGCGAGATTTTTTTTCTGCGCCAGCGTTGCCGAAGCCGCAAAGTCGTTGAGGGATGACCCTTCAATATATTCCATCACAAAAACCCGAGCACCTGAAAGCTCAACATAGGGTCTAGGAACAACGATGCTTTCTCGATTTTTGAAATTTTCGTAAAAACGTTGAGTGTTCTGTGCTTCCAACAAAAAATTAATTTCTTGCTGAATTGTTTGAGCAAACTCCTCAACCATACCGATCAAATTATATTTTTTAAAATCGACAACCCAAGTATCTAAGGCTTCTGCCAAAAATCGCAACACTTCGACGTCTTCAGACAGAGTCTGCTGAATACCCGGCTTTTGAATCTTTAACACCACCGAAGCTCCCGAACGAAGCCGTGCGCGGTGAACCTGCGCGATACTCGCTGAGCCCACAGGTTTGGATTCTATCCATTCAAAGATGCTCTCCGCACCCTGTGGGTATTGGGCCTTAAGAATCTTCTGAATTTGCTCAAAAGCAACTGGCGGCACCTCATCTTGAAGCTTTTTAAGTTCAAACAAAATATCTTGCGATAACAAATCAGTTCTTGTTGAAAGTATTTGCCCAAACTTTATAAACGTTGGACCCAGCTCCTCAAGACACATGCGAAAGCGTTGGGGGGTACTAAAAACCGAGGTGGTTTCCGTGTTCCATGGACCTGGTAGAAAATCAGCGAGATGGCTTTTTCTTACGAGATCCTGAAAGCCGTGCGCTACTAGAACTTTTAATATGTTTTTTAATCTCGAAGCGTTTTTGATT
>JAYUKO010000316.1:0-2454 GCA_043764415.1 Bdellovibrionales bacterium | reverse complement strand
GCTGAGCCGCCAAAACCCCTTGTCCCTTGTACTTACAGATAAAATTGAGCAGGGAGGCGCTCTCACTGCTAGCAATTTTAAGTAGATCTTGGCAGACGAAGGCAAAAGACTTCCATTGAAAACCACGCCAGTCTACGAGAGGAGAATGCACGTGATCCGTGGTTAAGTCGGGATCTAAACTGATGGAGTTTTGAATCAGTTTTTGCACGGAGTTTTTATCGCCGCCCAATTTGGACATAAGATAAGCGTGGAACAAATAAATCTCTTGCTGACTGTCATAAATTTTATGGGTCACCATTTGCGAGGTGATTTGTTGGGCCTTTTGCAAAGCCGACTTATTATTCTCCTTGCGATTTTGAAAAAGGTAACCTTCGATCAAGTAGAGAGCACCGATGTGCGAATAGGGATTTTTATTGAGCGTTTTGAGCAACACCGCTTCGGCCTCACGATAGCGGCCCTGCGTAAACAACAGCCATCCTTTGTTAATCAAGGCTGGCACATACTCGGACTCTGCGTCGGCCTGCAGGGATTCGTTGAAGTGTTTCAATGCGGCTGTGTAAGCTGATTCGCGTTGCTGCAATTCGTAGGAGTAGGAAAGGCCTAAGAGATTTTGCCCAAATAGAATGGTCTCTTTTTTATACTGTCCCACCAATGCTTTTTCGATGAGGCTCCGCGCATAGGCAGTTTGGCCCTCCATCTGGATCAGCAATGGCGCCATTTCGAGGGCCAAATCCACATCGCGCGGGTTGAGTTGATGAGCTAACGTAAAATTTTTCAGCGCGTCCGACCAATGTGCTGTTTTTTTAAAACTTAAACCTTGATCAAAATAAGTCACGAAGTCGGATTTTTTTTCTGCCTGGGGCAAGGTTTGATTTGAGTTATTAAAAAAGTACCAACCTCCCGCAACCGCGAGAATAAGAAGAATACCCGCGTACACAAAATTTAGCGGAAATGGCTCGGCGGGACTGGATTTAAACACATCGTCGTTGATGGGCCTGGGCACGCGCGGCGAAGTTGGGAACACGACCACTGGTGGTGGCGTTAAGGTTTCGGCAAAGGGTGTTTGAGTGAGTCGATCGGGAGTGACGTCCATGGTGCGAGTGATAGTTCCCTCGGTGCGAGTCATGGTGTTTTCGATAACTTCTTCTTGCTTGCGGCGCATTTTTTCGATGGCAGCGACAAACAAAGCTTGCGTTTGTAAGGGGCGCCAGCGATCGAGCGGTGACATGGCCTCGTGATGAGGTGAAATTGTGCCCGACATCAATTTTGCGATCAGTTCATTGAATGAAAAGGGACCAGAAATATGCGCGTCGACTTTTATTAGCCAACACGGATCATTGTCGTTAAAACGTCGATTGTATTCCATCACCTAAATAATCTTAGGCGCGCCTTACCCAATAGTAAAGCACAGGCTCATAGATTTAATGCCGAAAGTGCCTCTGACCTGTCAAAACCATTTGCAAGCCAAGCTCCTGAGCTTTTGCGATCACTTCGCTGTCTTTCACCGATCCGCCGGGCTGCACAATCCAGCTCACTCCACCTTGTGCAGCAATCTCGATGGAATCGGGAAATGGAAAGAAAGCATCGCTAGCCAGAATTAAGTTTTTACGCTGCGGATGGTGGCTTTGGGCTCGACCCAGCGCTTGGCGAACAGCGTCCACACGATTCACTTGTCCCATGCCCAGCCCCAGGGTTTGACTCCCTTGGCAAACACTAATGGCATTGCTCTTTAACGAGGCACAGGTTTTCCACGCAAAGATCAACTCGTTCAGTTGGCTCTCGGATGGCTTCTCGCCGATGAATTGCCACGTCGAAACGTCGTCACCGACCCGATCCGTGTCTTGAACCAACAAACCACCGTCAATCCCCTTGATCTCGTGGGCCGACGAAAAACCCATCATCTCTTTCCACGATAAAATGCGCAGATTCTTTTTTGCTGAAAAAACATTCAATGCCTCTTCGCTCACTTCGGGTGCAATCACACACTCCAAAAAAATCTCGTTCAATTGTTGAGCGTGCTTTTCTGTGAGCGAAAAATTGCACGCAATGATTCCACCAAACACACTCACCGGGTCGGCCTGCAAACATTTTTCCAAGGCTAAATCGGTTTCCGCATCCGATGCCACAGCACAGGGATTGTTGTGTTTGATAGCCACCGCTGTGGGCTCGCTAAACATGCGAACTGTGTTACAAGCGGCCTGCAAATCGAGAATATTATTGTACGACAACGCCTTGCCTTGCAGTACGGTAGCGCTGTGCAACCCCGTCTCCTGCGAGCGATACCATTTGGCCGATTGATGGGGATTTTCGCCGTAGCGGAGCGAAGAAAAAATATCTCCCTTAATTAAAAACGGAGCGCTGGTCTCTCGATCCTGTCCCATTTCCTCGTAGAAGTTTTGGGCGATCATTTGATCGTAGGTGGATGTCCACTGAAAGACCTTGGCGGCTAAATAT
>JAYUKO010000315.1:0-2459 GCA_043764415.1 Bdellovibrionales bacterium | reverse complement strand
CCACTTTTCCTGCAGGTGTGCGGCTGTGGTAGAGCAGAGCTTCTTGGTCGAGATTCATGTAAAATCCTTCAGTTGAAATGCGAGACTGTATTATTCACGGTATAAAATAATTTTTTGATCTCTGAGAGTCAAACATAGCGGGCTGAGAGGGAAGAGATTCGACAGAATAATAACGCAATGCTATATCGAGGCATAGATTTGTTGTTTTTTTCACCCAAAGATCAGATGTATGGCGCAGTTTTGGGTTTCAACTGTAATTTTGATTAAGAGAGTTTTATGCCACAAATGTTTTCATTTATTTTTATTGTTTTGGCTTTTGCGACTGGCTTTGGGGCGGGCTTTGGGCAAACCCAGGAGTTCAGCGCCACTCAAGTGAAGTCCGTAAAAGTCGAAAATCAAACCGGCGACATTGATGTTTCTACGGCAGCAGGCGCTGCGACGGTGACCGTGAACATGTTAAAAAAGCACGATGATTGCGAACAAACTGTGCAATTAAACGGATCCGAACTCTTAGTGAAGATCACAAAAAAATCAGGTTTCTTTAAAGACTGCTCGGCAAATTTAAAAATCCAAATTCCCGCAAAAGTGGATGTTGCCATTGCAAACGGTGTTGGCGATTTAAAAATCACCGGTGTTGAAGGCAACGTGCGCTATGACCTCGGCGTGGGTAACGTAACGATCGACGGGGCAGTCACCAAGTTGACTGGAAATTTAGGTACGGGCGATTTAAAAGCGTCTGGCCTGGTAGGCTCTGCCGAGTTAAATACCGGGACGGGTGACTTTCGCGTGGCTTACAAACAAGCTCCGCAAATTGGTTTAGTGAGTTTGCAAGTGGGCACCGGCGATGCGGTGGTTTTACTTCCGCAAGACACAAAATTCACAACCAAATATCAATCCGCCGTCGGTGAACTTAAAAATGAATTGGCAGTGACCAAAGACGCAAAATTTAATGTGTCATTTCAAACAGCGGCCGGCGATCTGGCCATTAAGAAATTATAATTTAAAATTTAAAGCGGCTAGATTTTAGCCGCTAGATAGATTAGCGACTCTGCGAGGGACCTTTGCTGCTTCCGCTGCTATTTCCGCGCTTCCAAAATGGGCGGCGCGATTTCTTTTGCGCGTCACCTTGGCCTCCGCCAGAACCATAGCCACCTTGCGAGCGGCCAGAACCTTGGCGGGGACGACGAGTATCATTGCGAGGACCACGATCTTCATTTCCACGAGCTTCAATTTGCGCTTTCGCTTTGCCCTTGGACAACGTAAAAGCCATCTCCACTTCGCGAGAATGGTAGGGGTGATCGGGATTTACGGGGATGCTTTGACCAATCAGCTTTTCGATATCTTTCACGTAGGCTTTTTCCTCGTGGTCGCAAAACGAAATGGCTTTGCCGCTAGCTCCGGCACGGGCCGTACGACCAATGCGATGCACGTAGCTTTCCGAAACATTGGGAAGCTCAAAGTTGATCACATGTGAAATATCATCGATGTCGATTCCGCGGGCGGCGATGTCAGTTGCTACAAGCACGCGCACAAGGCCGTTTCTGAAATCTTCTAAGGCTTTCTGTCGGGCGGATTGCGATTTGTTTCCGTGGATAGCAGCTGAGCGGATGTTATTTTTTACTAAAACCTCAACCACTTTGTTGGCGCCGTGTTTTGTGCGCGTAAAAACGATAACCTTGTTGAGCGCTTTGTCTTGCAATACGTGCCGTAAAAGATCGCGTTTTTTGCTTTTATCTACATATAAAATCGATTGCGAAATTTTTTCGGCGGTGGAAGACACCGGTGTGACTTCCACTTTCACTGGGTTTGAAAGCAGCGATTGTGAAAGCTGTAAAATGTCTTTGGGCATGGTCGCAGAGAAAAATAAATTATGGCGCTTTGGCGGAAGCAGCTTTATCACTTTGCGGATGTCGTTGATAAAACCCATGTCCAACATGCGATCGGCTTCGTCCAAAACAAATACTTCAAGCTCACTCAGGCGAATATGCCGCTGATTGATCAAGTCGAGCAAACGGCCGGGAGTTGCCACGAGCACGTCCACCCCTTGCGACAACGCATTCACTTGCGGGCTTTGGCCAACGCCACCAAAAACCACAGCGTATTTAAAACGTAGATATTTGCCGTAGGTATTAAAGCTTTCGTGAATTTGAATGGCCAACTCGCGAGTGGGGGTAAGAATCAGGATGCGCGCCTGTTTCGGATTGGCGCGACGGGGATTGTTAAGAAGATTTTGTAAAAGCGGTAAAGCAAAGGCGGCCGTTTTGCCGGTGCCTGTTTGCGCACAGCCCAACAGATCTTTGCCTTCGAGCAAAAAGGGAATGGCCTGTTGCTGAATTGGCGTTGGCAGAGTGTAGCCTGTTTCGGCGATGGCTTTTTTAATTTCGGACTGGAATGGGAATTGATCAAATGTTTGCATTCGCGATTTGTAGCATGGAACCGAAAATTTCTGTGGATTCCCA
>JAYUKO010000314.1:0-2459 GCA_043764415.1 Bdellovibrionales bacterium | reverse complement strand
GGCAAACAGTTTTCCGACTGGCAATCGAGCCCAGAGCTCAAAGCCACTTACAAAGTCATTGCCGATCACGCCCGTGCCGCGAGCTTCTTGATGGCCGATGGCGTGTTTCCAAGTAACGAAGGACGCGGCTACGTGCTTCGCCGAATCATGCGCCGTGCAATTCGGTATGCGCAAAAGCTTTCCACACAACCCAATTTGTTTCGCGATGTTTGCTCCGTGGTGACTCACGAAATGGCCCCTTACTATCCAGCTTTACAAACTCAGCGCACGGCTATTGTCGCCGCCGTAGAAGCAGAGACGCAAAAGTTTTTAAGTACACTTGTACAGGGAACGCATATCCTCGAAGAGCATTTGCGCCAATTAGGAGCCAAGGGACAAAACACCATCGACGGCAAAATGGCCTTTAAACTTTATGACACCTTTGGTTTTCCGCTCGATCTTACGCAAGTGATCGCGCGCGAAAATAACTTTCAGGTCGCCGTAAAGGATTTTGAATCGGAATTCGAAAAAGCTCGCCAAAAAGCCAAACAAGCCCGTAAATCCCACGCCCTCACCGCCAACGATCAACATTTGCTGGAGTGGACACAAAAAATTTCTAAGACGAATGGTCCGCAAAAGTTTGTAGGCTATGCCGGATTGAGCAGCGTTCAGCAAAAACCGCTGGCACTGAGTGATGGCGCAAAGAGTGTGAATGAACTGGCCGAGGGACAATCTGGTATTTTAATTTTTGCCGAGACGCCCTTTTACGCGGAAGGCGGTGGGCAATCTGGTGATCAGGGCGAAATCACCGATGGCAATACAGTGCTCGAGGTTTACGACACCACAAAAATGAACGAGCTTCACTTGCATCACGTCACTGTGAAGAGTGGAAAGCTGCAAGTGGACAAATCGTACAACGTGAATGTGCTTTCCTCTTTGCGCCGAGACACGGCTCGCAATCACTCGGCCACTCACCTTTTGCATGCGGCTCTTAAAAAAGTCCTTGGCGAAAAAGTGGGCCAAGCTGGTTCGCAGGTGGGTCCCGAAAAATTGCGCTTTGATTTTAATCACAACGCGGCGGTAACTCCCGTTCAACTTTCCGAAGTGGAAGATTTGGTGAACGAACAGATTTATCAAAGTGTTTCTGTTCAGTCGGAAAGCCAATCCTACAAAGATGCGGTCAAAAATGGCGCGGTGGCCATGTTTGGCGAAAAATACGGAGACAGCGTGCGCGTGCTTTCCATGGGCGATTTTTCAAAGGAACTCTGCGGTGGCACTCACGTGCAAAACACCAGCGAGATCGGTTTGTTTTTAGTGGTCAGTGAATCCTCGGTCAGCGCAGGTGTTCGGCGCATCGAAGCACTCACAGGAAGAACAGCTCTGGCCTATCTTAAAAAGAATGCTGCGGAAAACTTACGCGCTCGCAAAGACCTCAGTCTGCCAACGGCCTGGGATTCTTATTTGGAAAATGAAGGCTCCACTGTGGCGTCATGGATCGAACAGTCTCAAGAGCAAGCTTCACAATTCAAAAAACAAATTCAAAACTTACAAAGTAAAAGCGTCGATTTTGACAGCATTATCGCCAAAGCCGTTTCCCACGCGACCGCCGCCGGAGAATTAAAATTACTCGTCGAAACTTTTGATGTGGAAGACCGCGGTGTTCTCAGTGACATCGTCGACAAGCTCCGCGACCGCGCGCAAAATTTAGTGGTGGTGGTTGTGGGTGCAGGAGAGCAAAGACCTTTCTTGATCGCGTGTAACAAAGCCCTCAAGTCGGTGGTTTGCGGAAACATCGCCCGGGAACTGACACAGAAATTCGGCGGCAAAGGTGGTGGACGCCCCGATTATGCACAGGGTTCTTTTGACGGCTTCGACGCAAAGCTGGCCTTAGAAACCGTAAAATCCACACTGAAGTAAACAAAGCATTGGTACTCTTGTCAGCTGTGCTCTTTCCTGTGGCACAACCCTTGCTCTCATTGATTGCCTATGCAAAAGCTGTCAATACCTGGCTTTCTGTGGCTCGGAGTCTTTCTTTTTTTCACGACTGTGCATGGGGCAAACAGTTGTGGGAATCTTTTTAGAAATTACCGCACTCCTCTTGTCGCTGAGCTTGAGCGAAACCAGCGCCTGGATTGGGTTGTGTTCTCAGCAGACTCGGATGGTTCTGAAAAACTCTGGACTCTCACCTACTCGGATGATTTGCGATTTTTTGCCATGTTCCAGTATTTGGAGGCAGACGGACGCGTCACCAAAGTGTCTATCCAACCTGTCACATACGATATAGAAAGACGTTTTTATAAAATGGCGGGTCCCCACTTTGAAGGTGAAGTGGACTTTTTTAAATTGCCAGGAATTGGCCGACGCTTCGTTTATGTATCAGGTGAGACACAAGTAAAACTTCTTGTGAAACACGGTGTGACTGTGGACTTTCTTTTCAAAACGATTCAATACACAATGGCTCAGTTAGAAAATAATTTGAT
>JAYUKO010000313.1:0-2463 GCA_043764415.1 Bdellovibrionales bacterium | reverse complement strand
TCGGCTAAAAGCCCTAAACTGCTATATATTTAGAGCAAGGTGGAATTTAAGTAGCATAGGACCTTTTATAAAGTCCATTGAATTTGCTGCTAATATTGTTGAAACTTTTACTATGAGTCTAACTTTGCAAATCCTCACCGGCCATCGCAATGGAGAAACCCTCCACCTCGAAAAAACGACCTCTTTAGGACGCGAGGCCGAGATCACCTTTAACGATCCTAAAATGTCGAAAGTACACGCTATTTTGGAGTTTGATCCCGCCATCGGTTGGGTGCTGCGGGATTCGGGCTCTAAAAACGGCGTACGGGTGAATGATTTCAAGACGGAACAGCACCTCCTGGGTAATGGCGACATCATCGATATTGGGACAACCCAGTTCCGTGTCTCTTCGGTGTCGGCGTCCTGGAAGCCGCTCCTAAACCAGCTTTTACTGGAAACTCTGGATCGATCGAAAAACACTCCCCTCAAACTCGTTCCGTTTCGAAGTTACCCCACGCTCACGATTATTCAGGGCCAGCAGGCAGGCGAAAAACATTTGTTCGAGTACGGGCCGCGCTCCTTGGGTGGAAATTCCAATGACATCATTTTGTTTGAGCCAAAGTGTCCAGACGTTGCCTTTGTGATTTCCCCCAACAGCTTGGGCGCGCTGTTCGAAACCAAATATCCGCAGATTGTAAAAATAAATGGTGCGGCCGAACAAAAAAAGGTGTTGAAAAACTCTGACCAAATTTCTATTCACAACACTGTTATTGATATTCATTTTGTAAACCCGTAGGAGCTGTTATTTCACCTTTTGTTAAGTCGTCCGGATATTTTAATAGTTTTGATGGAACCCGCCTGTATTACGAAGTCCGCGGTGAAGGGCCGCCTTTGGTTTTCGCCTACGGTATCGCTTGCTTGATAAACCACTGGCATCATCAACTCACTTACTTTTCGAAACACTATCAAACGATTATTATAGACTATCGCGGACATCATTTTTCGGACATCCCGGAAGACAAGCGCAACTTAACGTTGGAAGCTCTAGCCAAAGATATCCTTTGTTTGTGCGACCATCTGGAAATCGAGAAGGCGTTTTTTTTAGGCCACAGTTTTGGCTGCGAAGTTTTACTCGAGAGTTATTTTATGCGACCTGAACTTTTTTCGGGACTGTGTTTTGTAAGCGGATTTTTTAGTAATCCCTTTCAAAATTTTCTTTCACCCGAGCAACTTCGCGATGTGTTTTCCTATATACGCATGGCCTACAACACGGCCCCAAGTCTGTTGAGCACCCTATGGAAATTTGGTGTAACAAATCCCGCGTCGGTCTTTTTAAGTTCTCTTGTCGGCGGATTTAATCTAGAAAAAACGGCTCTCAAGGACATCGAAATTTATGCCCAGGGTGTGGCAAATATCGATTTGCGGGTTTTTGTAACCCTGCTCGAGCAGCTCACACAGTTTGATGGGCGCCCTAAGCTCGCGCAGATCGAAGTTCCCACGCTGGTCATTGCCGGCGACAAAGATGCCCTCACGCCCATCGAGGTGCAAAAAACGATGTACGCAGAAATTCCAAACTGCGAGCTGTTAATCATCGAGACAGGTTCCCATTGCGTGCAGTTGGATTTCCCGCACGAAGTAAATACAAAAATCGATGAATTTTTGAAAGCATTGTCGTAGTTCTAAAAACCTTCAGAAGAATTTTGCTTGGGGCGTTCGCGCAGCGACGCCTTAAAGTGATCGCGATTCATGCGCGCAATGTTTTCCAGCGAAATTCCTTTAGGACAGGCTAGCTCGCAAGACCCGGTATTTGAGCAGTTTCCAAAGCCCATTGCATCCATGGTTTTCACCATATTTAAAACTCGCGAATCTCTTTCGGGCTGCCCCTGTGGCAACAATGCGAGGTGGGAAACCTTCGCCGAAGTGAACAACATCGCCGAAGAGTTCACGCAGGCCGCTACACAGGCGCCGCAGCCAATGCACGTTGCCGCTTCAAAAGCCAAATCTGCATTTTCTTTGGGAATGGGAAGAGCGTTGGCGTCTTGGGCGCTGCCGGTATTCACCGACACATAGCCGCCGGATTGAATGATGTTATCAAATGCGGAGCGATTTACTTTGAGGTCTTTAATTACCGGAAAGGCCTTCGCACGGAAAGGCTCAATGGTGATGGTGTCGCCATCTTTGAACTTTCGCATGTGCAGCTGACACGTTGTTGTGAGGCGCTGCGGGCCGTGAGCATTTCCGTTGATGACCATGGAACACATTCCGCAAATTCCTTCGCGGCAGTCGTGGTCGAATTCAACGGCGACTTGGCCGGATAGAATTAACTCTTGATTTACCACGTCCATCATTTCCAAAAAAGACATGTCGGGGGACACATTTTTTGCCGTGTGGTCGATAAAACCACCCGCGTCCTCACGGTTTTTTTGTCGCCAGATTTTAAGGTTCAGTGTCATATTTTTATTTTCACTCATACGTTCCACCTAT
>JAYUKO010000312.1:0-2473 GCA_043764415.1 Bdellovibrionales bacterium | reverse complement strand
GAGGCCGGCTTTGAAGATTTAACTGCACTCACACAAATTAAAATGCCGACGCAAGCAAAACTCGAAATGGCGCGCAATTATTGGGACGAAATGGGTCGTGGTCAGGAACGCGGCATGCACGGCCCCATGTTGACTCGCCTGGCGCAGGAATTACAAATACCCCCGTCGCCGCTCGAGGAAATTGTTCCAGAGTCTCTGGCTCTTGCCAATATTTTAATGGGACTTGCACTCAACCGTCGCTATGCCTATCACTCCATCGGCGCCTTAGGAATCATTGAGATGACCGCTCCCGATCGCGCTTTGCACGTCTATCACGGACTCAAGCGATTGGGTTTAAGCAGCGAAGCCCAAAGATATTATTTGCTGCATTCGACTCTCGATAAGAAACATTCCGAAGACTGGAACGCCCAAGTGATTCAGCCACTGATCATCCAACAACCCAATTTATCACCTTTCATTGCCGAGGGAGCGCTGCTGCGCCTAAACGCGGGCGCCCGCTGCTTTGCTCGTTATCGAAAAGAATTGTGGACCCATTGAGTTTATTTTGGAGCCTTTTATTAACTACATATGTTGTTGAAGACTGGGCTATCGCCGGCAGTTTGCTGTTGGTGGCGCAGGGTAAAATTTCCTGGGCCGCCGCTTATGCGGCCTGTTTTTTTGGAATTTTAAGCGGTGATGTTATGCTTTATTTATTAGGTAGAGCAGCGAATGTATCACCATGGCTGTTGCGATCCCGACTTTTGCAAAAAGTGCGAACCTTTGTTCAAGAACCCCGCCACCTCAAAGCCATTGGCTGGGCCATTGTACTCGCGCGAGCTGTACCGGGAACTCGTTTTGTCACTTACACGGGCGCCGGGCTCGCCACTTACCCAGCCTGGAGATTTTTTAGTTTAATCCCGCTCGCCGTGTCAGCTTGGGTTTTTGTAGCTTTCACCGGGGGCGGTGCGCTTCTTAAGATGCTTTCAAATCATTGGCTTTTTGGATTTATGATTCTTGTGTCGGCCTTCGCAATTTTGCGAATGCTCTTGCCGCTCGTTCTTGATCCGTGGAATCGCAAAAGCTTACTGCATACCTGGCGCCGTTGGTTTATTTTTGAATTTTGGCCGGCATGGTTCGCCTATGCACCCATTGTTCCTTATTACGTCTACCTGTCGATTAAAAACGGCAGCTTCTTTCATCCCTTCTATGCCAACCCCGATATTCTCAACGGTGGCCTCATCGGCGAAACCAAGTGGGAGATTCTTAAATATTTAGATCCCATGGATAAAGCCACTTTAAAAGTTTTAAAATTTCCCGCCGCCAGCGACTTTGAAAAAATTAAATCGGCCTTGCAAGAAAATCAATTTGAGATTCCTTTTATTGCCAAACCCAACATCGGGCAGCGTGGTTTCGCCGTGCGGATTATAAAAAGCATGGAAGACTTCAAGTCCTACGTTGAGCACGCTAATTTTGATTTTCTTATTCAGCAAAAGAGTCGTTTTGCCCGCGAAGCCGGGATTTTTTATATTCGTCACCCCGGAGAAGAGCGCGGCGAAATTTGTTCGATCACCGATAAGGACTTCCCCTTTGTTGTCGGCGATGGAAAAACTAAATTAGGCGACCTTATTTTAAATGACCGCCGCGCGCGCATCATCGCTCCTCTCTATTTCGGTCGCCATAGAATGTCTCTTGAAAACGTCATTGCTGCCGATGAAAAAGTTTATCTTTCAGAGTGTGGAAATCATTCGCAAGGCGCCATTTTTATCGATGGCCAGCATTTGCGCAGCGAAGCTCTTCGAGAACGCATCGATAGGCTAGCCCACCGGTTGCCAAATTTTTATTTTGGACGGTTTGATGTGTGCTATAAGGATCACAAAAGCCTTCTTCTTGGTCAAGATTTCGAAATTGTTGAAATCAACGGAGCCGGTGCCGACATCACCCACATTTACGACGAACGCACGCAGGTGCGCGAAGCCTACCGGGTTATGTTCGGCCAGTGGCGCTCGCTGTTTGAAGTGGGAAAGGCCTCCCGCGCCCGTCATGGGGCTGCCGCTTTGGTCGATATCCGCGCTTTTTTAAAGGAATGCCTGCGCGTGAACCTGCGCAAAAATCATTTATCTGTGTCGTCTTAAAACAAACTTGCATCAATCAGCGAAATCAAATAGCTATACACACTATGCCAGAACTCCCCGAAGTTGAAGTTGTTAAAGAAGGTTTAAAGAAGCTTATTAAGCCAACAGATCCTATTGAGCAAATCGAATTTTTGCGCAAAGA
Organism: Bdellovibrionales bacterium; assembly: GCA_043764415.1. Classification (GTDB taxonomy): domain Bacteria; phylum Bdellovibrionota; class Bdellovibrionia; order Bdellovibrionales; family JAGQZY01; genus JANPLN01. The sequence continues at coordinate 220 of JAYUKO010000312.1, read as the reverse complement.
TCTGCGCTGGAAGTTGCCCCACTCTTTTACTGAAAAAATCAAAGGACAAAAAATCCTCAAGCTATTTCGCAGAGCTAAGTACATCTTATTAGAAACTGAGAAGTTCTATCTTATTTCGCATCTTGGAATGACGGGCAGTTGGCGCAAAGACACCCAGCGAAAACAGCATGATCACATCGTGCTCAGTTTAGAAAGTGGCACCCAATTAATTTACAACGAT
>JAYUKO010000311.1:0-2487 GCA_043764415.1 Bdellovibrionales bacterium | reverse complement strand
GTGATTCCGTGGCCAGAACAAATCGAAATAGCTATGAACATCAGAGCTTCAAAAGTAAAAGCCTTAGTTGGCCCAGAGCCCCACTATCGAGAGTTGCTGGGCGCAGTGGCGCTGATGTCAGTTCGAAGCATCACGTACCGACAAGCCGAAGATCAGATCAAACATTACGCACCTGCGAGATTCCTTTGCAATTTAATGGATTCCAGTTGGTCGCCAGATCACATTACAATTTTCGATTTTGTACAAATGCTGGGTCCAGAGGGGATGGAAAGGCTAAACAAGACATTTTTAATAGAGGCGCAAAATTTAGGAATTTTAGACTCAACTTCAATGATGTCAGACACGACGGCGCAAGAAGCAATGATTCCGTATCCAAACGAAGTGGGCCTGATGAAAAGATTTACGGAGCTTGTTTCAAAGGCAATTGCAAAAGCTGGCAGCAAATGCTCAAAGATAAAATCCAAAGTAAAAGAGATTTCAAAGAAAGTAAAATCTCTGGTTCGCGCATCACATTTGTTTGCAAAGACGAAAGAGCAGAAACAAAAAATAGGCAAAAAAATATACCATACAACGATGGAGCTTCACGAGTTGCTAAAAAGCAGTTTGTCTCAATCAGTAAATATAAAAAACAAATCTGTATTGGAACTGCAAAGAATATCAGACTTAATGAAAACTCTATTTCCACAGATTTTGCATTTCATAAAAACAGGATTTGTGGCACCCAAAAAGATCATCCACCTACAGATGTCAGAGTTGTATTCAATCGTTCGCGGCAAATCTGGGAAATCAGTCGAATTTGGAATCAAATGGGGCATCAGCAGAGTCGATGGATTTGTCCAGGCTTTTGTTATGGACGATCTTGCAAATGCATCGGACAAGAAGTTTTGCATAGATTCAATCAAGGCACATATCGAGCTGTTTGGACAGGCGCCAGAAACATTTGGTTTCGACAGGGGTGGTTACAGTCAAAAGAACATTCGCAATGCAAAAAAACTCGGAGTCAAGAATGTGGGTATTGCTCCGACTGGCCAGGCCGAGTGGAGCGTGTCGACGAAGATGTCGGAAAAAATAAAATGCGAACGAGCACAAGTCGAAGGTGTTATTGGAAATCTGAAATCAAAAAAATATGGATTCAACAAATCCAACGTCAAATCAACATCGGCAATGATAGCCTCGGGCCATCGTGCGTGCTTGGGCTTCAATCTGTCCAAAGCTTTGCGACTATTGAATCAGCTGGAAACTTTTCCGGCCTAGTAAAAAGTGAATCTGGTAAATCAAACGAAAGATATGAAGTTATCCACAGAAAAATAAAGTATTTCCAATAAAATACCAAAATGTTGTGGATAACTGATGAAATTTAGACTTTAAATCGCCGAACTTGCTCTACATAGACAGTGTGTATCGTGTATACAGTGTATAATTTTTCGACGGAGATTTCAGCAGTGACTGACGAAGCTCTCTTTGACCTGCGGCCAAAACCAATCCAGCTGTGGATCTGACGCAATGACATCTTTGATCAAAACCTTGATATCCGAGCGTGATGAATTTTCACGGCGCAACCAGATTTCAATTTCATCATATCCTGGGCCGATGATAGTAACTTCAACCTGACTTAAAAAATGCATCAACTGTAAATTTTCAGGATTGACTCGCAAGCCTTGCGACTTATCTCTTAGAAACTCATGAATTTCGACTTTCACGTCTGCAAATTGTCTGAAGTTAATGCGTCTTAAAATCAAATCCGCGCGGTGACCACGATTCACCCAGCGCTGATGCAAGCCACGTTGAACTAGGTTTATTAAGAGCGTGCGCAGAACGGCTGGAGTGTGTTTAAACTCAACCTCGTCTAAAGACATCACTGTCATTAGATCAACATATTTGGCCTGTTCCTGGCCTTTTCTCAGTGATGACAAGACTTCTGGAATACGCATGAGTGATTGCCGTATTCCGATCAAGTCAATTCCTGCTCCGTCCGTGAAGTAGAGAATTCTCATATAGCTATCATACTTAAGTTTTTAAAATTGTGTGCTTTTTTAAGGTTTTTGAGACCTTGGTCCAGTGCTCTTTTTTATGATGCGGTGCTAGTCTTTATGTTAGGAATCTGCAACAAAGGAACACACAACTGTGAGTGCACCAAACAAGGCCGGAAAGTCAAAGGGCGACAAAGTCCCTTTTGAGAAGCTTTACCCATATCTTCTCGCTATTTTCATTGGCTTTTGCGTAGCTGATTTGGTGATCCTTGAATATCGCGATTTGATGCTTCCACAATCTGCACCCCCCTCTCGCCCGCGCAGCAATGCCTCTGAAAGCTTTGTAGGACGCGGCACTTACAACAATATAGTATCTAGAAATATTTTTTCTTCGGATGGATTTATTCCTGATGCGCTCATGGTGAAGGGCCAAGATAAGCAAAAAGAAGAGGCCCCTGTTCTTTCAAGTCTTCCACTCACTCTGATCGGCACGCTTGTTCACTCGAATCCTGAAAAG
>JAYUKO010000310.1:0-8407 GCA_043764415.1 Bdellovibrionales bacterium | reverse complement strand
AAAGTTTAACAAATCGTAAACTTTTTCAAAAACAAGCTGGACATTCAATTGACGGTCTTTTATATTTCATTAAGTTTTCAATTACGATCAACCAGGAGTTAATATGATCAAAAGACGCTCGATACTACAAGTCCTTGCCCTTTCACCCATTGCTTTCGTTATTCCGCGAATTTCCTTCGCCGCCGGAGCTCCAGCCAACGCTCTTAGCGAGTCAGAGCCTCTTTCTAAGGCAATGAAATATGTGGCCGATGCCAGCAAAGCGGGACCAGAACGAGCCGATAAAAAAGCCAACTGCTTTAACTGCCAAAAGTGGAACAAGTGTTCCGCAGCAGACACAGTATGCAAGCCAGGCGCAAAAGACGCCGCCTACGCGCCTTGCGAAATCTTCGCTGGCAAAGCTGTCGCCAAAAACGGCTGGTGCATGTCTTGGACTAAAGCCTAAGCAACCTGCTAAAAAAACAGTCAAATCTACGACAAAGGGCCATGCTTAGGCCCTTTGTTTTATTGACCAAAACTCAAAGCACATGTTACTAATAATATTAGGAAATTTGTTTATTTTAGATTTGGAGTTAGCAATGGTCAGCACCAGCACGTCAGCCGAAAAACTGACAAGTCACGAGATTGATATCGCTGGTGTTTCAATGAGACTTAAAACCTCGCACAATCATCATACGCTTGATGAAATTCTTGAGATGGTCAACAAACGTGTTGACGCTGAGGTCGCAAAAATATCGCCACAAAAAGCTTTAGTATTAGCCTGCCTTCGACTTGCAGAAGATCTTTATGTTTTTAAGCAGAGTACGAGTCAGGAACTAAATCACATTGAAAATCTCGCCAATCGCATTCTCTCGGATCTACAAATTTCCAATACATAGTGCACGTTAAATTCGCAAATGGTTTGCGAATTTAAGGGAAATTCCTTAAAGCGTCACTGGAACTTTTGGAGTCCATCATTGGAAAGCAAGGAAACCTTGCGAAAGCACTTCAGTCAGCTGGATAAAAAATGGCGTGAAGGGCTGGGCGTGGAGCTGGCTAAAAAGCAAGCAACATTGACCCAACATTTGGTTGAGTTTTTAAACGAAGAAAAGGGCATTTGGTGCGCATACCAACCCCTCTCCGATGAAGCCTCTGTGGTACCGGCCATAGAGCAATCATCGCATATCACCTGGGCCTTTCCCAAGGTGAGCGGATTAGATCTCAGCTTTTGGATTCCAAAACAACATGCGAGTTTTTTTAGAGGTGCGTACGGCATTGAAGAACCGTCCGCCGAAAACTCTAAACAAGTGGACTTTAAACAAGTTCGCGGACTGTTGATTCCAGGACAAGCTTTTGACCGCCACGGGCAGCGGTTGGGCCGAGGAAAATCTTTTTACGATCGTGCACTTCAACAATTTAAGGGGCTTAAGGTAGGAGTTTGTTTTTCACCACGAGTGAGCGAAACAAGTCTTCCAACAGATGCCTGGGATATAGGTATGGATTTTGTGATCACCGAAGAACAGGTGATTCGAAGTTCTGCAACAAAGGAGTAGTTATGGACGCAATGTCTATTGTTTATTTAATTGTAGGAATCGTTTTAGGTGTAGGTGCTTTCGCTGGCTATAAAATGGCGGTGGAAAACAAAAAGAAAAAGACGGCGCAAAACGAAGCCGCTCGCATTATCAACAAAGCGCGTTCCGATGCCGCTCGCATCGAAAAAGAAACAGCTGATAAAGCGCGCGAAGCCGACCAGCGCATGCGTAAAAATTTAGAAGGCGAAGTTCGCAAGCAAAAGGATCAATCGCGCCAGGTTGAGCAAAAACTTGATGAGCGTGGCAAAGAGCTTGAGCGTGAATTTAAGCGCAAGCAGGAAGAGCTCGAAAAACAAAAACTCGAGATGCGTGAAAAATCAGAAAAATTAAAAGCGCAAGAAACACGATTGGAATCGGTCAAAGAAGAAAACGCGACAAAAAATCGTCAGTTGACTGAAAAACTTGAGTCCATTTCGAACATTTCGAAAGATCAAGCCAAAGAAGAAATGAAACAGGCTCTCAAGGAAGAAGTGGAATCGGAATCCGCAAAAATGGTCATCGCCGTAGAAGAAGACGCCAAAGCGCAGGCTGAGCAAAAAGCCAAACGCATCATTGGCATGGCAATTTCGCGCTTCGCCGGGGAGTACGCGGCCGAAAAAACCATTACTGTGGTGCCGCTCCCAGATCAAGAGCTCAAAGGAAAGATCATCGGCAAAGAAGGGCGAAACATTCGCGCCATCGAAGCCATGTGCGGTGTGGATTTGATTTTAGACGAAACCCCCGAAGCGGTTGTGATTTCGGGCTTCGATCCGGTTCGCCGTGAAGTGGCTCGCCGTGCTCTTGAGACCCTGATGATCGATGGAAGAATCCATCCCGGTCGTATCGAAGAAGTGGTGGATAAAACCAAAAAAGAACTTTTTAAATCGATCAAAATGGATGGCGAAAAAGCCTGTATGGATTTAGGAATCAACGGTGTAAACGCCGAGATTCATAAAATTCTTGGCAGCTTAAAGTACCGAACATCCTATGCGCAAAACAACTACAGCCATTCCATGGAAGTGGGCATGCTCGCCGGCTTGATGGCGGCTGAAATGGGCGCCGACGTAAAAATGGCTCGCCGTGCAGGACTCCTGCACGATCTTGGAAAAGCCATGGATCATAGTATTGAAGGATCGCATGCGGTGATTGGTGCCGACTTTGCAAAACGTTACGGTGAACCAGAGCCCGTGTGCCACGCCATTCGTTCCCATCACGAGGACGAAAAACCACGCACATTGCTAGCGTACATTGTGCAAGCTGCTGATGCGTTAAGTAGTGCTCGCCCGGGTGCTCGCAAGTCCATGGCCGAAAATTATATTCAACGTCTTGAAGATCTTGAATCCATCGCCAACAGCTTTGAAGGTGTGGAGCGAACGTTCGCTATTCAAGCGGGACGTGAGATTCGCGTGATCGTGGATAGCAGCCGTGTAACAGATGAACAATCGGTGATGTTGAGTCGCGATATCGCTCGCAAGATCGAAAAAGAGATGAAGTACCCAGGTCAGATTAAGATTTCTGTGGTTCGCGAAACTCGTGCTGTGGAGCATGCTCGATAAGTTAGGGTGCTAAAATGAAAGTAAAATTTTTGCCAATGGATGTGGAGCACGAGATCGAATTTAACGAGACCGTGCTGCACTTAGCTCAAAGACATGATTTACATATTCAGTCGGTGTGTAAGGGGCTTCCGTCCTGCGCTGAATGCAGAATTCAAATTAAACAGGGTGAGAACAATGTGCCTCACCCTTCGTCCAAGGAACTCAGCCTTATCGGCACGGCTTACTATGTAGATCAGAGTCGGTTGTCTTGCCAACTTCGCTGCTTCGGCGACGTGGTTGTGGACTTATCAGAACAGCTCGAAAAAGAACATCGCGTTGCCAAGCGGCCACAGGGGCGCGCAAATCGCCCAGATGGTGAAAAGTCCCATGCGATAAAAGGTGTGCTGATCGAGGAATACAAAGAAGACGCGCAGCTTGTGACCAGCGTTGACCCCAAGGAAGAGCGCCCGGGCCACGACACGTTTTATAATGATTTTTCTCGCGATTCTAAGGGGTTAGAGGGTAGGCCTCAGCAGCAACGCCAGCGGCAGCCGCAAGGCAATCAGGGCAACCAAGGCAACCGCGGCAACAATCAGAACGGCCGATCTTCTCGAAATCGCCCACAAGGCAAAAGATGATGAAAAAAATCTCAAAATTTGCTATGATGATTTCATGATTCAAGTTACCGAAAACGCCGCAAAACAAATCGCCCACCTCCAAGCCAGCGAAAGCATGGCTGGAGACGCTTTATTGCGTGTGAATGTGGTGACCGGTGGTTGCTCGGGAATGTCTTACAAATTGGATTTCTCCAAGGACGCCGGGCCCGACGACAAGATCATCGAAAGCCAAGGCGTGAAAATTGTAATCGACAAGAAAAGCTACTTGTATCTTGTCGGCATGAACTTGGATTACCAAGGTGGCCTCAATGGTCAGGGCTTTGTTTTTAACAATCCCAACGCCACTCGCACCTGCGGTTGTGGCTCTTCGTTCGGCGTTTAGAAAGATCTCATCTCAAAATGATATTGAGTACTGGATCACTCTGAGATCGCAGTAAAAAATCCAAAAAAACTCCCAAATTTAGATTATTCTATAAAGAATCAATGCGGGGGCATTTTGTTATTTAAAAAAAATGAAAAATATTTCTTTATTACTATTCCACTCGTTGTCTTACTATTCTTCTTTCAAAACTGTGGTTCTGATTACGATTCAAAATTCGGCTCCATGGAACAACAATCCACCGACGACACACAAGATCCTCCGGTAGACCCTACAGTCACCCCTCCCGGCAAAGCCTATGTTCTTCCGACGGACGTGACGCCAATGGTTGAGGCCTTTAAAATGAATTGGACTTTTATGGAGACCAATCCCGATTTTATCAAAGCCGTAAACAATCTCGCGAACCAATGTGAAACCAGACGTTTGGATTTTGAGGCCACTGTTAAATATTCACCCATTGTTTATGATGAAGGGCTTTTACCTGGAGATCCTAAAATTGCCGCGATGAAAGACGTGAAAGCGGCTTTTGATAAGGCTCTGGATGTGGCATTTTGCGTGTACTTTGCAAAAACTCCTATGGATCGAGTGAACGCGCTCAACGCCGTTTCCAAATTTATCATCGATTGGAATGCAACCTATGTCGGCGACGGCAACCCTATCAACGAGCGATTTTTTGTAAAACTTTTTACGGTGGCGGATTTGATTTTTCCAATGATGAATCAAGTGCAGATCACTGCCGTTCGTAACCTGGCAACTCGGATGGACGCTAAAGAAGTTACGTTTATGGGAAGTCTCATGCCAAACGATGGGCGTTTAAAAAATAACTGGAAGACTCGGCATTTGATGATTCGGGTGTATGCAAATATCATTTTAAATAACAACACAGTCCTACAGCAGTTAAAAACGGCCCTAAACCAGGACATTACCACGCAGTACACGGTTCCTGCAGGATTTGTGTTGAGCAGCTGTGCGAATCTTCGCAGTGTGGGGGCCTACGGGAGTTACGATCTCCAGCAGCGCGATGCTTTTTTGTATCACGTTTCTGGTTTAACAGAGCTAGCCCCATTAATGGTTTTAAACCCATCGATGGTGAATGCTACTTCCAGTGCCAAGCTCTTTGCGGCTCTCGAGGTCACTCAGCCCTACGTGATGGGAACAAAAGTTCATCCCGAGTTTCGTTGCACATCTGTGCAGTACGATCGAGACAAGATAGCTCTTGATCCCACCGTGGCAGCCGATTGGAATCCAGACTCTTCAAGAGTGTTTTTTCGCTACTCACGCTTAATTTGGAAGGGCACAGAGCCTTGGACGACGCGCTTTATAAATGATCAGTACGCGCCCTGGTTTAAAGTTTTTTATACCGGCAAAGGCGATGTGTTGGCCTTGCCGTCCACGATTTAATTGTTCTCGATGGTCTTATTGATCCACGAATATTCGCTGGCAATATTGCTATAAACGCCACTCACGTTTTCACGCGCGCAGCCATAGCCCCAGCTCACAACTCCCACCAGAACAAATTTTTGCGTGATTTGATCTTGGTAAAAAATCGGACCGCCACTGTCACCCTGGCAAGCGTCTTTTTTGCCTTCTTCATAGCCGGCGCAAAACATCGTGGTGTCTAAGTAGGGAGTTTCTGACTTTTCAATATTCTGAAACTGCTCTTCGCATTTATTTTGCTCCACGTAGGGAACATCAACGATCTGCAGCTCAGCGGCACTAGTATAGCCATTCTCTGACAAGTATCCCCAGCCAGCCACCGAAAACTGTTTTACAGAACTTGTCTCTATATTTTCTTGATTGATCTCGGCCAGCGTGAGGCTCGCACTCTTTTGCAATTTGATCAGCGCAAAATCTGATCCGGAAGCGGTGGATTTATTGTAGTTTGGATGGACGATCACTTTTGCAACGTTCATCTTTTGAGAGTTTTTAGTTTCGTCGCTTTTTAACGAGCCCAGCAAAATATAATCTGGGTCTCCGCCGCCTTCAATACAATGAGCTGCAGTGAGAACCCAATTGTCTTTCACCAAGGACCCACCACAAAAATGCTGTCCATACTTTCTGAGTGAAACGATAAAAGGAACTTGCCCTTGTTTTGCATCCATTCCACCCACAATTTTTTGCGTAAACTGAATGCGACGTGAATTTGCAAGCGCTGCTGAAGATACGTTAACGGAAAGCAATAATAGTATTAAAAATTTCATCGACCCACCCCGAATATAGAAAGACCACCCAAGACCCTTCAAACATCAGAAATCGGTTTAATGTCGATATCAACTTACATTTTCTAAAATTTTGGCTCGGCGCAGCCCGTCTTCCTGAGCGGAGCGAAGGACCTCGTAATTCAAGGCCCTTAAGTGCCTAGCTCAATGAAATCAGGCTTAAGCACAAAGTTAAAAAACTTATCGCCGTCGTACGGCCAATCCAAATGCTGAGCCCAAATGGTGGCTAAAAACAAAACTCCCGTGCTCAGACGATCGATCACAAGCTCGCGATACTCACCCGAAACTTTCCGTTCCGAGGCGCGCCCCAGTTTTTTATCCAAGTCTAAAACACGTTTTAAATTTTTGTGGGAATCTTTCACGAGCTCGAGGCTCAAATCAAAGGCCGTCATTTTTTGATGAGCTTGATAAAAACTTTTCCACTGACCTTGGGCTTTCTTATAGACTTCATCGGTCATCGCTGGGTAGAGGTCATCGACAATGTTTTCCTCAAACCAATGGTGCAACCCCTTTTGCTTGGTGAGCTGACCATCGTAGTTTTCGGTCACATGCATGGGCTGTGCGAGATCGGCAATGTAATGCCCTAGTATCCCTGCAGTAACGAGCCATTGTTCCTGCAGCTGATGATGGTCTTTTTTGCTGAGGTTTTTCTTTTTTAAATTCTGAACAATTTTATCGAGGCGAAGGCAGAGTTCCTGAATACGCCACGGAGCACGCCCCGCTTTTTCGTCGAGGTCGGGAAAGGTTTTAAAAAACTCGGTGCGCGAGGAGTTCCATGGAGCCGCGATGGCTGCACCCGAGGCGTTTATTGTGTTCGGCGGCGCCGCAGTAACAGGTGGTGACGCTTGCGCAGCTTTTGCAAAGGCGCGATCAAAAATTTCCAGGTCTAAAAAGTGTTGAGGAAACTCTTTTTTGTAGGTTTCTGGATCAGCTTTCCAAACCAGGTCAGGGGCGTTGTTGTAAAAACCCATGTCGAAGGCGTGGCTGCTTAAAAAGCGACCCTGTGCGTGTTCTTTGGCAAGCAATTGCGCCGCTAAGCTACCGACAGTTTCGTGACCACGCTTGCCCCATGCATCCGCGCGAACGCTTCCAACAAAACAAATCAACACCAAAATCACTCGCATGGTTTTATCCTTTTTTAAGGGTTTTTAATAATGATTCACAAAAATAATCCACTTCGCTTTCAGTGGAGTAAAGTCCTAGGCCAATTCGCAAAGTGTTCGCGGCAATTTTTTCGTCCACACCGATGGCTTTAAGAACATGGCTTGGATCGTGCGGACCCGAGTTGCACGCAGAGCCCGAACTGTAAGCGATGTTTTCAAAATTCGCCTCAAGGTCTGCGAGAGAATGTTTTTTGAGAGTAATACTGAAATTAGTGGGGAGCCGACTTTGCAGAGGACCGTTGATTTGTAAAAGGTCTGCCAGTGTAGCGAGTTTTTCGCGAAGGCGATTTTGCAAATGCTGGAGGCGTAAGGCCTCAGTTGGTCCATTTGCAGAAAACCACTCGCAGGCGCGCCCTAAGCCGACGATGCCCGGAACGTTATGTGTCCCGGCGCGAAGGTTCATCTCTTGGCCACCGCCCGAAAACAGCGATTCAAAATTATTGGTGTTGCGGATGTATAGGGCGCCAACGCCTTTAGGACCATAAACTTTATGGCCCGAGATGGATAAAAAATCCACAGACAGTTGGTCGATAGGGACTGGCGTTTTGCCAATGCTTTGGGCGGCATCCACATGCAGTGCAAAGGAATGCTTGCGAGCGAGCTCAGAGATTTCGGAAAGATTCTGGATGGTGCCAATTTCGTTGTTGCCATGAATGACGGAAAACAAAGTAGGCTCGCCTGGCTTTATAAGTTGAACCAGTTGATCCAAACGTACAAACCCCAAAGAATCACATTCCACGTAGGAAATTCGTGCGCCTAGTTTTTGCGAGAGGTTGCAAGCACCGTAGGTGGCTTTGTGTTCGATGGTGGAAGTGATGATGTGACAGGTCTGTTGATTTGTCTGCTGCGCAGACTTTTGCGTCTGTAATTGTGTCGTCGTTTGCGCCATAGTCCAGCCCGCGAGAGCGGTGTGAATGCTTTCCGTGGCACCACTGGTAAAAACCAAA
>JAYUKO010000309.1:0-8438 GCA_043764415.1 Bdellovibrionales bacterium | reverse complement strand
CGCAGGAGGTTAATGATTGTCGAAAAGTTCCGACGTAGGTCGGGGCGAATCCGCGGACAAATCAAATTACAGATGATTTTAATGTCGCTGATCTATGCGGGGATCTTTGCAATCAACTATTTTATGTTTTCGCTCAAGGACTACAAAGGTTTGGTGACGCTGTCGTTGGCATTTTATTTGGCGGGAATGATCACTGTGCTCAGCATAGGAAGGCGCATTCGATGGAACATTTAGCTCCGCCTTACCAATTTACCCTGGATTTACTTTACGAACTCGAGTCGGGCGGAACGGCGCGCTCGGCAGTGAAAAAGTACACAACGCAGTTTCAAAACGAATTCTGTCTCATGCTGAGGCACTGGTTGCGTTTGCAAGAGTTCGGCGAGCTGGTGATTGCAGAGCCCATCTTCAAAAGCAGTTACCAAAAAGCCATTTGGGATTTGTTGATGCTATCACAGCAGGGGGTGAGTCTTATTGTTCCCGTGCGCGAATTGGAATTGGAATTGCGTTTTGTGTGCGAAGAGCAATTGGAACAACACCTTGCAACATTGCCCTACAAACTTATGATCCCGCTTTTGTTTTTACAGTTCCCAGCCCTGATGGTGATTCTTTTGGGACCGCTGCTTGCGCAATTGCTAGCGGAGGTGGCGAGATGATGCCGATACTCTTAACCGTCATTGCCCTAGTTGGTGCCGATGCAGGCCGCGATACAGGTGCCTTAATGAAAGCCAAAACGTCAGCACAAATCGAAAGCATTCATCACGACTTTCTCCAAGAACGCATCCTGAAGGAAAGATGTGACATCGAAATTAGGCAAAACTGGATCCCGGCTTCATGTTTTGAATGGCTTAATAAAGCCGCCACTGCAAAGTTGAGCCGTGGTCCGCTATTGGTTTTTTTAAACCGGCGGTGTTTAAGCTCCCTTGAGCACAATCCTCCATTGCCCCACAAACAAATCTTTAAATACATCAGTGCCGGTCGGTGCCGGGAGGAAGTCCAAAAATATTATTTGGATCATCACTACAAAACGGCGGCCAGCAGCTCTTTGGAGGAGGTTTTAAAAAGTTCGGACATGGTCATACATATTGGCAAAGATTTTGTAAATGAGCCTAGGTATGGGTCACAAAAAGTACGCCAAAATCAACAATTACAACCTCGTGGAGCTTTTGGGGGAAGGCTTAACTAGTTGTGTTTATAAGGCTATTAAAAAGCACCGTGATTGGGGTGTTGAACAAACGGTGGCGCTTAAAATTCTTAAGTCCAAAGATTTAGTCCCAACATTTGCACAGGAGGTGCACGCCCTGGGCCGGGTGGACTCCCCTCATTGTGTGAAGTTTTACGGTTGGATTGACACGCAAAAGACGCCGGTTTTGGTGCTGGAGTACTTAGATGGGATCACGCTTGATGAGTGTTTGCGGCGAATTCGCTTTTCGCAAAGTTTGATCGACGAAATCGTGGCTCAGGTGCAATCCGGGCTTAAAGACTTACAAAAAAATAATCTTAAGCACGGCGATTTAAGCCCCAAAAATATTTTTATCACCAAACAAGGGGTGGTGAAGCTTTTGGACTTTGGTTTTAGTTTACAAAAAAAGGCGACCGCTGGCACCGTTGCCTATTTATCGCCAGAAGCCTGGGAACAAAACGAACAAACCGCTCAATCCGACTTATTTTCCCTTGGAATTATAAAACACGAATTGGAAACCGGAGAACGCATCTACACCCGGGATCAGGCCCGACAAAGAATGGAATCGCTCAAAGATACAAACTCGCTGGTTTGCGAAGATGGTGAAGCGAGACGCTTTCTGCCGCTCACTTCAGCATCCAAACAACGCGATGAACTTGCAAAAACTATCATCGAACTAAAAGCCAGCAAAAAAGAAAGTGTGCAAACAACAATTTTGGCCGAGCCCACACAAAAAAGCGAAGCAAAGCGGCTGGCGGCCCCCTGGGTGGCTAGTTTGGTGGGTGTTTTGATGATGGCGTATTCCCACGCCCTTCATCCGGCCACAGTGTTCGAAGGAAGCGCCAACAGGTTTCGTCTAGAGGTGCGGAGCTTTCGTTGGGCACAGGTCAACTTGTACCAAAAGAGAAACGACAAAATGGTTCTTATCAAAAAACAATACACACCCTTTTTGCACAAGGATTTGCCATTCGGAGATTATAAACTTCAGTGGTCCATGCCGTCTCGCCAGGGTTCGATTTCCGTGCATTTAAATAAAAATCGACGTATTCTTCTGCCATAGGGAGAAGAATCATGGACTTACTGCATTCAATTATTTTGGGCATTGTACAGGGGATATCTGAATTCTTACCCATCTCGAGCGATGGGCATCTTGTCCTGATGGAACGACTTCTGGGATTTCAGGGCGGATCTCTTGCGTTTAATGTGACTTTGCACGCGGGGACACTACTTTCTGTTCTGTGTTTTTATTTTCGCGATCTTTTAAAGATGATCGACTGGAAGTTTATATTGCTGGGTTTTGTTTCATCGGTTCCCACGGCAATCATTGGCTTGTTGATGAAAAAATATTTTGATTTCGAGACCACAAGTTTGTACTTGGTGGCTTTGTTTTTCGCACTATCTGGTCTTGCGTTGTTTTTCGCGCAAAAGAAAAACACCAAGCTTGGACGGGATGACGTGAGTTTAACCAATGTGTTGGCGCAGATTGATTTAAAAATAGCCTTTTTTATCGGGGTGGCTCAGGGGTTAGCGGTGTTGCCGGGACTCAGTCGCTCTGGTTCCACAATTGCCACCGCACTTCTTTTTGGCGTCGCCGGCCCCGTAGCCGCTTTTTATAGTTTTGCGATATCTATCCCAGCTGTTTTTGGGGCCTGCTTGCTGGAGCTCAGTGATGCCACGATTTCGTCGCAGGATATGCCTTTTTATTTTATTGGTGCGGCAGTTTCGTTTGTTGTTGGCTACTGTGCCCTGCATGCATTGAGTTTCGTATTTACCAAAAGAATATCGTTGGCCTACTTTAGTTATTATCTTTGGGCGCTAGCGCTACTCATGATTGCTTTGGGATAATTTAAAAAATCGAAGAATTCCAAGTGGGGGAGCAATACTCCACTGGATAGTTTCTGCTGGATCCGTGCACGGTACCTGTGCCTTTGATGATGGATGTTTTTCGGCTACGCACATCGGCGACGTACTGAGAGTTCACCAGTAAAAGTCGGTATTCTAAAAGCTTAAGAAGCTTTGTGGCTTCCGACGCAGTTTTGTTTGATTTTTCCCAAGTTAAGTATTGCGACTCTGTGGTTGAGGAAATCCCTCCGTTTTGCACAACGATATCAAAAAAGAAAAGATATGAGTACAGAGTCTTGAAGCGATATTTGGTCACATATCCCATGGCTTTGTTGTGCAGGTTGATGGCAGCTTCGATTTGCAGGGTCACATACTTAGGATCTTCGGATAGATTTTGCAGGGCTGTTTTCCATTCAGTTTTAAACTCCGTGCCCAAATAAAGCTGTGCCACCGCCCAATCCACACTTTCCTGATTTATAGCGTTGCTCGCCTTTTGCGAAATCTGCGAATCAAAGTTTTTATCAAGAGGGGAAGTATCGGGAATTGTTTGCACACTGGTTTGAGCGGTGGCCTTCGAGAGGACTCCACCATTCGCTGCCAACCATGTGTTTAACATTGAAGTTATTGACGAGCGCTGGGAGGTTGAAAACAAGCTACTCATTTTATTGCTGGTGGATTGTTGGTAGTTAATCATCAAGGGTTGTAACGTTCCTTGTCCCAAATTTTGATTAAACAGTCCCAAGCTCAGTCCCTGTTCGTCAAAGTTGTTGGCGATGTTGCTCCATCCGTCGTGGCCTTCGAAGCTTCCGGTGATATTCATCGCCAATGCGAACGCGTCGAGCTGTTTTGCTGAGACATTGCTTGGCCACTCCACTTGATTGAAGGACAAATCAGAACAAATGGAAGGCTTAAAGCCCGGTCCTGCCGGGACGTTGCCGCCGGTGTCTGGGAGAGGTTCTTCGGAAGAGGAACTTTGGTTTGTGAGCGCCTTCATGGACGAAAATTGACTGCCGCAGCCGGTGAGAGCAAGACAGAATAGAAGCACAGACCATTGTCGAATCATGCATTTAGTTCGGATGAAAGTCTTGGTTTAATGAGTTTTTGGGAAATTGTTGAACCCTTTTACGATCACTTACTTTTCATTTGGATGACGATAACGACCTTTTGGTGACGATTTAAGAACTTAAATCTCAAAACAAAACAGAGCTAACTCACTTGTTTATTGTGAGAATTCGCCAACTCAAAAATAAGCCTAATAGAGTACATCGAAATTATTTATAGCTAAGTTGTTAGACATTATCCCACAAACTTCTTAAGACTGGACTTAAGTTGGTATGCATTCAGCAGACCACGAATCGAGGGGGATTCATGAAACAGGTACTATTTTTAATTTTTACGATCGCAAGCACAATGGCGAGAGCCGATGACATTGCACTTGGTGAGCCAGCCTACGGGGGAACAGGCTGTCCACAGGGAACAGTGGGAACAACCATTTCACCAGACAACAAAGTTTTGAGTGTGATCTTTGATGCGTTTTTAGCACAGGCCGGAAAAGGCGCTGGTGTTTCCATCGATCGCAAAACGTGTAACTTGGCGGTACCCGTGCACGTGCCACAGGGCTTGAGCCTCAGTGTTTTGAAAGTGGACTACAGAGGTTACACCTACGTTCCGTCAGGAGCCATGGCGCGCTTTACTGTTGAGTACTTCTTAAAAAGCATCGATGGTTCAAGCACAGGGCCTAAAG
Source organism: Bdellovibrionales bacterium (assembly GCA_043764415.1). Taxonomy (GTDB): domain Bacteria; phylum Bdellovibrionota; class Bdellovibrionia; order Bdellovibrionales; family JAGQZY01; genus JANPLN01. The sequence goes on along the minus strand of JAYUKO010000309.1, from coordinate 3,672 downwards.
GTTCAAAAACTTTTATGGGACCCGTGGATCGCGAATACTTAATTTCTAACGAAATTGGTATCGTGGGAACGGTTTGGTCGCCTTGTGGACAAGACGTGAACTTGCGAATCAACACGTCTATGCTGGCAAAAACCAATTACAAAAACCAAGATGTGTTAGCGACGGTAGACAGCGCCGATATCGCCGCGGGAATGCGTTACCATCTACAGTGGCGTACTTGTAAGTAAGTTGGTCAGTCATTAACGGGAGTTTCAAATGATGCGAATGTTTTTTGTATTAGCTTTAGTAATAACGATGCGACAAGGACAGGCGCAATCAGAAACTTCAGGCAACGAGTGGGATCCTTCGGATCCCACTGTTCAAGGGGATGAAAGTGTAGCCAATTTTAATTCAGGAGTCGGCGCACAACCCAAAAATAAAAACTCAGTCAAAGTGAACGGTGTCAAACTACATCGACCTTCCCTTGGCGGAAATGGCTGTCCGGAAGGAACTGTCGGCGTGGCCATATCGCCGGATAATAAAATTCTCTCAGTGATTTTTGATAATTACGTTGTACAGGCGGGACGAAGCACGGGTAAAAAACGCGATGTCAAAACCTGCAGTGTGCGCATGCCTCTAGAAGTGCCGGCAGGATTTCAGTTCACGGTGGTAAAGTTGGATTACCGCGGCTACAATTCGATTCCTAATAACAAAGGCCGTACAAGCTATCTGGCCATTTATTCGTTTTTAGATGCAGCCACAGGAAAACAAGTGGGCCGCAGAATTCGTCGACAAAAAACCTTTCGTGGACCCTTGGATGAAGAATATATTTTATCCAGTGATATTTCTGTGGAGCCGGTTTGGTCGCGCTGTGGAAAATCTATGAACTTTCAAATCAATACCCGAGCCATGGCTATAAGCAACGGAAAGAATGAAGACGTCATGGGAACCATTGATTCGTTAGATGCTTCGGTGGATAGCAAAGTGGAATATCACTTGCTCTGGCAAGCTTGTAAGTAGTGCTACCAGATTTATAAAATTGTTTTGATTAAAATTAGCGCAAAAGCCTCGGACAGTCCTCGCCCCTTCGGGTCTGCGGAACTCGTTTTTGAACTAATTTTAATCAAAACAATTTTTATAAATCCAGAAAATGTGGTTACAAATTTACCAACGTTTTAGATATTCATGCGGTATCGCGCTTGGGTATAAATAATGGGTTCTTATTTAGTAGGGGATTTTTCGGGGAACGCTCGACATTATTTCAAAGTATGTCGAGGAAATAAAGTCCGTGCGAATAAATACACAGACTGGAGATTTCAGCATTGATTCTCGGAGCGCTGGATTTTGTCAGTCTGTCGCGATCTTTCTGAGTCTCGATATTCGATCTGCTGTCAAAACTGTCTCTAGCGAAGACTTGCTGATACCAGGGAAGTTCAGCCCTGCAAATGCCCACCATGCATCACGATATTTAATCCATGCCCGCTGTGTTTTTTTGATACCACGTCTGCTTGGTGCGCCGGCGCCTTGGTAATCGATAATTTCATTCGCTTGAAGTGCTTGGTAAACCTGGTTTAGTTCAGTGTCTTTTCTCTTTAATCCCAATCAGCAAGACCTCGCCGCTCTATTCAGGATGTGCCAATGTTCCAATTGCAGTCGAGACCGTAAAGCGGATCGCTGTTTTAGTTGAGAGGGATGTTGAACACGATTGCGGGTGTGAATCTAGCTCCCAGATCTCGATTGTACTGTTCTGCAGCTTGAGACATGAAAGACAGTCTTACATAACTAGATCCAATAGATATTCCCAACAGCGAGTAGTAGAGAATAGTTTGGTCTTGTGTAAAAAAATCGCCATCGTCATCGGTTACTTCGATCATTAGCATTGCTAAGGCAGCGCTTAGAGTTGCCCATTCGAGGTACTCCCATTTTTTACTTTTTTCGATCACTCGCATTGCCTGAGGCGATACCTCGGCAATTACTGGCTCAAGTGAAGATGTAAAATAGGTTTTTGCCTCTGGCCCCATTGTAAATCCATTGGGGTATTGGGACCAATAGCCCTCACGAAATCTAAATTTCTCAACCTCTAATTTCGCTGATTCTCCCGTCAATTCAAAATTTGGTGGGGGCCCCTTATACTTTGACACACAGCCGGTAGCTAGTTGAAGCACACATAGAATTGCAAGTGTCTTTAGAATTTTTTCCATAATTCTCCTTTTACATTACAAAGTGGCGGACACCTTGGAGCGGATTTTTATGCAGCGGTCGTCTTCTTGGGCGGAGATTTTTAGGTTTTTAAGGACGGTTTCTGGCAGTGTTTGGTTTTTTTGCGCAAAGCTTTGCAGCTTCGCTTGGGTTTCGGGATTGCAGAAGGCGGGGGCTAAACTGACGAAGGTGGATAAAAATTCAGGAGGCTGCTTTTTGAAAGCTTGGAGTTGGGAGTAAAAGCGATCTTGGAATTTTTGGTGAAGCTCTTCTTGATGGATGGGAAAGAGATTCCACATAATTGGTTTTAGTTTTCCCAACGACATTTCCGGGCGTGGGCCTTGAATGATGGAGGACCATCTTTGTTCCTTCACATCAGAGGTTGGTTGGGCTGCCAACGCGGCTTCGTAATTGTTTTCACCGCGTTGAGAAGGATCTTTTTTCTTTTCTTGCTCGAGGCGCTTTTGAATATCTTTGACGCCGTAGGAGCTTAAGTACTGCAAAATCTGCCAGCGGCGGTCTTGATCGATGGAAAATTTAAGCCAGGTTGGCTTTTTGTCTAACATGTTTTGTGCGATGGAGAGCTCTCCCGGAGAGCTTAAATTGTCTAAATAAAAATCAAACCATCGCTTTTGCTCGTCCACGGTTTTTGAGGATTTTGTGCGTTCTAGCAAAAAAGCCACCCACTGGGGGTGTAGTTTGGCGTAGGCCGCTTTGCCTTTTTCGTCCTGAGGAAGAAAGCGCTCGAGAACAGTGATGACTCTTGCGGTCACCGCAGTGAGCACTTCGATGTCGCTTTCCTTGGCCAGGTGCTTAATCGCGATGTCATAATACTTTGTGGCCACCATTTGTTGATCTCTCACCATTTCCCACAGAGTTCCCCACAAACTGATGCGGGTGAGCTCGTCGGGTATTTTACCAAGGGACGCTTCGATGGCTTTGATGGAAGCTGTATCGAGATTTAATTTTACGTAATCGAAGTCGTCTTGGTTTGCAAAAACCAAAGTGTTGTCTGCGCACGTCGTGCCGTTCAGCGCGGGTACAGACGTGGAATCCCCCTGATACGTCACATCCAAGGTTCTTGAAGTTTTAAAACCAGAAGCTGTTGGGTTTAAAATAGAAACTCGAGTTTTATGGGCCCGAAGTGTGGGGTGCTGAGGCACCGCCATTTGTTTAATTTGGAAGTCGACGATTTTACCATTTTGGCATTGATAGGCCACCTGCGCGGTGTTGACCTGTGGAATAGTGAGCCACATTTTTTGCCAGTCTGTAAGATTGATATTTGAGGCTGTGCTCATTTCGTTCATAAAGTCGGGCAGTGTCGTGTTTTTGTAGGCGTGTTTATTAAAATAATTTTTAAGACCCATCTTAAATTTGTCGGAGCCAATGTAAAAATCCAACTGTTTTAAGACCGAGGCGCCTTTGCCGTAGGTGATTCCGTCAAAATTGGCGAAGACCACGTCCGTGTTAGCAACGGTGAATTCGATAGGGTGC
>JAYUKO010000308.1:0-2508 GCA_043764415.1 Bdellovibrionales bacterium | reverse complement strand
GAATTGGATAGGTAGGGCATTATGAATTTTCAATTATCTCCTGAGGGACAAGAGTTTGTAAAAAAAGAACTCAAGCGTTACGAAACAAAAGAGTCGGCGATCATTCCGAGTCTTTTTCGTGTACAAAAAGAAAACGCAGGCTGGGTGAGCCCCGAGAGCGTCGGTTATTTGAGTCAACTGATGGATATTCCCGAAGCTCGCATCAACGAAGTTTTTCAGTTTTATACGATGTTCAACCAAGTGCCCGTGGGCAAATACCATGTGCAAGTGTGCTGCAATGTGGCCTGTTGCATGGCTGGCACGCGCGAAATCATCGAAGAGTTTTGCAAAGAGCACAACGTGGCCGAAGGTGATGTGACCAGTGATAAACGGTTTACCTTTACGCGAGTAGAGTGTCTTGGGGCCTGCGACAAAGCGCCCATGATGCAAATTAACGACGACTATTACGAGGATTTAACAATGGATTCTGCAAAACAAATTTTGCGGGGGCTTAAATAATGGCTGAAGTAAAAATGCTCACAGAACATTACGCAGACGATAGCTATCGCGGAATCGAAGGCTATCAGGCTAAAAAAGGCTACGACATGCTAAAAAAAGCGCTCAAAATGCCGCCAGCAGAAATCGTGACCATGGTGAAAGACTCTGGTCTTCGCGGTCGCGGCGGTGCGGGCTTTCCCACGGGCATGAAGTGGAGCTTTCTGCCAAACAATGGCGAAGAAAGATATTTGCTCTGCAATGCCGACGAAGGCGAACCATGCACCTTTAAAGATCGCATGATGATGGAGCGCGCTCCCCATCAACTCATTGAAGGTATGATCATCTCTGCTTTTGCAGTGCAATCGAAAAAATCCTACATTTACATCCGCGGTGAATATCAATTTGCTGTCAAAGTTCTCGAGCAAGCCATTCAAGAAGCTTACAAGGCTGGCTATTTGGGACAAAATATTTTAGGCAGTGGTTTTTCCCACGACATGGATATCTACGTCGGTGCCGGTGCCTACATCTGTGGCGAAGAAACTGGAATGATTTCGTCGCTTGAAGGCCTTAAGGGGCAACCAAAACTCAAGCCGCCATTTCCGGCGGTGAAGGGCTACCTTCGCAAGCCAACCATCGTCAACAATGTGGAAACTTTGGCGTCGGTGATTTATATTTTACGTGATGGTGCGGAAGACTATCGCAAATTTGGAACGCAAAAATCCCCGGGCACAAAATTATTTTCGGTGAGCGGCGATGTGATGAAGCCAGGGAACTACGAAGTTCCGCTCGGTTACAAATTAAAAGATCTGATCGAAATTGAATGCGGCGGTTTAAAGCCGGGACGAACACTCAAAGCTGTGATCCCCGGTGGAACATCGGCTCCCGTGCTCACGGCCGAAGAAGCCAACCGTGCAACACTGGATTACGAATGCTTGGCTGACATGAAATCCATGCTGGGTTCGGGTTCCATCGTTGTGATTGATGACTCGCGCTGCATGGTGGACATGCTTGGGGTGATCACGCACTTTTATCACCACGAGTCCTGTGGCCAGTGCACGCCGTGCCGCGAAGGCACAGGCTGGCTCAACAAAGTGGTCAGCGCCATCAAAGCCGGTAACGGAAGTCAAAAAGATATCGATACACTTTGTAAAGTGGCCGACAACATGAAAGGTCGCACCATCTGCGCCCTTTCCGATGCCGCCGCTCTTCCGGTATTGAGCTTTGTGCCAAAATTTAGAAGTGAATTCGAATATTATATCCGTGAAGGAAAATCCCAAGTTAGAGGAATCAGCTATGCCCAAATGCACCATTAACGGTAAACAGGTCGAAGTTAAAGACGGCACGACCATCATTCAGGCCTTCAAGCAGCTCAACGAAGAGATTGCGCACTATTGTTGGCATCCGGCTTTGAGCATCGCCGGTGTTTGCCGACTGTGCATGGTGGAAATCGCCGGAAACCCGCGTTTGCAAATCGCCTGCAACACAACAGTCACCGAAGGCATGGTGGTTTCCAACAACAGCCCCATGGTGAAAGACGCCGTTAAGTGGGGACTTGATTTCCATTTGATCAACCATCCTTTGGATTGTCCAATTTGCGATCAAGCCGGTGAGTGCGGCTTGCAAGATCAATACATGAAATTTGGCATGTACGATCCAGAAATGGCCGAAAAAAAGGTCAACAAGCGCAAAGCTGTGGATCTTGGTGAGCGTGTGATGTTGGATACCGAGCGCTGCATTTTGTGCTCGCGCTGTGTTCGCTTTACCGAAGAAATCACGAAAACCAACGAGCTTGGAATTTTTAATCGCGGCGACCGAAGCGAAATCGGCACCTTTAAAGACAAACCACTTAACAACAACTACTCGTTGAACACGGTGGACATTTGCCCGGTGGGTGCGCTGACCTCTAAAGATTTTCGTTTTAAACAGCGCGTATGGTTTTTAAAAGATAAGCCTTCTGTTTGTAATGGCTGTTCTACGGGTTGCAGCGTGGATGTTTACTTTAACAAAGAGGGCGTTTGGCGGGTGAAGCCT
>JAYUKO010000307.1:0-8474 GCA_043764415.1 Bdellovibrionales bacterium | reverse complement strand
AAAGAAGGTCTTTTTCAGTTTTACTGCCCAGAGGCTGAGTTTATTGGAAAAGTTTTAGTGTATGGTCCCGAAGAGCAGTTGCAACCCGTGCCGTCGATTCAGATTCGTCAGCCGGCGCAGCAAGGCGAAGAGGCTGTACCACCTGCAATCATAAGGGGAGGCGATGAGTAAAGCGAGTGAAAAAGATCTCTTTAAAGAGTCGCTCAAAAACTATTTAGCGCCGGTCTTCGAGTATCTCGAGGACCCTTCTATTACAGAGATTCTTATCAATGGTCCCAATGATATTTTTATCGAACGCGGGGGAAAGCTACACAAGACCGATGCCGTTTTTGCATCGGAGGATGATTTACTTGCGGGGATAAACAACATTGCTCAGTATGTAAAGCGACGTATCACTAAAGATGAACCTCGTTTGGATGCACGACTTCCCGATGGGTCTCGGATTCACGCGGTGATTCGTCCTTGCGCCATGAGCGGCCCCACAGTGAGTATTCGAAAGTTTAGCAAAACTAAAATCGACTTTAAAAAATATATCGAATGGGGAGCCATCACCCCAGACGCCGCTCAATTTTTAGAGATCTGTATGTTTCTTGGTAAAAATATTCTGGTGAGCGGTGGAACCGGTTCGGGAAAGACCACATTGCTGGGTTTGCTTTGCAGTCGGATTCCAAAAGGCCAAAGAATTATTGTTATCGAAGATGCTAGCGAATTAATCATCGACTATGAACACGTTGTTCGCTTTGAAACAAAAATGGCCGATGAAATGGGCAAAGGCGAAGTGAGCATGTACGATTTACTAAAAAGCAGTCTCCGTTTGCGACCCGATCGTATCATTGTTGGAGAGGTCCGTGGTTCAGAGGGCATGGAACTGATTCAGGCCATGAACACCGGCCATAAGGGATGCTTGGGAACAATCCACGCCAATTCCGCGCCCGACGCTCTGCTTCGACTCGAAGCATTGGCCATGGGTGGGGAGAACAAAATCAGCGAAAAAGCGCTTCGTCATTCTATTTCGTCGGCCATTGAAATCGTTGTGCAGATTTCGCGGGTCTCTGATGGGTCGCGTAAAGTTATGTCCATCTCGGAAGCCATCGGGCTTGGCGATGACGGCACTTATAAAACCGAAGATATCTATAAAATTAGCAGCTTAACGCGAAATCCCGACGGCAAATTGAAGGGGCAAATTGAGCCCACTGGAATGTTGCCCACATTTATGCGTGAACTCGAGGATAATAGAATTCCGTTTCCGCGCAGCAAATTTTTTACCAACAAAAAAGCTTCGTAATTCCCATTGCTTCACCTCTGAAAATAGAGGAAAAAGAAGCGTGCTCATTAGCTGCAAAGTATCCAATTCCATTCTTACTTTTTTAGAACGTCAAGGAAGGGACCTGTCTCCCTTTTATCAAAATCTTGATGTTCCAGAAGATTTTTTGCGCGACACCTCGTGCTGGTTGGAAGCCGAAAAAATGGAAACCATGCTCAAAGATATCGATGCGTTGTTCACCGACATTCCAGACAACTATTTGCGGGAAATCGGGCGACAAAACGAACAGCTGCGCACTTGGGGTGTACTCGACAGTGTTTTGAAAATGGTGGAGTCACCGCAGGATATTTATTGCCAGCCGTCGCGTTTTATTTCGTATTTTATTTCTCCCGAGCCGCCCATCGCTTCTTGGCGGCAAGACGGCGAAGTGATTCGCTTTCAATTGCCGGTCCTCGCTTCGCAATATCCTTTTATCACAATGTATCTCACTGGGGCGCTCGAGGGTTTACCGCTTTACATGCGGCAGCCATTGGCCTCGGTGAAATGGCAAGACAGCCAGATCGATATTTTATGGAAACAAACGCAGGAAAGTCTTCTTCCAGAAGACGAGATGCATCTCCGCCAGTTCAACCCGCAATGGGTGCGCAGCATGATGGAGAGCTTAGAAAAACATCAAAAGAATTTAGAGAATCGCTCCGTCGCTCACGAAACCGTGAGTATAAATTCTGAAGAACTGCGCGAACTGCAAACGTTTCTACGCGAAACATCTTCGAAGTTTGAATTCTTTTTGCAAGAATCGCTGGCTGTAAAAAGTGATTTTTTAAAACTCCATGATTACTTTGTTCGCTCGCAACAGCTTGTGACGTTTTTAGTTCACTCGGGTCGAAAAACCAAACAGGTGGACGAAGCCATGCGCCGCATGGACTGGCAACACGTGCAATCGTCTTACAATCAAATGGTCGAAGAAGCGTGTGAGCGCTTGTTAAAAAATAAAGCCACCATGCAGGATTTATCATTGAGTTTTGAAAAATTTAAAAAATCAACAGAGTCAAAAACGTCGTTCGACGAAAATTTACCTTTACCCATCTGAGGAGACTACATGGCAGAAATCGTTTCCATTCTCGGCCGCGAAATTATGGACAGTCGAGGATTCCCTACCGTTGAAGTGGAAGTCCTCACCAATAACGGCGTGATTGGACGAGCTGCTGTGCCCTCGGGCGCTTCTACCGGTGCTCACGAAGCCCACGAGCTTCGCGATGGCGACAAGAGTCGCTACATGGGCAAAGGCGTGCTCTCGGCGGTAGAGAATGTGAATGGCGAAATTTCTGATGCCCTTGAAGGCTTTGACGTTTTTGATCAGGCGGGGCTTGATCAAAAATTAATTGAGCTCGACGGAACAAAAAATAAATCACGGCTTGGGGCTAACGCCATCCTTGGAGTTTCCTTGGCAACAGCGAAGGCCGCGGCTCAGGAATCGCGGTTGCCGCTCTACAAATACATCGGCGGCGTTCATAGCCACCAGTTGCCGATACCGTTGATGAATGTGATGAACGGCGGGGCCCATGCTGACAACGGCGTGGATATTCAGGAATTTATGATCGTTCCGCGCCAACAAAATTTTCGCGAAACCCTGCGCGTGGGTTCCGAAATTTTCCATGCCCTTAAAAAAATTCTCATCGAAAAAAAGCTCACCACCTCGGTGGGCGATGAGGGCGGTTTCGCACCTGCTTTGGAATCCAACGAGCAGGCGCTAGAGCTTTTGTCCTCGGCTGTTAAAAAAGCCGGCTACAATCTGGGCGAAGATGTCTTTATGGCACTCGATGTGGCAGCCACCGAATTTTACAAAGACGGTCGATACCACTGGGAAGGCAAAAAAATTACGTCTTCCGAGCTCATTGATATTTACGCTGGTTGGACCAAGCGCTATCCACTGATCAGCATCGAAGACGGCCTGGCCGAAGACGATTGGTCAAGTTGGAAAGAGCTCACCGCCAAACTTGGGGCCGACGTGCAATTGGTGGGCGACGATTTATTTGTCACCAACATCGAGCGCGTTCAGCGCGGCGTGGCCGAGCAGTGTGCAAATGCTTTGCTGGTGAAGGTAAACCAGATCGGAACTTTGACGGAAACCATTCAAGCCGTCCAATTTGCCCAGCGCTCGGGCTACAACACCGTGATGTCCCATAGAAGCGGCGAAACCGAAGATGTCACCATCGCCGATCTCGCGGTGGCGCTGAACTGCCGACAAATTAAAACCGGAAGCCTGTGCCGCAGCGAACGCATCGCGAAGTACAACCAGTTGCTGCGCATCGAAGAGCAACTCGTCAAGAGCGCGACCTTCGCCCAGCTCTGATAGGTACCAAGTACCTTTTCCGGTAATGTACGAGATTTGAGAATTGAAATATTAAATGAGTGATCTCAAATCTCATATATCACCGGAAAAGGTACTTGGTACCTTTTGGAAGTGGACTTATCATATTGTTATGACGACTTTCAAAACTTCAGCCATGGACTTTCTCAATCATCCCCTCAAGGTGCTGCTGTGTTCGGTGCTGATGACTTTGTTGATGCTTCTTTACGATGGAAGTTTTTGGAATTTATGGAGCTTGCATCGCAACGAAAAAGAAATGCAAAAGCGAATTCACGCCATCGAGCAAGATGTACAGTCCCTGCAGTTTCGCGTCGAAGCGGCGCGTTCGCATTCGTTTATCGAACGTCAGGCCACAGAGCAGCTGGGGTTGGTTCGCGAAGATGAGTTGGTTTTTGTATTTTCAGACGGCGAGTAGGTTATTTAGCTGAATGTTCTTGCGTTGTCGCAAGTGTCTTATTGGGACTGCAATTTTGATAAAAGACGGTCATCCACATGAGACTTAAACTAATAAAAATGTATTTTGTCATGGGACCTCCGCACGTTCCCTTATCGGCAATCCTCTAAAAACATTAGGACTTTTGTCGATTTTTTTTAACTTATTTTAAACTGAATTGTTTCAATTTGAGACTCAATCGGTTAAGGTCGCTCATCTATATTTCAAAAAGGTAAAACAAATGAAGAAGTTATATCTAGTTGATGTGAGCTCTATGTTTTTTCGCGCGTTCTATGCAGTGAGGCCTCTCAACACCTCAAAAGGTATCCCCACCAATGCGGTGTATGGTTTTTTATCAATGATCGTGAAACTTTTAAAAGACATCAAGCCCGATTATTTGGCCTTTTGCTTTGATCGCCCCGAGCCATCGTTTCGAAAAGAGATTTATACGGAGTACAAAGCCAATCGCTCGGAGATGCCTGAGGAGCTCATACCACAGGTCCCCTACATCAAAAAACTCACAGAAGTTTTGGGCATTCCTATTTTTGAAAAACCTGGCTTCGAAGCCGATGATCTTATCGGAACTCTCACGCGCTATGGACAAACTCAAGGCATGCAAGTGGTTATCGTCAGTGGCGACAAGGATTTTGCCCAACTGATCAACGACGACGTGATTATGTACGACACGATGAAGGACATTCGCTTTACCATCGAAAAGGTTATTGAAAAGTGGGGAGTGCATCCCAAGCACTTTATCGATTACTTAGCGATGACAGGAGACGCTTCGGATAATATTCCTGGAGTGCGAGGTGTGGGGCCGAAGGGTGCGCAAAAATTGATCGAAGAATTTGGTGCCCTAGAAAATTTGTACGAGCATCTTGACGACGTCAAGAACGCAAATCTGCAAAAAAAATTAATGGAAGCTAAAGATATGGCTTTTCTCTCAAAAAAATTAGTCACCATCGATCAAGAAATGGATATTCCTTTATCGGTCGAGGGATTAAAACTGCAAAAACCCAACCGCGATGAACTTTCCAAAGTTTTAGACGAACTTGAATTTTCGACATTCAAGAAAAATCTTTTGGGCGAAGACTCCGTTGTCGCTGCGCCTACTGGCGCGAAGACAGAGTCCGACGACGCAGAATCAAAGGGCTTCGGAGAGATCTCAGGTGAATTTCCCACAGACGTCTTAACGGACAGCGGGGGCTCAGCCGCTGCCTCCTCCGCAGTTCCCGTCGCACTCCAAAGAATGTCGTTTGATGTGCAGACTCTTGATTTTGGAAAATTCAAAACGTGGCTTGAAGACAAAAGACAACTTTGGATCGTAGATCATCAGCGGGAATATATTTTTGCCCACGAAGAACAAATTTGCCACTATCAAGGTGATGAAGGCCAACTGCGCGACCTTTTGGATTCTCGCGGTGATATTGAGTGGTTCGGTTATGATCTCAAATCCTGTTGGCGACAGCTCAAGTTGAAAAAAGCCCACCGGGCTGCTTGGGACAGTTACCTTGCCGCCTACATCGCCCATGCGGGGCCAGTGGAGTCTTTTGCCGCCGTGGCGGAGCTCTACGCTAAGCAATCCGTGCCAGATCTTCCAGACGCCTCATTACTTTATCAGATTCACTTGCTGCTGAAAGAAGAGCTCACAAAAAATTTGCAAAAGACTTCGATGTTAGGTGTGCTGCAAACCATCGAGTTGCCAACCATAGATCTTTTAACGGCCATGGAAACCAAAGGTGTTTTGGTGGATGTGGATTTTTTAAAAAAAGAAAGCCTCACCCTCACCGAGGGGATTCGCAAAGTGGAAAAGGAAATTCATGAAGAAGCGGGCGAAGTTTTTAATGTGGCAAGCCCCAAGCAATTGGGTCATATTCTGTTTGAAAAAATGGGTGTGCCCAAGGGGAAAAAAACCAAGACGGGTTATTCAACAAACACCGATGTTCTCGAAAAGTACGAAGACACCTTTCCCATCGCAAAAAACGTTATTGAGTTTCGCGAGTTAAGTAAGCTCAAGTCCACCTACGTGGATGCACTTCCGGCGCTGGTGGATAGCGAGAGTGGTCGCGTGCACACGCAGTACAACCAGGCTTTGACCGCCACAGGTCGACTGTCGAGCGTTCAACCCAACTTGCAAAACATTCCCATCCGCACGGAGCGCGGTTTGCGCATCCGTCGCGCGTTTGTGGCCGAGCCAGGACATGTTTTGGTTTCGGCAGATTACAGTCAGATCGAATTGCGAATCTTAGCCCATATTTCAAAAGATCAGGGACTCAAAGAGGCATTCCTACAAGATGTAGATATTCATTCCAAAGCGGCAAGCGAGATATTTTCGGTGCCCCTAGATCAAGTGGACGACGATCTTCGTCGCAAAGCCAAAGCGGTGAATTTTGGAATCGCCTACGGCCAAGGTGTTTATGGCCTTTCCGAAGGTCTTAAAATTCCTCGCAGCGAAGCCAAAGATATTATCGATCTCTATTTTCAGCGCTTCAGTGGGGTTAAAAAATACATGACCGATGTGGTGGAGTTTGTGCAAGCCCACGGTTATGTGGAAACTATTTTGGGTCGCCGCCGCTACCTCCCCGAAATTCGCTCCAAAAATAACAATATGAAGGCCTTTGCCGAACGTGCTGCTATCAATGCTCCCATTCAAGGAATGTCCAGCGACTTGGTAAAGCTTGCTATGATCGAAGTGGGGCACGAATTTCGCGAGCAAATGGTTTTACAAGTGCACGATGAATTGATCTTTGAAATCAAAGACGACAGTCAACTCGATGAGAAGATGAATAGAATAAAAAGCTTGATGGAAAACTGCATGACCTTGGATGTACCCCTCAAAGTGAATGTCTCAAAAGGCAAGAACTGGGCAGAGCTATAGGGTGCTAGAAGCTAGCACCCTGATTTCAAATTAAAAAGTAGCGTGTAAAGCGACTTCGAGACCTTTTTCGAAAAGATTCACTGTGGGGTCGTTGAACGTGCCCTTATTGTTGTAGTCGGTGATAGATCTATTGGTTTGTCTCATAGCTACGTAAGAAACATCAAAACCAAAGTTCTTAGTAATTTGTATACCAGTACCGAATTGTAAACCAACACTAGGTTTCAACTGATCGATCTCACTGTCGGTGAAATCGCTAATGTTGAAACCACCTTTAATACTGAATATTTCATTAAAGGCATAGCCTACGTTTCCATCGGCGCGAAGCATATGAATTTTGTCGCTGTCGCCGTCATCATTGAAGGTCAGGTAACTGGCGTTAACGGTAAAACCGATGCTGCGAATGGGCAAATAGGCAAAGCCCACAGAAAAACCAATTTCTTTTTCGAATTCACCGGAATTCTTAAATGTTATGTCGTCAGCTTTTTGTTCGGCATCCCAATCCAAAAACGGTTTTACCAATGCAATCCGAAATCCCTTCGCCGATGTGGGGCCTGGAAAATGGGTAGAAACACTGGTCGTTTCTTCCTGGTTTGTTTGCGCTTGTGCAAAGGCCGATACAGCCACAGCTGTTACTGCTAAGAGTGTTACTATTTGTTTAAGCATATAAATCCTCTCCATTTTTAATGGTTGTTTAAATTTTTAACAATCGGCCCTTAATTGCGCTGCAGGTAACGCCCTATTCGCACAAATTAAAAACTCACTGTTTTGAAGAGGATAAAAGCAATTGGTGTTCCAGGGGGGACAGGCTGCGAGAAAGCCTTTACAATTCAATGATTTAAGGTTGAAATACTCCTATGTCAGATATCTTAGATGAAAACGATGAGCCTGTATCCGAAGCCGATCTGGAAGAGATTGATAGTATCCTGGAAGAAACAGATCCAGAATTTGTCGATCAGTTGAAGACCATCAGTGCCGAAAATTTAAACCATCAAGATATTGGTCTTACCGAGGACGAACAGAAAAGAGACGCCGAAAAAGCAGAAAAATGGATTTATAAGTTTTGGTATGGCCTCACTCGCACCCAGCAGCTCCTTGTTTACATGGGAAGTTTTGTGGTCTTTGTTGCCTTGCCAATTTTGCTGCTTTCGGTTTTTGGCGTTTTTACGCCATCATTTTTAATAGCCGATCAGACATCGCTTGAAATGTGGGCTGATGAAAAAATAGCGTTGGACGCAAAACTTCCGCAAAAAGACCTTATGGATTTGTTTTTGTCCGATCAATATTTTTTGGAAATCCCCGAGCAAATTTACGTGATCAAGCCAAGGGGCGAAGTTAAAATTGCGCGAATGGCTTTTTACATGGAACTCCTGCGCCGAGAAGATGAGCCCTATTTTGCAAATCGGTATGAAGAGGTCGTCGAAATTTTGAGTCGAGTGCTTAAGCAGTACAGCGTCGAAGATTTTAAAGGCGTCGAAGGAAAAGAGGAGATGCGCAAAGTGATTTTGGCATCCCTCAACAGTAGACTTAC
>JAYUKO010000306.1:0-2518 GCA_043764415.1 Bdellovibrionales bacterium | reverse complement strand
GATTCAACTGCCTTCACCCATCCATCGTAAAGAATGTTTAAAATCTTTAGTGAATTGTCTAAATGTTTTTCTTGTCCAGTGATATTTGCCCGCGTGAGCTCTTCCATAATGTAGATATAAAGCTGCTCGAGATTCGAGGACACGGGCCCATTGATTTTAAAATCAAGCGAACTCGCTAGCTCCATAATCACATCGTAAGCACGCCCAATGAGCTCACCTCTTGCCTTCACGTCTTTTCGCTCATTGGCCTCTTTAGCCTGCTTGATAAAGCGAATCGCCCCCTCATAAAGCATGAGAAGAATTTTCTCTTTACTTGCGCTCTCGATAGACGTTTTTTTGTACTTGCTGTACCCGTTACTCAACTACCACCCCCAACAATCGCTCCCACTTGTGCTCCCTGCGCCTGTAATTTTGCCATCTGCTCTTCGAGTTTCGAAAATTTTTTTCTGAGTTGATCTTCTTTTGTTGCTAGATTCTTTTCTTTGGTTTCTATATTTCTGTCGATCTGGGAAATCTGGGTCTGCAGACCTTTTTTCTTATTGCTGATGACTCCCGTGCCCAAACCCAACAAGGCGTCTATGGAGGCTCTGGTTTTACCGATAAACCCGGCCTGTAACGAACCATCTCCTCGTAAAAATTCAAGCACGTCTTTGGAATTGGTTTTGATCAGCTTTTTAAATTTGTCTTCTTTAAATTCTAAGGTTCCACTGCGATTAAACTCTACACCGAGCTGACTTAAACGATTGATGGAGCCTTGGTTGCCGTAAACGGGATTTAAGATAAGCTGTTTCACACGGGTTTCCACCGTTCGTAATGAAGAATCGCCGCCCAGAGTTTTACTGGTGTCGGTTTTCTCATCCATCATATTTTGTGTTTGAATGAAGCCCAAAACACCGTTCATAGATTCTACAAAGCTGCGTAATTTTGTTTCGATGGCCTCATAGTTTTCGGCCAGAGAAATATTCACTTCTTTGCCAGGTTTGGCACTTTTGAGATCGAGGGAAACACCGGGAATCACTTCGTCCAACTTATTATTGACCACTTGCACGTCGAAGCCATTGACGCGAATCAAACCGTTTTTTGAATCGCGCTCTTGATCGAAATAAAGATCCTCTTCGCCGTCTAACAGATAGATCATCGGGAAGTTTACATCGTGGTTATTCCCATAGTGTTCAGACGACATAATTAAACGATAGCCATCTTCGCCCTCTGAGCCATCTTGCACCACCGTAGCAGTGATCCCAAGATCCGAGGTATTTACACTTCGAGCGATGCCATCTAAGGTATTATTGGAGTCGTTGATGAAAACTTTCTTTTCGCCATCTGGGGTATTGAATTTTAAGTAACCCACACCCATTTTTGTTTTGTCTTTATCTAAAACCACATTTGACAGCGCGCCCGAATTTTCGGCCAGCTTTACAACTTCGATCTTCCATTGGCCGGGCATTACTTTTTCTGATTCAACAGTTCCAGCGATAACGTCTGCATCGGAGACATTGAGAGAGTAATCTTGGAACTTTTTTCCGCCAACGATGCTCTTGAGTTCGGTTTTCACTTTACCCAATCGACCCTCAAGGTCTGAAACCAGTCCCACCTTGCCCTCAATCTTTTGTTTTTTGGCATCCATTTGTTTTAATGGTTCTCGCTCAGCCATCATGATCTGATCGACAACGGACATTAAACCTGATCCCACTCCGGGCACCTTGATTGCTGGCATAGTTCTCCATTTCTCTAATTAGTATCAATGAGAAAATGAAAACAATGTGAGTCATTAATATGGCTCTCGTCGAACGGAGAGGGTCGAGGAAAGTTAGGCGGCTTTACTAAAAATGCGACCGTTGGATTGGTCTAGATTGTCTAGGAGTTGGTAGAAATCCATCTCTTGAATACGACGAATGATTTGACCATCGGTGCTTTTAATTAATAAAAACTGGCGCGATTCTTCTTGAATGAGCTCAATGCTGAGCTGACTCGCAATAACACCTGGGTGCTTCTGCAAATTTTCTATTATTTTTTCGAGCTCTTCAGGAGTTACAGGACGTTTTTTTTCTTCGCCAAAAGGTTGACGGCCATCAGCATCTCGTTCGGCTGTGTCGTGGGGTTTAATCGCGGTCGAGGCTTCAGAAACCTTCGTCGGCGATATCACCGTTGGAAGTTGCGATAAAGATCGTATATTCATCCATAGTCCTATCGGCTTAGCGTGATTTTTTCTTAAATACTCCAACCTCAAAAAATTGCACCCGCCCCAAGCGGGTTCCAAAAAATGGGCCCGCCCCATGCGGGCCCATAAGAGGAAGAATCGTCGTTCGCTTAGCCTAAAAGTCTTAAAGCCTGTTTAGGAACTTCGTTCGCCTGTGCTAATACAGATGTCGATGCGTTTAACAAAATATTACTTTTTGTCATGTCCGCAGTCGCCTCTGCAACGTCCGTGTCTCTGATGCGTGAATTGGCGACAGAAAGATTTTCGATCTGAGTCCCTAAGTTCTCAGTTGTCGAGCTCAATCTGTTTTGTAAAGCT
>JAYUKO010000305.1:0-2523 GCA_043764415.1 Bdellovibrionales bacterium | reverse complement strand
GGGTTACACAATGTTTGAGCCGAAAGAGCACCGGTGTTGCAGGTGTTGGTTGTCATATTGGGTTGCCCGAGGACTAAGTCGGCAGCCTGCTGATTGCTAGTGGGAAGCGTATTCCAAATTAAAACTCGGTGGTTCGCTGTGTCGCTGACAAAAAGTTTTCCTACAGCGACGACGGAGTTGTAGGGACCGTTCAATGATTGAGCGGAGAGCACAGGAAAATTGAGAGTGTTAAAATTCATGGCAACTTGGCCTAGCGCGATTTCAGCGCTTGCCCTGGCCACACTCAAAGATCCCACTCCCTGTGTAAGACTGCCCTCGGTCGCTGTGATGGAGGCGGTTCCGGTGACCGCTGAGCGAAAGTAAAATGCGAAAGTCTGTGTGCTAGCAGTGACAGAGTAGATCGTGAGCGGTGTGGTGCAGCCGACATCGGTGTAAAGCGCGCCGAGATCCGTGCTGAGGTTTACGGTTCGCTCGCGCCCGGCCGTTGTTGGCGTGTTGGATTGGGTTGCAACATCCACTTGCACGCGATGGCAAAGCCCCGGCCAGGTTGTTGATGATTCCAAAGCAATATTAAGCACAGCAGGCCGTAAAGGGGAAGAACCCTGAATTTCGCCGTTTGAGCTTTTACACGCAGTGAGTTCTAAAAATAAAAGCAGTAGGGATAGTTTTTTTAATGTCTTCAAAATTCCACTCCTGCGCGAAGATCAAAAGTTGATTGAAAGAGATTTTGCGAGCCGGTTTCGTACTTATAATCGTGCCACTCCCCTGTCCAAAATAGGGCGACAAGCCAGTTGTGAGGTAAATGATGAACAAGCCCGAAAGCGCCGTCCATGGTGAAATGCGGAGTCACTCCCGAGGTGAAGGGGTATTGATAGCGCAGAAATCCTTCCAGTCGGAAATGTTGAGAGAGATTTCGATGGTGTTCGGCACCAACGCCGACAGTGTTTACGCGATTGCTTTGTTGACGGAGAGTTACATTGGTCACAGGAATTAAAAAAGGCAGTTCATGTTGATGAATCCCCAACTTTAAAAAAGTTTCTTTGCGTTGCTCTTCAAAAACTGGATGCGTGCGATATAACATTTCGATGCCCGCTCGGCGAAAGCTGAAATTTCCTTGCTGGACTTCAGTGGCTAGGGAGCTTTTAAAAACGCCCGGGGTATTTTTAAAATAAGCATTTGCTCCCCAATGCCAACTCCACCAGCGGCCAGCGTCGAAATGCAGACTGGGGCCCAAATCATCCGACATGGCAATGTCGGTAAATTGCGGGACGCTTTGCGAGTAGCGAGCCTGCGTGACCCCAGCCCCGATTCGCGCCCAGATCTGCGGCGACAGCGTGGGGCTTTCGGAGTTTGCCGGGCGAGGCGATATCTCTATTTGTTGTGCAAGAGCCGTCTGCGAAAGCAGAACAAAAAGAAGTAAACAATACTTATTGTATGTCGGTGGGGCTATCACGCTGTTTTAATTGTAGAGTCTCACTAGGGATTCATAAAGGCGAGACTATCAAAATTGCTGGTTTTAGGACTTTGGCCCACAGACCATTGCCACACGGGTTCTGGGAAGCGATCGGAAGTGTGCATTTTAAGCTCGACGTTGAGGCTCTCCCCGGCTTCGAACGATTGCGGCTGAGCCAGTGGTAAAAACCATTGGTTCCAAATTTTAGAGGAGGGCCGAAGCGGTGGCCGCGTTGAAAACGAAATTTTATCGGTGAGATGAAAAGTGTACCAGCCTAAAAGGCCGTGCACAGTTCCCGCTCTCTCAAGCATGATCGTTTTTTGAAAAGCCACAGAAAATGCAGTGTTTTTTTGCAGATCCAGCTCTCCGAGTTTTTGTGGAGCACTGAGGAGTTGTTGTGGATCCCAACTGCCGTAATGCGGGCGAGTGATTGCACCCGCTTTAAAAGAACTAAAATCCATGGCGAACTGTTTTTGATCCCAGCAAGCGATGTTGGTGTTGTAGAACTCTGCGTCTTCGATGGGTGCAAACTCCAGTGAAAACTGCTCGGGAATTAATTTCCCATGGGGCTTAAGATGTTTTGCGATAACTTGAGGTAAATACTTTAAGGTATTAAAAAACCCTACATTCGTAATAATTAAATCCACTTTTTCGGGGAGTTCTAAGAGCTCACTTGAGGTTTCGATAAACTCAATTTGCTCTGAATAATTATTTTTAAGAGCGTTCGTTTTTGCCAATCGGATAATGGCTTCGCTGTCCACGGCGTAAACTTTTTTGGCGCCGGCCTGAACCGCAAAGAGGGCATGTAAGCCGGTGCCCGTTCCCAGATCTAAAACCACATCCCCGGCTTTTACTTTAGAAAAAATAGCTGCGCGGAATTGTTCCTGCGTGTGTGTGTCTTCGAGCAGCCATTGGTGCTCTTGAATAACTGGAGGAAGCGATACGCAGGTCATGGTGCGGTTGCTGGGAGAGACACCGCCGTCCATGCCTGTACCTACCGTTACAGCCTTGGTGTGGTCTTTGATGGCTCCGTATTCTTTAAGCTTCGGTTTTTGATACGGCTTCTTTTT
>JAYUKO010000304.1:0-8533 GCA_043764415.1 Bdellovibrionales bacterium | reverse complement strand
TTAAGAATTAATTTAGAAAGGGCTTTTAAATGGACAATAACACGCCGCTCAATTAAACGTCCCTGTGTCTAATTAAAAGGAGATTGTATGAAATTATTTTTAGGTTTGGTTCTTTTGGTATCTAGCACCGCTTTCGCAGGTGCCACTTCTGTAACAAAGTTACAAAAACAAGTTGTTAAAATGGGAACGTGTGTTGGTAAATACGCACTTGAAGGTACAGAAGTTACTTTCACGACAGAGAAGAAGTCTGTTTACGGTCAAAAAGCAAACATGCTGATGATGACGTTTGCTCCAGGCGCTTATGCGGCTGATGCTTACACAACAGACGACGCCTACGCCTACACGATGGCTGAAGAAGGCCAAAATGTTTCTGTTGCGTACACTCCATGGAAAGTAACAGGATCAAAAGTTCTTGTTTACGTTCAGGGTGAATGGCTTTCATTAACTATCGGCTTTAAATCAAAAACTTGCTGGTTTTAATTAGCCAGTTTTATTTATTTAAGGTTAAAATTATAGAGCCCGCTCAATAGCGGGTTTTTTATTTTTGGAGCCTTGGTATGCGTTCATTGTTCAATTTAGATTCTCCAACTGGGGCTAGAATTCAACTGCATATCCAGTGGATTGTTCCCGTCGTTTTCTCGCTGGCATTCTTAGGCTATTTACTCACACAGCTTGTACCGTCTGGTGTAAATGGCTACTTCTATCTCAAGCAGGTCAAATATTTTTTCGAAACTGGGCAGCTGTATTTTCAAGATCGATCGCTGGCTTTTTCGTTGCCATTTTTGCTTCGATACTTTCTACCAAAAGATCTTATAGCTTATCACCTCAGTGTGGCCGTTTTGCTAATAGCGTTTTGTGTTTTGCAGGGAAGAATGGCTCTGCGTTTGGCTAATAGTTTCACCTCCGATTCCGCCCCTAATTCCACCGCAATTACCACGTCCCTCAAAAACACCTTTTTGATTGTGCTGCTGCTCACGGTGCTGTTTTTCACTCATCCGCACATTCTGTTTTTTGGACTTAACTTTTATAAAAATATTTTTGCTGTGGTGTTCGTTTTGCTTGGGATCGATCAACATTTTGTTTTTACAGTCACTGCTAAGAAAAAAGCTTTAGCGATTTCGATCTTGGCTTTTGTCGTAGCTGTATTGGCCCACAAAAGCAGTTTGATATTGTGCGGGGCATGGTTGGTGGCGGCTTTTGTCTTCCATTTTCAAAAGCAGCGAAGGTTTTTATGGCTGGTGCCGGTGCTGCTTGGAGTTCTGATTGTGGCGTTTTTATTTTATTTTCCCCGAGCTTCTGCCTATATTTCGTTTTTGAAATCGGGGTTTCATTTTTCTACTGACTACGTCCTTTGGCTCAAAAGCCAAACGCGCCTTGGGAATTTTATTTTTGGCGGTTACATCACGCTAGTTGTTTTGGCTGGATACCTCATTGCATCCTTCAAAGCAGCAACAACGCCGTTTCGCGTTTACGGCGTGTGGATGTTTTGCGTTTTACTGTTTGCGCTTCTGCCCATACACTCCATTGGTCAAAATCAACTGGGCTACCGTTGGTTGTTAATGAGCTTAGGGCTTTCTCTGCCACTGGTGGCGGCGGTGTGCGTGCGTTACCGGTTTATCGGAGGGATTCTTCTAGGACTGCATTTAGGGCAGTGGATGTACGCTGTTCCCTTGCATCGTTACTTTTTAGATTTTCAAATGCATGAAGCCGAATTTCAGCAAATCACAAAGTTTGTGGACAGCGAGGATTATCTGATCGCGCACCATGGTCTGGAATTTTACATCGATTACACCACCGGCCTCCGCGCCCGCATCTTTCTTCCAGAAAGTAAGCCCGCAAACGGTGACGTGTTCCGCATCGTGCATGTGCCCTTCGGCGCCCTTCGCTGGCAACCCCTGCGGATCGCTGTTAATCAGCGAGCCCTTCTGCGAATCACTCGCGAATACTTTTTGCTCACCGAAGACCAATGGATGGAGGCTCGCAAAGCCACCATCTTCCCGCCGGAAAGCTGGCAAAACCCCATGGATAAAAATCCTGGCCACGTCTACCACTAAAAGGTACGCCGTTCCGCTTGCGGTACGCCGTACCTTTTGGTTGAGATCTGCGTCATGAGTGGTCGGCAAACAGGATGGATTGCCTTAAAAGATTTTGCCGGGATTGATGATATTATCGGGATCGAAGATTTTTTTGATTTGTTTTAGAATTTCGATTTCCTGCGGGGAGCGGGAGTAGTGCAGGAATTTCTTTTTCGCAAGGCCCACGCCGTGCTCGGCGCTGACGGAGCCGTCGTATTTAGCGATTTGTTGATAAAGAAGATCGTCTGCACCTTGGCACTTTTTGATAAAGTCTTCGCGTGAGAGATCCTTGGGTTTTAAAATATTAATATGTAAATTTCCATCGCCAATGTGGCCAAACCAAATCACTTCCCAATCGGGGTAGGATTTTTGAATGATTTCTTGCGTGGTCTTTACAAATTCGGGAGCTCTCGAAACACGCACGGAAACATCGTTCTTGTAAGGAGTGAACGGGGAGATGGATTCGCTGATGTACTCGCGCAGACTCCAAAAGTTTTCACTTTGCGTGGAGTTTTGGCTAATCACACCGTCGGAGACCCAGCCGTTTTCGAGGCAATCACTAAAAAGCGATTCTATGATCTCTGCAGAGTCTTCTCCCGTTTGCTCTACTTCTAACAACAGGTAGAAAGGCGCTTGCGTTTCAAACGGGGCAGACAATTTTGCATGGGCCGCCAGAACTTTCTGCATCGCTTGATGGGAAAAGAACTCACAGGCGGTGACACTCATTTTTTTATTAAAGGTTCGAAATACTTCTAAAGAGTGTTCGAGGTGGTCCAAACCCAGCACCAAAACTTTGAGTTCTTTGGGCTGGCTGGTGAGTTGGATTTCGATTTGGGTAAAAAAGCCAAGCGTGCCTTCGCTGCCAATCAACAGATGGCGAAGATCATATCCCGTGGCATTTTTTTTAAGGGATTTATTTAAATAAAGGCATTCGCCAGCTCCGGTCACAACTTTCAGGCCAGAAATCCAATTGCGAGTGAGACCATACTTTACAACTTTTACGCCGCCCGCGTTCGTTGCTACCGTTCCGCCCATTTGGCTAGATCCAACGGCTGCGAAATCTACAGGATAATAGTAGCCTTTTTCTTCGGCAAAGTTTTGCACGGTTTCGGTGATCACGCCGGGCTGGACGGTGAGGACCAGATCGGTTTCGTTAAAGTCTAAAATTTGATTCATGCGATCAAAAGCGACGACCACTTCTTTATTGGTGGCTGTGGCTGCAGAGCTAAGGCCTGTGCGTCCGCCTGAAGGAACTAAAGGAATTTTATGTTTTCGCGCCCACAAGACAAGATCCACCACATTTTTTTCGTTTTCGGGGAAAACAATCAACGAAGGATTGGCGGCGTAGTAAATGGACCAGTCTTTGCCATAGGTTTGCAAGTCGGGGGCTGAGCCTGTGACTTGGTTGGCTGTTAAGATAGTTTGTAGGTCTTTGAGGGCAGCGTCTGTCATAGGTCTTTAAGCACTTTCCTTTTGAAAGCGTTTTAATGCAACAAAGCACTTTTGGCTATCCAATTCCAAGGTGCTTTTATGTTCGTGTTGAAAACGAATATGCCGGAGCATTTCAACAAAGATCATGATGCTAAGACCCAATTTGGGCGAGTTGTCATCGCACAGATCTTCTAAAATTTCAGCAAGGGTTGTGGCCTCGTGCACTCCATAGGTGGTGCCTGTGCCGCGTATTTTATGAAATTCATTTTTAAGGTTTTTTAAATCCCGACGAAACCAAAAAGTCATAATGCTTTCGATCTTTTCGTCAAAAGATTCGAGGTACTCCTGTTTGAGTTCAATAAATAAATCATTGAGTTCGTTTTTCTTCATGCCGCGACTCCGTTGGAAGTTTGTGACGATTCGCTCAATCGCCATTCAGGAATGGTAAAGGAAAAAGTCGAGCCGATTCCAATTTTGGAACGGACAAGCATAACGCCTTGGTGTTCTTCCACCAGAGCTTTCGAAATGGCCAAACCAAGCCCTGTGCCTTTAACCAGCTTGCTTTCGGGCTGGGTGCCCTGGCGGAACTTTTCAAAAATCAATTGCTGATCGTGCTCGGCGATGCCGGGGCCACGATCGGTGATGGCGATCTCTAACAAACTATTTTCGTTGATAAAAAAGCTCAGAATAACAGCCTGTTTTTTTGGCGAGTATTTGATGGCATTTGAAATTAGGTTGGTAACAACCTGCTGAATGCGATCTTTATCCAATGAAGCATCGAGCGCGTGTTCAGGAGCTTGAATTTCCAAAAGTACATTGGCTGTTTGCGCAAGACCGCGAAGACTATCGATACAGGACTCGGCGAGCGTCTGAACAGAAATCCATTCTTTTTGCAATTTAAATGTTCCCGACTCCATTTTTGCGAGATCCAGAAGATTATTAATCAGCCGCACGAGGCGATCCGTTTCTTGCTCGGCAATGCGAATCAATCCAAGAGTTTCCTGATCGATATTGCCTACGATCCCTGCGGATAAAAGACCGAGGGACCCTTTGATAGATGTAAGAGGGGTGCGCAGTTCGTGGCTGGCAATACTGACGAACTCGGACTTAGCGCGATCGAGGGCTTTGAGCTCGTCCATATTATTCAGTGCTCTTTGCGCCAGAGAATTAAATGTTCTTTGCAAATCACCGATCTCGTTGTTTTCGGGATTGGCGAGTTTAAAAGTATAACGATCCACTAAAAAATCCATCATTCGCTGAGACAACCTTTGTAAAGGTCGCACAATGGAATTGTTGAGGTAATAGGCAAAAACAAAAAGCCCTAAAAGGGGGAGGGCTAACGTAATTATGGCGAGCAGTAGAAACTCACTTTTTTGGACTTGTATTTTTTGGGCGGTGAATTCGTAAAAACGTCGTTCTGTTTCTTGCAATTCAGAAAACCGTTTTTTGCGCAGATCTTTGTTAAAAGTATTGAGCGCTTGAATCAAATTGCTAATGGCTTCGTTGCGAGATTTTTCGGTGATGGAAAGGCGCCATTTGCGAAAGTACTCTGTGGTTTCCTTGGGGTTCTGTTTGGGATCGATCCCGCGATTTTCGATTTCGTTGGCATAACTTCGTAAGTAGAGACTGACGTGGATGTCGTCCTGAATTTTATCAAGCTTATGGTAATGCTCATAGGCGCTAACGGCAAAAAAACCGGTGCAAACCGTGATGATGGTTACTGCAATACTGATTTTTCCGCGCATTGTTTTCAAGCGGCCGCCTTCAGTATGGTATCAATTTGCTGACACAGCGTTTGCGGATTGAATGGCTTTTGAATATAGCCCACACCAAGATCCATAAACTCTTGAATATCGTGTTGTGTGGACTTGGCACTTAAAAAGATAACGGGAGCACCGGCGGGAGCACGCTCTTTGTATTGACGGCAAACTTCGGTGCCTGAAAGCTCTGGCATCATTCCGTCGAGGATAATGAGGTCGTACTGGTTCGCAAGAGCCATATCAAGGGCTTCCCGACCGTTGACGGCCACAGTGACATCGTGTTGGCCCACGCGCTCTAAAATCAGTTTTGCAATCATCAATATGTTTGAGTCGTCTTCGGCAAAAAGAATCTTCATGCTGCAGCTCCATATTTTTTTAAACAATTTTTTATTTGTTGTCGTAAAAGATCATCCATTTCTAAAAAATTTCCTTCGATGACAAACTTTTGATGAACAGTGCTAAATTGGCAGCCTGTGACAACCGCTTTTGGTTTTTGAATGGAGGAGAGCTGATCGGTGTGCAGGTAAAACTCAAAGCCCACGGGAATGGGAATCGCCGTGTGGGCACTAAAGCCTGCAATGCCGATGGTGCGCATTTTCAGTGGGCTTTGCGCACTGGCCGCCCAATCCACACTCACCATGGAGTCCATGTTGATCACGGCGGGATTCACGATTTTGTTTTCTAATATTTTTTGCACCTTTTGGGTGAGCAGCTGAGCATCGATGGGTTTGATGATGTAGTCTTTGACGCCAAGCTCGATGGCCTGTTGGATATCTTGTTTTTCACGCCGACCGGTGAGCATGGCAATGATCAGATCCGTGTGCTTCGCTTGCAAGCGAATTGTTCGAATCAAATCGAAGCCGCTGTACTGAGGCATATTTGCATCGGACAACAAGAGATCATAGGTGTCGTTGTTGAGTTCGTTCAGCGCCGACAAACCGTTGTCCACAACCACGACATGGTAGTTATCGCGCTCCAAAACTTTTTTTACATAACGGCGAACATCGGCGTCGTCGTCGACCAATAAAATCTTAAACATGATGGCCTCCTCATAACCAGTTTCTTATCGGAAAAAACCATGGAACTATGAAGAGTTAAGTGAGTTTTTGCGAGCGTTTAGACTCGACGTCTGGCGAGGGAAAACGCGCAGGACTTAGATCGAAAATGGCCAGGAGTTCGACAGTTTTAAAGAAAATTCGCTAGGAGCTTTATAACGTATAGATTGCAAAGCCTACGAGACCAGTCATGGCGACGACAAAAAGAAGAAGGTAACTAAACGCTATAAGGAAAATACGTAGCAAAGTCTGCTTAGACGTGGTGTTAAAAACATTTTTGAGAGCTTTGTACAAATACCATCCACTCCAGATGGTGAAAAAAATGTTGGTATCGAGAAGAAATTCGAATGGCAATAGCAGAGCCAGAACCATAAAATAAGCGGCATGCAGGTGGAGGGCAAAATAAAGATAAGCCGGGTAGTTCAGTCGGTGTTTGCGAAAAAGCCACTGGATGAACAAGGCAAACAACGGGACAAGTAGAAATACAAATTTAGGAAATGCGTTTGTTAGGTTTTTAATAAATTGTTCGGGCGAAGTTTCTATTTTTCTTAGTTTCTTTTCGACGTTCGCTTCAAAAGTAGGAAACCCAATGTCGAGATCGGCAACAATTTTTGTTGTTGAGTCTTTTTTATCGATCTGAACATCGTTGTTAAATGGTGTCGCCCCACCCAGAAAGAAATAGATGATACTCATTGTCAGATAAAGGCGAATGGCTCCGATGGATCGCCCACGTTGACCTTCGAGAAATTCTATTGTCAGCTGACCCGGTTTTAGCGCTAAAACTTTGAGGGTGCGAAATATTTTTCCGTCGAGATGCAAAAACTCGTGAATAATTTCGTGAACTAGATCATGACTTGTGGGATTTTTTTGTGTGTGGGAATTTTGCCCACAATGGTGACAGAAAGCGCCGACGAGATGAGTTTGGCAGTTGAGGCAGACCTCGGAGGTTTGGGCCGACATTTCAACCCGTCATCAATTTTTTAAAAAAGCAGAAGCGCATGGAGCCGCTGAGCAAAAAATAGAGACCAACTACAGTCCAGTAAGGGCCACCCATAAAAAGAATGGTGGTTAAAAAAATCCCCAACAAAAGGCGGAGGTAAACTTGCAGCGTTGAAAGGTTTTCTTTCATTTACGCTTTGAGGGTGGTTTGCAATTCGCCGGCTTCGTACATTTCCATCATAATATCGCTGCCACCGATTAATTCTTTATTGTGGTAGAGCTGCGGAATTGTGGGCCAATTGCCATACTCTTTGATGCCTTGGCGAATTTCCTCGTCTTGCAAAATATCAACAGTTTCAAATGGCACGCCGATTTCTTGCAAAATAGCCGTGGCGCGCGCCGAAAAACCGCACTGAGGTAAAGCGGGCGAGCCTTTCATAAAAAGCACGGTTTTATTTTGTGTGAGAAGGTCTTCGATGCGTTTTTTAATTTCAGACATAATGACTCCTATGTTTAACCTTGTGGCGTTTCGCCGTCGGCGATCAATTGCGTGCGTATGGTGAGGGCGTGCACTTCGCCCGTTTTTAATTCGGCGTCAAAAACGGACATGACATGTTTATGGCATTGAATGCGCGAAAGCCCGGCAAATTTTTTCGATGATATATACACCGAGTAATGATCATGGGTGCCGGTGAGGTCGGTCACATCCACCGATCCATCGGGGTAGGCTGATTGCAGGCGGGCTTTGATTTCTTGTGGCGTCATGGGCACTTATATAGCTTTGTTTCAGAGAAATGCGAACAATAAATTGATTTGGCAGCTTGCCGCCAATGATGCTCTATGTTATGAATTTGCCATGTTTGTGGATGGGTTTGTAGATAAACAGCAGGTAGCCAAAGAGCGCTCCAAAGCGCGGGAGCTTCGCCACTCTCAGTGGTGGAAGCAAAAACTGGCGCAAGGACTGTGTCACTACTGCGAGCAAAAGTTTACGGCCACAGAGCTAACAATGGATCATGTGGTGCCCCTTTCCAGAGGCGGACGGAGCACAAAGGGAAACTCCGTGGTTAGCTGCAAAGAGTGCAATTCGAAGAAAAAATATTATACGCCCGTCGATCTTCTATTGATGGACTCTCAGCCTAAATAAGTTGCTAGCTCCAATTTCAAATGCCGCACGATTCATCATTTATTTGTAACATAATGTTTAATTGCGGTGTAAATCCATGGAACTCTTGATCTTTTCGTCGGTTATATTGTTAGATGAAATGATGTGGAT
>JAYUKO010000303.1:0-2526 GCA_043764415.1 Bdellovibrionales bacterium | reverse complement strand
TTGGCAGATCCACAACTGTGTAACCATAAAGCTCGGCTTCTTCTTTTTGCGACTTGGTAATCCACAATGCATCCAAACCAAATGCAGGCTCTTTCGTTTTAGCGCCTTCCATTTTTCGGCTCACGCCGCCTGGATCCATGGCCAGGAAACACTCGGCTTTGAGGTCGCCCTGGGCCACTTTGTTGCCTTTAATTAAAATTCGATACTCACCAGGTTTTAACTGCAGGTTGTCGCGAATGTGCACCGGCGGAATAATCACTCCCAAATCCATGGCGAACTGTTTGCGAATACTCACGATACGTTCAAGCAAATCACCGCTCTCGTGGGACTCAACAACATTAATAAGGCCGTAACCCACTTCCACTTCCACCAGATCCAGCGGAAGAAGATTTTCGATGCTTTCAGGTTTTGGTCTTTGCAAGTCATCAATGCGTTTTTTATTTTCTTTTTCGTCTTTATTTTTTTGATTGGTTTGCGTCACGTAGCCAATACCGCCCAACAAAAATGCGACTGTTAAAAATGGCACCATTGGAAGTCCTGGAATTAATCCCATGGAGCCCACAATCCCAGCCGCTGCCATCACGGCGCGTGGATTAAAGAATAATTGTGCAGCGATGTCTTGACCGATGCTGGATTTAGAACTGTTTTTAGTCACAACCGTACCAGCGGCCGTAGAAATGATCAGTGCTGGCAATTGGCTCACTAAGCCATCACCGATCGTGAGCTGCGTATAAAAATCAGCAGCCGTAGCGAGATCTAACCCTTTTTGCAAAACCCCGATGGCCAAACCACCGATGATGTTGATTAACATAATGAAGATACCGGCAACGGCATCACCACGCACGAACTTGGAGGCACCATCCATGGCCCCGTAAAAATCGGCTTCGGCTTCAATGCGCTTACGGCGGGTTCGTGCCTGCTCTTCGTTAATCAAGCCGGCGTTAAGGTCCGCATCGATGGACATTTGTTTTCCAGGCAACGCATCTAAGGTGAAGCGCGCCGCAACTTCGGCAATTCGACCAGAACCTTTGGTGATCACCACAAAGTTGATCACAACGAGGATAATAAAAACCACAAGACCGATGGCGTAGTTGTTACCCACCACGATACTGGCAAACGCATGGATCACCTGTCCTGCCGCCGCATGGCCGTTATGGCCTTCGGTTAAAATCAAACGCGTAGAGGCTACGTTGAGGGCCAAGCGAAATAACGTCGAAATTAAAAGTAGCGATGGAAACACGCTAAAATCGAGAACTTGGTTGGTGTAGAGAGCCACTAAGAGAATCAACAAACTAAAGGTGATCGACAGCGTTAACGCCATATCGAGCAAAATCGATGGCAGTGGAATCATCATCACAACCAAAATACCGATTAAGGCCACCGCGACCAAGAGATCCATGTTTTTGGTGTATTTTTCGAATCGATTTAGAAAGTTTAGTATTTGTTCCATATTATCTCAAAAGCCTCTTTCTTTTCATACGAAAGACGTAAGCTAAAATTTCGGCCACAGCTGCAAAAAGTTCGCGCGGTATGACTTGGCCCACTTCAACGGTTTTAAACATTGTACGTGCTAAGGGTTTGTTTTCCACGATGGGAATATTGTGTTGCATGGCCATTTCGCGAATGCGCGTGGCCACATAATCTTGCCCCTTAGCTAACATGATGGGTGCCGCAAATTTTTCGGGTGCGTATTTTAAAGCAATGGCAATGTGAGTTGGGTTTGTGATAATCACGTCGGCCTTAGGCACATCGGCCATCATTCGGCGCTGAGAAACTTCTTTTTGAATTTTACGGATGCGCGCTTTGATCAATGGGTCCCCTTCTCGGGTTTTCATCTCGTCGCGGATTTCTTGTTTTGTCATTTTCATTTGTTCTTCAAGCTGGTAACGCTGAACAAAATAATCAGATACAGCAATCAAGGTGAGAATGATTCCAACACCAATCATAATATCAAAAATTTTCTGACCCGAAAAAATAAGAATCTCTCCCGGAGCTAAGTAGACGAGTCGGGGTATAACATCGACTGTCCCTCTAAGAACATGGTAAGCAGCATAGGAAATCACCGCGAGCTTCAACATAGACTTGGCACCCTCGATGAGCGACCGCCAGGAGAACAAACGCTTTAAGCCTTCGAGCGGATTTATTTTTTCGAAGTTTGGCGAGATAGCGTCTTCGCTGACTAAAAAACCAACTTGCAACACACTGGATGCAATTGAAAATATAAAGCACAGAGCAAAGACCGGCCCCAGAACAAAAAAAGTCGAGATTCCCAAGTGCCTGAACATGGCAAACATAGAGTCTTTGCTCATTTCGCCGGGGGTGATGTAATCATAAACAGATTTGTAGGAGCCCATCATTTGTTGCATAAAAAACGAACCCAGAAGCGCAAACGCCAAGGCGAATCCCAAAAGCGATAGCACCGGCGCGAGCTCGCGCGTTTGCGCAATTTGGCCACGACGACGAAAATCATCTCGTCTCTGCTGCGTGGCCTCTTCGGTACGTTCCTGCTCGCTATAATCTGCCATA
>JAYUKO010000302.1:0-2539 GCA_043764415.1 Bdellovibrionales bacterium | reverse complement strand
GGTCCACCTTTTCGTCATTGATAGCTGTTGAGGGGCTTGTGGCTGCTGGGCCAAAGTCGTCGTCGTCGTAGGGTTTTTGAAACCCCTGTCCACCGCCTGGACCGCGATCTTTGTGTTTCCAGTTTTTGTTATTATTGTTGCTATTGTTGCGGTCTTTGAAGCGATTTCGATTGTTGTTATTATTATTATTGCGGTTGTTATTACTGAAGCTTTTATTGTCGCGATTGCTAGGTTCGCGGTTCATTGGTTCTCTGCCACTATTTTCTCGTCGTCGGTGCTGACCGCCTGCGGCTCCCGCGCCGCCTCCAGAGCTTCCGGCGGCTTTCTCTTGCTCCTCAGTCATTGAATGATCTTCGAGGTCACCTAAGGAGTCGACGTCCTCCATCTCATTCACAGGCGCTTTTTTTGCTTTAACAGGTTCTTTGGTTGGGGCCTCGGATGGGTTCTGGGGCTTTTCATCTGACATATTTTATTCTCCGGAATTTTTACTTTTGATTTAATTGATTTTGGGGGACAGTAATTTTTTTTAGCAGGGCTCTGTTTTTTTTTGACCCATGCCTATCGGTTGTTCTTTTTTGTAACTTAAAGCACGGTTTATTGTCAAACTCTTAGTCGGCTGCTCTTAACTTCTCGAATTGATACGCTTATTGTCTCTTTTACGTCCAGAAACCCCGAATGTGACTCAGATTGTTTAATTTTTTACTAACCTTATCCCGATGAGAGATGTATCAGGAGGTCATTACATGTCTGAAGTTGTTACCACTCCGGCACCGCGCGTCCCACTTGTATTACCTATAGAATTTCGCAAAACATATTCCAGATCATCCAGTAAAGGCGGCCTACTTAACATTAGTTTAACGGGAGCTTTTTTGGAACACATTCCCGAAGGCCTTGATATTAACGATCAAATTCATTTGCATTTTAAAGTCAGCGGCCGCGAGCGCGTGCTTCAAGCAGCGATCGTTTGGAAAAATACCAAAGGTGCTGGAATTCAATTTAATCCTGAAAACAATCAAGACGTGCAGATTATCGACGATTTGATTTACTTTGTGAGAACGCGCCGTGAATCCCGACGCGAAGTTTTAAATTCCATTTTTGGAAAGCTCGCAGCCTAACTGCGAGTTCAATTAATCAACGGCGGCCTAACCGCCAATTCAATTAACCGTAGGCTTTTTTGCGACCGCGGCGAATAAACACAACGAGTATCATTGCGGCCAGCAGGAGAAGTCCTCCGAGGATGGCCATCATCATTGAGTCATTCTCTCCACCCATCATATCGGACAATCCACCACCCTCTGTTCCCTCTTGCGCCATGTTGTTGGCTTCGGGAGTGGGAATGGCTTCTGGCGGCGGCGGCGGTGGAGGAGTGGCTTCGCTCGGTGGCGGCGGAGGTGCGTTTTCGTTTTGCGCCATTCCTGCTGCCGAACCGTCATCCATTGGCGGTGGCTCTTCCATGGGTTGTGATTCGTCCACTGGAGGAGCGTCGTTAGCAGCAACTTCTGTGGTTGTTGCTTCTTCCACCGGCATTGCTTCTTCTTCGGGTTGTGTTGGCTCTGGTGCAGCAGCTTGTGCCTGCACTGGCGCACCCACGGATCCCGCTGGCCAGTATCTTAATTGTGTTCCTTCAGGCATTTCCCATTTGGATTCTACATCGTTCGTGGCCCAAACTTCTTTCCAACTGCTTTCGTGGCCTAAAAGTTTTTGCGACACTCGGCGAATGCTCTCGCCACTTTTTGCTGTGTGATACGACGGTTGAACTCCAGCCTCTTCGTAGTAAAGAAGAATTGCTGAGTTGTCTTGTGGATTGCGGGCAGAACTGTAATAAACCTTATCGCCCACCTTAAGATCTTTTCCGCGGAAGTTTGAATTCCAACTGACGAGATCTTTCGAACGTGAACCATCGCCGTAAACTTTTTCGGCAACCGTGCGAAGGCTCTCACCGTCACGTGCGATATAGAGACGATTGATTAACGCACCGTTTGCCATGTAAGGCGTCTTTTTCATTTTCTTAACAGACACCATTCCGCTGGAACTACCGCCACCATCGTAGCTGTCTTGAACGGGCTCGGTGGATTCGCTATACGTTGAAGGTTCTTCGGCCGGTGTTTCTTCCGATCGATCTACATAAAGAGTTTCTTCCTCTTTTTGTGGTTTTTCAAATTCATCGTCCTTCGCAACGGCGGTTTCTTCTTCGTCGCCGTAGTCGTCATCTGGATATTCGTCGACAACCTCTTCCTCATCTTCTTCGCTGGTGGCCGCGGTCTCTGTCGTTGCCTCTTCGTCGGTCGAAGCGGTTTCTTCAGCGGTACCTTCGACATCCTCGCCGATATCTTCACCGACGTCCTCGCCCACTTCCTCTTCCGCCACTGCGGTGTCTTGCTCTTCAGAGTCTGAGCTGAACAAGCTACATCCTGTTGTGGATGCGAGTGCGATCGTTGTAATTAAAATCAGAAGAAAATTTTTGAACATAGTGCCGTCCTCTGGTGTTATACGTCTTCCTGACATTTCTTATATTAATACTATTGCTGAAAAAGAAAAC
>JAYUKO010000301.1:0-2540 GCA_043764415.1 Bdellovibrionales bacterium | reverse complement strand
CTTGGCCGTTCATTTGGTACTCTCTAGACAGAACTTTTGAGCATATTCTATCAGTACAAAACGAAAATTCCTCCGCCATGGGAACTGTCGTATCGCTTCTTGTGCTAGCGCTGATGAAGCTGGCTATCCCAATTTTTGGCTTCCTTGGCTGTCTACAAGCGCCTGTAGGTTTAGTCACCGCCGCGGCCCTTGCAACGAAATCTGGAGCTGCTACGTTATCGAACGCTACTCGGGTGGGCGCACGAGCGGCGCTGGCCCCGGCTCGGGCCGTTGGAGCGAACGAATTGGCCACAATGGCCACTCGACCAGCCGCAAATCGTTTATCGAATGCTATGAAAACAACCACGGATTCAGTGCGGGACCTAGCGCCGTTTGCGGCATATAAAACAAGTCAACTTCTCCGCTCCACAAGTAAGTCAGAGTCGTTTTCTGATTTTCAAACCAGAAATAAAATCCTATCAACAAATGTTAGCCGAATTAGAAGCAATTCAGATGCTTCAGTGTTTACGAAGACGAAACGTTTAGATTATTCAACTATTACTTCCAATCAAAAGAACAATCAAAGTATCAATACAGAGCGAACCGAGAACCAAACGAGCCGAGTCGATTCAGTAAAGGCATACAAGCACAGCACGATTACTTCGAACTCAGAACATATCAAGGTTTCAAACAGAACTACCTTGAACAACCATCGCAATTTTAACAGAGATGTTGAGGATATATAATGAGCTTGTTTTTAAAACTCTATGATAAAGAACTGCAAAAATATTTGTTATATTTTGCACTCTTTTTTTGGGCCATTCTTGCGAGTATCTTAATTCTTGTCCGAAGAGATTCGCTTGTGGTCGTGAAAGTAGACGATTTTGGCACTACGGTTTTGACCGAAGGAAGCGATAAGTTGGTGACCGTTGAAACAGAAAACTTTATCAACAATTTTATAGCTCACTTTTATAACTACACTTCAGATAATTATGACAATCATATTGAAAAAAGTTTTGATTTTCTATCAAGAAAAGTTTCAGAGAAGTATGTTTCAAAACTCAACAGCACATCGGATAAGATAAAATTGAAAAGAACGCAGCAATCGGCATTTGCTAGAAAAATCACCAAAATCAAAGATGGGATTTTTGAAATAGACATGGTTGTAGATCGACGAAATGAATCGGAAGAGCTCACGGATGAATACAAAATCCGAATCGAGCTAGATCGAGATCGTCGTAGTCTTGAAAACCCTTATGGACTTGTAATATCTGATCTTGAGGAGATTTATGAATAGCTTTCTTTTGGTTGTGCTTTTAGGCAATGTTTCCGTAGCTCTTGAGAGAATCGACGAGGTGGCGGTCGATTTGAAGAAAACGTTTCCAATTTACATCCACCCCGGAAGAACGACGACTCTAGACTTACCTTGCTCCATTTCCTATGCCATTCCAGGTCCAAATGGTGATGTAAAAGTCGAAATCGGTCCAGACAGAGATTCGTCTCTTCTCATATGGCTTACGAGCAGAGCATCTGCACCGACAAACCTCACAGTAAGATGCGAAGATAGGGTGATAGTTTTCGATATCATTCCAAGTCGAGCAAGCCACCAAGACTATTTGAAAATCAAATCGATCTCAAACGGTCAGATTTATAAAAAGCCAATTTATTCATCAGCAACATTCAAAGAAAGTTCAGAAAAACCTAGAAAACTAAGATTAATTAGATCGAGCGAGGATAAATAGCTTATGGGACCTTTACTTTTCGTTTCAATGGTATTTGCGTCAGATGTCGGGGACAAAGAGGTTCTTCAGGTGCTTGAATCGAAACCTTCTGAGCGTCGCTTGCATACAAGCACCCCGATGAGCTCTCAGGAAACGATTGAAAGCTCACCAAGTCGCGGGGCCGGTGGAAACCTTCCAGGGAAATTATCTAGAGGTAACGCGGCTTACGATCAGGCGTCAGAAACCTTGGTAGTACGACCGAGAAGCGGGGTCAAATCACACGCCATACCCGTTACCATTGGCGATATTTTTGATTGCAGAATATACCAGGACATCATTGGTTACGTGGGCTCCGTAAGCCCCGTTCGCGCGGAAATAGCAAGTGGACCGTATAAAGGCTATCTATTTGTCGGTAACGCAACCATGGACCCAAAAACTAAAAATCTTCTTGTACAGTTTCATAAAATTAGGTCACCGAACGGAGTTGTTGTCGTCAATATCAGGGCTACAGTCCATTCCTCCTCAGGTGAACTCGGTTTAAAAGGCACCGTTACCTCTCATTACTGGCAGTTCTTCTTCGCGTCGGTCCTGGCATCGGCAGCGGAAGGTTACGCGGAGGCGACCGTGCAACGACAGAGGGATTTTTTTGGTCAATTCCAGAATACGCCTACAGTTGAAAATGCAGGGAAAACCGGAGTCGCGAAAGGCGCGTCACAAACAGCAGAGATCATGGCGGACAAAATGAAGTCTGCTCCGGAATACACCACGGTAAGAGGGCCTATTCACACTAAAATATTCATAATTGATGACATCAAAACACAGGAGAAAATATGAGAGGAA
>JAYUKO010000300.1:0-2558 GCA_043764415.1 Bdellovibrionales bacterium | reverse complement strand
TTTCGTTAAAACGCCTCCAAGATCAGTGCCGACGGGATTTTGTTTATTTAAAATACGATTTTGAAAATGAAGCCTTGCAATTAGTAGATGTGGCTTCGGGAATGACTGCTCGTCATCGCAAAATCGGGATTAAGCTCGAGGGGATTGCAGATCTTTCGCATTTTTTAAATCAGCCCCAGGATTATAAAATTTGGGCTGATTTTTTTACCCATGTGTTTCATGCCGATCAAACTCGTTCTTTTGTTGTACAAGGCAAAGAGATGGTGTTTGGAATCCTTGTGGCCACAGATACTCTGAGCGATGCTCATCAAAATCTGGCACAACAACATATGCGCGCGCTTTCGTTGATGATAGACAGCTTCTTTAAATCGCGATTGATCTACGATCATATCCCTGTGGAGCTAAAGACCTATTGTCTTAACAACAAAACGTTCTACGAAAAATTAAACAACGAGGTTTCTCGCAGCCGACGTCATCAAAACGTTCTTTCGGTGCTGAGTTTTGAAGTTCGAAGCTCGCAAGGGCTCAACAATTCACAAACTCAAAAGGCCATGACGTTGCTAGCGAAAATTGCAAAACGTTTTACCCGCAGCAGTGACTTTGTGGGGCGCCTTGGTGAGGGCCGTTTAGCCATCGCGCTGCCGCAGACCGAGCAAGACAAAGCAGCCTTTGTAGCCAGCCGTTTGACGACGATTGCGCAAAAGGCCTTAGCGGAGGCACAGCAGAGCGCCGAAGTTTTTTGCGGAGTGAGCACCTTCCCGCATCTTGCCAATGATACCATGAGTTTGCTAGAAGGTAGTGAACAAGCGGCCAGCCAGGCGGGCCCCTTTGAAATCGTGCTTTACAACTTAGACGAAGACAACCAGCCAAACGAAGACAGCAAGCCAAACGAAGTCAGCCAGAAAGACGCGAGCCTTGTCGAAACCCCTTAGACCTTCTTATGTCGAAATCGATCTGTCGTCGCTTTCCGAAAATTATCAAGTTTTTGCGAGATCTGAATTAGGTCGTTTGTTTTTTTGCCCAATGGTGAAGGCCAATGCCTACGGCCATGGCGACGTGCAAGTGGTGCAGCATCTTGAAAGCCTCGGTTGCCCCCGCTTTGGTGTGGGACTTGTTGAAGAGGGAATTCGGTTGCGCACGAAAGCCAACAGCAAAGCCGAGGTTTTTGTTTTCGGCTTTACAGGCGATGAGGCTGTCTGCGAGCTTTTGCATCATTGCCTCACACCAGTGGTCAGCGACTTTTCACAGCTTGAGAGTTTGGAAAAACTATCGACAAACTCCACTGCTATACAGCTCAAAATCAACACCGGAATGAATCGCCTTGGTTTTGTGGCCAAAGATATCAAAAAACTTCTCGAAATTCTCAACAATTCAAAAAAACTCAAAGTTGTCGGCGTAGGTACTCACTTAATGTCATCGGAAGATTTAGCGGACCCGCAGGGGCATTCCCGCGAACAGCTTGGGCAATTTCAACAGTTGCTCAAAGAAATGTCGTCCCTGCCATTTTCGCAAGTGCATGCCTACAACAGCTCCGGGGCTGCACAAGCCATGCAATTGGGTGATTTTCAAAAACAACATGCCTACGGATTACGCATTGGTTTAGGTCTCTACGGACTTTTAGCTTGCGATGGAAATTTGCAAACAAAACTGTCGCCCGTGATGAGTTTAAAATCTAGGATTGTGGCCATTCAGCAGGTAAAAAAAAACCAAGTCGTCTCCTACGGGGCCACATGGACAGCGCAACGGGATTCGCAAATCGGTATTGTGCCTATTGGTTACGCTGATGGCGTGCCCACTCAATTATCCAATCGCGGTATCGTGCAGATGGGTGAACATTCTGTTTCCATTGTCGGTCGCGTGTGTATGGATTATACCATGGTTGATGTTACGGATTGTGTAAACGCCATCGACCAAGAAGTGGTGTTTTTTGGCAAGAAGCAAAAGGCTACGCAAGTGGCTGTACAGGCTTCGACAATTGGTTATGATGTGCTAACCCGAATATCAGAGCGAGTACCGCGTTTGTTTGTGACTTAGTCAAAGAAAGAGATGAAGTGGCCGTTTTACAATATCGCGAAAAGGTAAATCAATTTTTGGATGACATCGGAAAGGGTGTTTCCGACCTCGTGATTGATTTTATTTTTCAGCTGGGTCTGCTGTTTCGTTTTTCCGCAACCGGCATGCGGCTTTTTTTTAAGCGCCCTTACCGCTGGGAAGATTTAATTCAACACATGGAATTTGTGGGAAATAAATCAGTATTTATTATCGTGCTCACCGGTGTATTTACTGGAATGGCGGTTTCGTTTCAAATTTATTTAGGATTTAAACTGATCAACGCGACAACATTAGTGGGACCCACTGTTGCTTTGGGGATCACGCGTGAGTTGGGCCCGGTGCTCTCCGGTCTCATTGTTGCCGCGCGAGCAGGTGGAGCCATGGCGGCCAATCTTGGTTCGATGCGTGTTTCCGAACAAATTGATGCCATCGAGGTGATGGGTGTGGATCCGATTCGCTATCTTGTATCTCCACGGATCATGGCGGCTACAATCATGATGCCTTTT
>JAYUKO010000299.1:0-2560 GCA_043764415.1 Bdellovibrionales bacterium | reverse complement strand
TATCGATATAATTTTAAGGACATAATTTTAACGATACGCAAACAACTCATGGCCGCCGATTCTGTTTAAAATCTAGCGGCCACTTTTGGTTTAGCCAGCGAAATCAACTTTAACGGATTTCAATGTGCAGTTTGGTGCAGAACCTTCCATTTCTACTTGATACATCACTGCTGATTCCTCTGTATCGCCAGAGTTATCAATAAAATTGACACTAAATTTCCCTTTCGAATTTTCCCTGGAAGAAAGATCAGTCAGTTGTTTAAACTCAGAAATACTATTTTCTAAGACGTACAAACTCAACGCCACTTTCTCGGCTTGTTTCAAGCAACTTTGATTTTGCCCGGCAAAAGCCGAAACGCTTCCCATCACTAAAACAGATGCGACCATCAATTTTTTCATAACCAGTATCTCCTTTGATTGCCGTTCCACGTTATAGGAGCACCATGCACCTATGTTGTTGGAACGGGTTAATTCAAGGAGCAACTAAGCAAGGTGTAGACCAATCTCTGTGTTGTTTTAATTCAAACTGAGCAGCTAATACTGCCCAAAAAGGTTTTTGGGATGTTGTTCGGTGCCGCTTTTGGTCAATTACGCCATTAACGCTAATTCTTTTCTAAGTTGCCTAAAGCATCCGTCAGAGCTTGGTTACCATGTTCTAGCACCGATTTTTGCCAAGCGTTGTTTTGCGGATTGAATAGCGACTCAAACAACGTGCCTATAATTTGTTTGTCAGCTTCAGCAACGTATCCATAATGAAACCCTTGGTTTTCAATGACCGAGATCCATAGGGACTCCATGCCGCCGAGGAGGGTTTGGCTATCCTTGGTGCCAAACTCGAAAACCATAGGGATGACAGCCTTGTTGGGCAGTGCCTTCCAGGTCCAATCGATAAAGTCGCCATGGGTGGGATAAAAATCGGCGTCGTTAGAGGTGTCGATCTTTACTTGCGGAAATATTTTTTGCAGTAGCTGGATTTGCTCTGGCTTACGAAACTCTTCGCTTCCATAAAAGTGCAATTTTCCGCGTTCTCCAAAACCGGTGTGCAGATCTATGTGCAAAACTGTGGAAAAGTCTTGAGCGATTTGTAAAATCCAGTTTTGTACAATGAGGGTTTCGGGTTGATTCTCAGTGCCTGAATAGTAAAGCCCCTGCGCCGAGTGGCTTTGCCCCGAGAGAATATTGAGAATCGCTTTTTTTCCATTTGTTAAGTAGTACCAGCCGACCTTAAAAAAGAAATTCCACTTACTAACTACCGATGTGGACGCGGGTACTTGTGGTTCTATAAGCCATTGCATTTTTTGGTAGGCCGAATTGGTGGGTAAGGCTTCGTTAAAAAAATTTCGGTTTAAATCAACGTTATGAGAGTTTGTCCTGCGAAAGTTAGAAAATCCGTGGGGATTTAAAATATGAATTATCAAGAGACCCGCAGTCCTTTTTTGCGCTGGCCATGTTTGCAAAAAAGCTCGTTGAAGAGCGCTCCCCGCAAAGGCCTCGGCTCCGTGGATGCCGGACGAGAGAATAAAAAGTCGCTGTTTGCCGGCGGGCGGTGGAATGTAAAGCGCCTCAAGGGACTCTTTCTGCAAAAGCTGAGCGGTGGGGTTTTTGGCTAAAAACTCATCCGTCGCCTGCTTCCAAAGGAGTGTTTCTTGTTGAGAGGTTGACGAAAACCGAACGGGGAGTGTTTCGCTTCCAAAACCCAAGAGTGTGTGAAAAACAACGATCAGAATTAAATGGCTCATTGTTGCTTCTCCTGCGTTAAACTTAAGGGCTAGCCTGGATTGTTTTTTTTCGATTTCAAAATTATTCTATTACTATGTTAAGGCCTGTAAAGTTATTTATTGTCGCTTCGGTGTTAGGGCTCGTGAGTCTTTCGGCTTATATTTTTTATTTTGACCAAACGGTCTTCGTCTTTGGCGACGTGCAGGTCACCGTGGTGGGCGAGCAGTGGCACGACGAAATGCTTCGGCAGACGCAAACCAAGTGGCTAGTTAGATTTTTAACGCATAAAAATAAAAATCTTTGGCAAGTTCCCCTTGAGGAAATCAATCGCAGCATTCTGCAAGATCCCAGCGTGCAGTCGGCCGTTGTGGAGCGAGAGTGGCCCAACCGCGTGCAAGTGCGACTGCAGCTGAAGCCTGTGGTGTTGGTTTATTTTGAAGGTAAAAAGCGAGTGCGTGCCGTGACAGAGGATGGATCAATTCTACCACCCATGGATTTAGTTTATGCGCCAGACGTGCCTTTCGTGCGAAATTCAGTTTTTGTAAAAAACGAAGAGATGCGAAAAAAATTGATCCAGCTTTACATGCTCTTACCAAACGTAGGAGTGATTTCCAAACCCGAGGTGGCAGAGGTTAACTGGAGCGAGTCGCGCGGTTTGGTTTTAGAAATGAGTCGCGGCGTGGAAGGCGAAATTGTTTTGGGCCATGGCGATGTTCATTTAAAAGCAAAACGTGTTGCAAATGTATTAAAATATTTGGAAAGTCAAAATCAAAAATGGCGCGTCATCGACGCAAGCTTTGCAAAAAAAGTTCTTGTCAGGCTGCGTAAGCATTCGTAGGCT
>JAYUKO010000298.1:0-8829 GCA_043764415.1 Bdellovibrionales bacterium | reverse complement strand
TGGCCAACGTTTCGTGGTTGCAAGAACTTCCAGATCCGGTGAGCAAAATTGTTTGGGATAACGTATTAACATTGTCGCCAAAAACCGCGAAAGACATGGGCATTAAAGATGGCACAGTCGTCACGGTCGAAGTGAACGGCGCCACCTTAAAAGTTCCCGCGTATATTCAGCCGGGTCAGTCGAACAAAGTCGCAGGTATCGCTCTTGGGTACGGACGTCAAGCGGGGATGGAGCTTGCAAAAAGTGTGGGCGTGAATGCCGCGCAATTGATTCAAGCCGTTGATGGAAAATTTCACTACGCTGGCCAGCCAGTGAAGGTGACAAAAACTTCGGAAAAAATTGAGCTTGCGATCACGCAAGGACACAATTCCATGGAAGGCCGTCAGATCGTCGCGGAGTCTACATTTAAAGGCTACAAAGATGGCAAAACGGGAATTCATCGTCATCAAATTTTTAGTATTTGGGGCCAACATAAATACGATGGTCACAAATGGGGAATGTCCATTGATCTCAACACCTGTACAGGTTGTTCCGCGTGTATGGTGGCCTGTCAGTCGGAAAATAACATTCCAGTTGTTGGTAAAAAGTATGTTCTGCAAGGTCGCGAAATGCACTGGATCCGCATCGATCGCTACTACAGCGGCAATGAGGCGTCACCGGATGCGGTTTTTCAGCCCGTTTTATGCCAACATTGCGAAAACGCTCCCTGCGAAACAGTCTGTCCAGTTTTAGCAACTGTACATAGCGATGAAGGCCTTAACGACATGGTGTACAACCGTTGCGTAGGAACTCGTTACTGCTCTAACAACTGTCCGTATAAGGTCCGTCGCTTTAACTGGTTCTACTACGATGGACACCACCGCAAAGAAAATCTTCACATGGCGCTCAATCCAGAGGTGACTGTGCGCACTCGCGGGGTCATGGAAAAATGTACGTTCTGCGTTCAAAGAATTAAAGACGGCAAAAACACAGCGAGGGATGAAAACCGTCCGCTCAAAGACGGCGATATCAAAACTGCTTGCGAAGAGGTTTGTCCAACAAGCGCTATTACTTTTGGCGATTTGAACGACAAAGACAGCAAAGTCAGTCAAATGTTTGCCTCGCAAAGACAGTACACGTTGCTTGAAGAAGTGAATGCAGCTCCGCGAGTGCGCTACATGGCAAAAATCCGCAATACGGATCGCGCAATGTCCAGCGCCCACGATGGTAACGAAAAACATAAGGAAGAGCACACATGATCGAGCGTAAACAACTTATTCTAGGGAACAAGACTTACAAAGAAATCACTGATGATATCTGTGAGCCCGTGGAATCTTCTCCAGGGCGCGGCTGGATCGCACTTTTTTTCAGTGCAAAAGCGCTCTTCTTATTTTACATCGTGAGCATCGGAATCATTGTTTCCACAGGTATGGGTCTTTTAGGTGTGAACCATCCTGTGGGCTGGGGAACGATGATTGTGACCTTCGTTTTTTGGATTGGTATTGGTCACGCGGGCACGCTCATTTCTGCAGTTCTTTTTCTGTTTCGTCAAAAGTGGCGGACGTCAGTGGCGCGATCAGCCGAAGCCATGACGGTGTTTGCGGTGATGACAGCGGGGATTTTTCCGTTGATTCACACCGGGCGCCCGTGGCTTGATTTTTGGCTCATTCCTTACCCGAACCAGCGCGGTCCACTTTGGGTGAATTTCCGTTCGCCGCTTTTGTGGGACGTTTTTGCGGTTTCTACCTACGCCACGGTTTCCATTGTTTTTTGGTATGTGGGACTGGTTCCTGATTTCGCAACAATTCGCGATCGGGCGAAAACAAATTTGCGCAAAAAGATTTATGGTATTTTATCTCTCGGCTGGCGCGGAACGGGTCGTAACTGGAGTCACTACGAGATGGTATATATGCTCCTTGCGGGCCTCTCAACGCCCCTCGTTCTATCGGTTCACACCATCGTATCCTTCGACTTCGCTGTATCTGCGCTGCCGGGCTGGCATACAACGATTTTCCCTCCGTACTTTGTTGCGGGCGCGATCTTTTCGGGATTCGGAATGGTTGTGACACTTTTAACTTTGGTAAGAATCGGTTTTCCAAAATTTAAAGACTACATCACCATCGATCATATGGAAGTGATGAACAAAATCATCATGGCCACCGGGATGATGGTGGGTTACGCCTATGGTGCCGAATTTTTCATTGCCTGGTACTCAGGCGTTCCTTACGAAAAGTACGCTTTCATCAATCGAGCTGTTGGACCCTACTGGTGGGCTTATTGGACCATGGTCACTTGTAACGTTATTATTCCACAGATTTTTTGGGCCAAGTGGGCACGTCGAAGCATTCCCATCATGTTTGCAGTTTCGATTTTTGTGAATATCGGAATGTGGTTTGAACGTTTCGTGATCACAGTGACTTCGCTTCACCGCGATTATCTTCCGTCCAACTGGGGCATGTATGCCTGGTCGCGCTGGGATGCTGCGATTCTGTTTGGAAGTTTTGGAATGTTCCTGACAATTTTTCTGCTCTATCTCAGATTCTTCCCAGCCATCTCGATTGCTGAAGTGAAGCCTATGCTCTATGTAAGCAGAAAAACAAAAGATGCAAAGG
Organism: Bdellovibrionales bacterium; assembly: GCA_043764415.1. GTDB lineage: Bacteria > Bdellovibrionota > Bdellovibrionia > Bdellovibrionales > JAGQZY01 > JANPLN01. The sequence goes on along the minus strand of JAYUKO010000298.1, from coordinate 6,238 downwards.
GAGGACACGGTGGCCACTAAGAAAAAGTTTTTATCTGGCGTCGTTGGGTTTTGGAGTGATGATCACGAACTCGTCGAAGCCGCGATAAAAATGCGCGAGGCGGGTTACACTCACTTTGATTCCATCACTCCGTTTCCGGTGCACGGGATGGAAGAGGCTGTGGGAATTAAGCGCAGTTTTATTCCTTACGTCACTTTTGTTGCAGGCCTGGTTGGCGCGAGTTTGGGAATGCTCCTGCAATATTGGATTTCCGCAGTCGACTGGCCTATCATTGTTGGTGGTAAACCGCATTTTTCAGCACCGGCATTTATCCCTATCACCTTTGAAATAACGATTTTATTTGCGGCGTTGAGTTCGGTGGTGACGATGTTTGCGGTGAATAGACTTCCCAAGATCAATCCTCCGATCATTGATCCAGATCTGACCTCTCATAAATTTGCGCTGTGGATTCCCGAGACCGAGCCGGGATACAGTCCTGAAAAAGTAGAAGCTTTCTTAAAACAATTGGGTGCCGAAGAAGTGCGCCGAGTGGCGGAGTTTTAAAATGATGAGTGATCGTACGTTAAGTTGGGCGTTCTTTTTATGTGTGAGCCTATTTGCCTCTGTTTTTGTATTCGGTTTAACGGGTTGCGGTCCCAAAGACGGGAAGCCCAATGTGGAGCTGATTCAAGACATGATGGTTCAACCCGCTAACAAGGCACAGGACTTTTTAGCCTCGAATCCCGAAAAAAGCAGTCAGCTTGTTCCTCCCGAGGGAACAGCTGCCGTCAATCGTGAAGTTTACTTGTTCAAGGGAAACCCAGAGGGTGCTGCAAGTAATTTGAAAATGCCTGAGGTGACTGCAGACATGGTGAAGCTTGGAGAGAAACACTTTAAGAATTACTGCTTAGTCTGTCACGGCGAAAAAGGTGCAGGCGATGGACCTGTGGCCAGCAAATTTCAAGGTGTAAAACCGCCCTCGCTCCTCAGCGATAAAGTTCGCGGAATGAAAGATGGTGGGATTTATCATATCATTACCGACGGACAAGGTGTTATGGGTACGTACATTAATCACATGCCGTGGAGTAAAGATCGTTGGGCTGTAGTGTCCTATGTTCGTAAACTGCAGAGCGACAGTAAATAATTAGGAGAGATCATGTCAGGTTTAGATTTAGAAAATGTGAGTCCACAAAAATTTCAACTCGACCCTAAGTTAAAAATCGCCATGGCGGCGTTCGCATGCGGCGGCGGTGCTCTATTGGCCCTCGGGTTTATGGTGGACCATGAGCGTGCATGGCATGCTTATTTAGTGAGTTTTTTCTATTTTACTTGTTTAGCCATGGGTGGCCTGTTTTTTACAGCTCTCCAACATATGGCATCCGCCGGCTGGAGCGTAAACATTCGCCGTTTATCCGAAGCTCTCACAGCCTTCATTCCCTATATCATTATCCTTGGTCTTCCCATTGTGTTCTTTGCGGGGAAAGATCTTTATCTTTGGTTAGATGCTGCTGCCGTGTCTGCAGATCCAATTCTCACGGGCAAAGCGGCTTACTTAAACAAAACCTTCTTTGCCATTCGTTTTGTTTTATTCGCCGGACTTTGGGCTTTTTTCGCCAATAAAATCGTTGGTTTTTCACTTCAGCAGGACAATGACGGCAAAGACGAATGGACCACATTGGCGTTAAAGTGGTCGGTGATTTTTGTTCTCGTCTTCGCGTTGAGTTTTTCTTTCTTTAGCGTTGATTTTTTAATGAGCCTTGAGCCGCATTGGTTTAGTACCATCTTCGGCATTTACTGTTTTGCGGGAATGTTCCAGGCCACCCTCGCGCTTCTCTGTTTAATCAGTATGTACGTGATTCATAAAGGTTGGGCCCGGGGCCTTATCACCATCGAGCATGTTCACGATCTCGCAAAATACACAAAGGCGTTCACGGTATTTTGGGCCTACATTGCCTTCAGCCAATTCATGCTTATCTGGTACGCCAATCTTCCCGAAGAAACTATTTTTTACCTCCATCGCTCACACGGTGGTTGGTTGTACATTTCGGTGGGTTTAATTGTGTTTCGTTTTGTAGTTCCGTTTTTAGCACTGTTGCCTCGCTGGGCAAAACGGACACCGTCACACTTAGCCACTGTCTGCGTTTTGATTCTTGTGATGCAATATGTGGATCTGTACTGGTTGGTTTACCCCAATTACAGCAACGAATTTGTTGCATTTTCGTGGATGGAAATTGGCGCCTTCGTTGGATTCCTCGGCGGCTTCGGCCTGGTAGTGACTCAATTTTTGGCGAAGTATAATTTACTTCCCATCAAAGATCCCCGCAAATCTGAGTCCACCAACCATCACGTCGTTTATTGAGTCAGTGTATTGAGTTATTTTAGTAATTTAATCGAACTTAAAAGTTCTAATAATTGTGTCCTCAACGATCTCTCCTTGAAGCCCATGTTCAGGGAGATCTTCAACGCTGAGGATGAAAACAACGTTGTCATGTTGTTCAAACTTCACGGCATCCTTTGCAAAGCCCTCAACATAATATTTTTGATATTTTACGCCTTGTGAGTTGGTTCCGTATTTTTCGATTTTAGGCTTTCGCAATTTTGTAGAGTCCAAGGTTAATAGCACAGCCACGTTGGGTGGATATTCAAATTTAACCGCGAGTGGCGCCTCAGGAAGGTAGCCGATAATGGTTTCCGACCGAGGACTCAATGTCCAATTCTTGAATTGCGGAAGTTCAAAATGAAATTGCGGTTTTTTTGTATAATGAAAGACGTAGTTATTTTTTTTCAAAGGTGACATCCCAGTAATTGTTAAAAAGATGAAAAACAAACTTATAAAGTATTTAAAACGATAGATTGTCGACATTAATTTTCCTCGAAAAACTCAACCAGGCGATCCAACGTCTCTGTCGTCCCCAGTGGTGTTAGCGGAACGTCACACTTATAGTGATCTCCGCCTTGGTCACCTGTACAGTGATCTGCATTTTTAACTTGAATTATTTTTAAGGCACCACCGCAATTTTCTTGCGTGGCAGTTTTCCAGTTTATACCGATGGGCGCATACACTTTGGCCGATGCCACTTCTGAACACATTAAGTTTGCGCGCCAACTGTAGGACACAAGTTCATTCTGAAATTCCGGCACAGGATGAACAAAGGCCACACCACTAATAGTGCGCGTAAGGCTGTCCAGACTTAAAGTTGTATCAGTCGCATGATTGACGTTGGGGCCGACAGTGGGGTCTTCGACAATCTGGATAATGCGGTCGTTCAGTCCCGCGATGTGGATGTAGGGCTTTTTTACCGAGGGATTACAACTCGCATACAACTGCACGGAGAGGGGGCCAGCAATGGATCCGTAACTATCAAAGGTTTGTGGGCTCTGACACCACATGCGATTTGTCATGGAGCCACCCATGGAGTGCCCCGCTAAATACACTTTTGAAAAACGATAAGTGGAGCGAAGTTCTTGCGCGAGAAGAGTCAAAAATGCCATATCGTTTTGACCCGAAGTCATAATCAAATTGGACCAGGTAAAACTATCAGGTTTTTGTGGGATGGCTTGCCCTTGCGCAAAAATCAAAGCTAAGTTGTGCTGAATGAGAAAGTCTTCCAGGTACCCAGTGGCAGAGTCGGGATCAAGGCTGTAGGTGCCGGTCTCGGTCTTTCTAAAGCCCAACGAAAAAGCGAAGTTTTCCTTATTGCCACCGCCGCCGTGGATCAAAACCAGGGCTCTGGTGTTTTGATCCTGGTTAGGGGGGAGAACGATGTCCACTTTGTGAGGATAGGCACCGAAAGTGAGGTTGTTATAAACGAGAGGAGGATAGGTGCCGGAGGGTATTTCTTCGCCCTCGTAGGTGCTTGTGCTTTGCGAGCCACAGTTTTGAAAGACGAAAAACAGAGGAATCACGGCGAATAACCAATACGGTTGTGCAAAAAAACGTTTCATAGAGCCCCCAAAAGATAAGATGATTTTAAGTCTTTTAAGCCACTTTTAAAAGATTTCTATGGTCCAGGTTCGGCGGCTGTCTCAACCTGACGCAGATGCCCTTTTAAGCATCTTATTGGAAATTACGTTTGATCTTTGGCGTCATTTTCATTAGTCTGTCGTCAGTGAAATATTGCATACTTTCAATTGTTAATTCGACCGTTAGTTCTTTAACGACTAATTCCTCAATGACAAATTCTTTGATGACCACTCTCTCATAATGGCATCCGTTCGCATTACTCTCCCAGATAATTCCGTTAAAACCTTCGAGCAATCTCCCACTATTTTACATGTGGCTGAAAGCATCGGACCCGGCCTCGCAAAAAACTGCGTGGGTGGTTGTATCAATGGCAGTAAAGACATCATCGACCTTCGCACCCCCTTGAGCGATGGCGACCGCCTCGAAATCGTGACTTCTAACTCTGAAAAGGGACGAGAGGTTCTTCGTCACTCCGCCGCCCATATTATGGCGCATGCGGTGCAGGAATTATTTAAAAATGTAAAGGTGACTATCGGCCCCGTTGTGGACGATGGTTTTTACTACGACTTTGACCCTGAAACTCCGCTCACTTTGGCCGATCTGCAGAAAATTGAAGATCGCATGTACGAAATCATTCAGCGCAATCTTCCGCTGGTGCGCGAAGTATGGCCCTCCGACAAAGCGGTCCAAGTTTTTGCCGACATGGGCGAGAGCTACAAAGCAGAAATCATCAGCGATCTAAAAACATCCGAAGTTTCCATTTATAAACAAGGCACATGGTTTGATTTGTGTCGCGGGCCCCACGTGCAGAGCACCGGGCAAGTAAAAGCTGTGAAGGTGATGTCCATCGCCGGGGCTTACTGGCGTGGAGATCAAAAAAATAAACAACTTCAGCGCGTTTACGCCACCGCGTTTAACGACAAAAAAGAACTCAAAGAACATTTAAACAATCTCGAAGAAGCCAAAAAACGCGATCACCGAAAAATCGGCAAAGAGCAGGGACTTTTCATGTTCCACGACTGGGCGCCAGGAATGCCGTTTTTTACTGCCAAGGGTACGGTGATTTATAACGAGCTCGCCAATTACATTCGCGAGCTTTATCGCAAATACGATTACAAAGAAGTGATCACGCCGCAATTGTACGATTCCAATTTATTTATCACCTCAGGTCACTACGGCCACTACAAAGACAACATGTACTTTAGCGAAGTGGGCGACAACAAAACAGAAGTGGGTGTTAAACCCATGAACTGCCCTGGTCACTGTTTGCTTTTTGATTCCGAAAAACACTCGTATCGCGATCTTCCTTATCGCATGGCCGACTTTGGCAGGCTTCATCGCTACGAGGCGAGCGGTGCATTGGCCGGTCTCACACGCGTGCGATCCATGTCGCAAGACGATGCTCATATTTTTTGTACCGACGAGCAACTGCAAAGCGAGATGGAAGGTTTTATGACCTTCCTCAAGGAAGTTTACTCGGCCCTTGGGATGTACGAGTACAAAGTCTACATCGCAACACGACCAGCCAGCCGCATGGGTTCTGACGATTTATGGGATCGCGCCGAAGGCGCTCTCACAGGAGCCATGGATAAACTGGGTGTGCCTTACCAAATCAATCCTGGCGACGGTGCTTTTTACGGCCCGAAGATCGAAGTGCATTTTGTCGATGCCATGAAGAGAACGTGGCAGCTTGGTACGATCCAAGTGGATTACAACTTGCCTAAAAACTTCAATCTCACCTACACGGGCGACGACAACACAGAGCATATGCCAGTTGTACTTCACCGTGCAATTTTAGGAACGCTTGAGCGCTTTATCGGAATTTATATCGAGCAGTGTGCCGGCAAATTCCCTCTGTGGTTATCACCAACACAAGCGGTGATTATGAATGTGACGGACCGCCAGACTGAGTATTGCCTTGAGCTCAAAAAGAAACTCATCGCTCAGGGTCTGCGTGTTGAGTATGACAACCGCAACGAAAAGTTGGGCTACAAAATCCGCGAAGCACAGCTTCAGCAAATGCCGTACATGTTGATCATTGGCGATAAAGAAATGGAACAGGGCTGTGTCTCCGTCCGTTTGCGCTCGGGTGAGATGATCAATTTTATTCCTACAGATGAATTTATTAATAAAGTTGTGGGTGAGATCAAAACTCGTCAGCTCACTTCTGTTTTTGAAAATGCGAACTCAACAAAGGAGATAAGCCATTAATATGCCATTCAAAAAACCATTTGGTGGACCCCCACGCCCTCCCGGAGCTGGTGGACCTGGTGGAAATAAATTTCGTAAAGACGG
>JAYUKO010000297.1:0-2606 GCA_043764415.1 Bdellovibrionales bacterium | reverse complement strand
GAAACAAATAAATCCTGGAATTAAATTGGGAATTTTAGGTGGGGGACAGCTCGCGCGCATGCTCGCGCTGAGCGCTCACCAAATGGGTCTTCATCCCCACGTGCTTTCGGAAAACTCTCTGGATCCCGCTCAACAGGTCACCCGCTTTAATCATGTAGGCTCCCTGACCGACCTCGCTGTGGTTGAGAACTTTTTAAAACAGGTCGACGTGGCCACTTTTGAAAGTGAATTTCTCGACGGTACGTTATTAAGCCAGGCCCACCAAGCGACCAAAACACCCATTTACCCTAACGTTTCCACCATGGAGCTTTTGCAAGACCGCCTTACGCAAAAGCAAAACCTCGATTTATTAAAGATCCCCACCGCTCAATGGCTCCCGGCGAACAGCGTCTCCGAAGCGCAAACAGCGGTGACTTCCCTGGGGCTTCCCTTGGTTTTCAAAAAGCGACGCTTCGGCTATGACGGCTATGGGACCTTCGTGGTTAAAACAAAAAAACAAGTGGACGAATTTTGTGCAAAACAATTCCCAAATCCAACGGGCTTTATTGTTGAAAAATGGATTCCCTTTAAACGCGAATTGGCCTGCGTTTTTGCGCGAAATATTTCGGGCCACATCAGTCACTACCCGCTGGTTGAAAGCTTACAAAAAAAATCGCGGTGTTTTTGGGTTAAAGGCCCGGTGAAGCACAAAAACTTTTCCGCGTTAGTAAAAAAATTCAGTCAGTTTTTAAAAAAGATGAACTACGTTGGCGTGATGGCCGTAGAATTTTTTGACTCCAAAGATGGTCTTTTGGTGAACGAGCTTGCCCCCCGGGTGCACAATTCCGCCCATTGCACCATGGACGCGTTTACGGTGTCGCAATTTGCTTTGCATATCAAAGCGCTGCTCAACCAATCTGTTGTTATTCCTCAGCCAAACGCTAAGGGCTTTGCCATGGTGAACTTGCTGGGCGGTTCGGCAAAAAAAATTCACTGGGTTCTGGATGAGGATGTTCAGTTCCACTGGTATGGAAAATCCGAAAATCGCGACGGCCGAAAGATGGGCCATATCAATGCGCTTGCAACCTCGCCCGAGGCGGCACTCAAAATCGCACTCAAGAATTTAAAAAGGATTCATTTATGAAAAAAGTAAAAGTGGCTGTGGTGATGGGAAGCGATTCGGACATGCGCGTGATGAAAGACGCCGTCGAAACGCTTCACACGTTTAAAGTCTCTTGCTCCACAAAAGTTGTTTCCGCCCATCGTACACCTCAGGAAATGTTGGATTTTGCAAAAAGCGCCAGAGATCTTGGCGTCGAAGTGATCATTGCCGGCGCAGGCGGCGCCGCTCACCTCCCGGGCATGATTGCCTCGGCCACCACACTGCCGGTGATTGGTGTTCCCGTTCAGCTCAAACATCTCGACGGTTTGGATTCTTTGCTGTCCGTAGCACAAATGCCCAAGGGTGTGCCCGTGGCCACCATGGCCATCGACAACGCCACCAACGCGGCACTGTTTGCTTTGCGCATTCTCTCGCTGAACGATAAAAAAATTGCGCAGAAGTTAGCGGGTCATCAAAAAGAAATGAAACTGAAAGTAAAAAAAGCAAATAACAATCTTAAGAAAGCACTCACCGCGAAGTGATTTGCGACATCTAGCGCACTTTGCAGCGGATAATGACTGTGTAATCGGTTTGTTCCCCGACGCGGACTCCACGTACGCGGTTCAATACGATGTAGCCTTTCGGACAAAGGTTTTCACATTTATGAAAGCAGTCTTGCATTTCGTTTCGGCAAACAATGGTGTAACGGTTGCCATCGGCAGTGGTTTGAGTTTTTTCCGGAGACGAAGAGCAGGAGACCATCGAAGCCGTGCTTAAAAAGCACAGCATAGCCAAGACCAGGGTTGAATAATTTAGTTTCCTCACCACGTCTCCTTAAAAATTTATTCGAATTTATAGGAAAACGATTGAACTCGTTTGAGTGGTTTTTGCGGAAAATTGGGTGGATAAGGCTTAAACGGACTCGATGCTTTCACTAAATCCACGGCAGCCTGATTCAAAACATCGTGGTCGCATCTTTCTTTCAGCATAATATCTGTCAATCGGCCATCGGGATTGATGTTGAACTCCAAAGTGATATTTTCGCACTCTTGCCCTAAGCGGCGCGCCATCTTTGGATATTTTTTATTGGCCTGAAGCCAAAGTGTGAGTTCTGTGTCGTACGGGAGAGCTTTTTTTCCACCCTGGCCGAAGGCTTCTTCGGAAGAGTCTTCCGCAGCACCTGCATTTTTATCAAAGGTCTTTACCGCATCGGGATCGTTTTCCACAACCTTGTCAGATTTGTCCTTTTTTTCTTTGGGCTTGGGCGGGTTAATTTTAGTTCCACGACCGTCCCCCATAAGTAAGACATCGCTGTCGTAGTATTGTTGCTTCTCTTGGCCCCATTTGTAAAAAATAGAAGAGAAAAGCAATCCATGGAGTAGGAAGCTTGCGATTACGCTGGCAGAAAAAATATTTATAAAGTGGTTTTGCTTTTTCATCGAAATGATTAAAACACCCTCTATTTAAAAATGCAAAATTTCCTTGGCAATTTTTACACAAGTTGCCAAGACGCCCTTTACCGGCG
>JAYUKO010000296.1:0-2613 GCA_043764415.1 Bdellovibrionales bacterium | reverse complement strand
TCAACAGCATCCCGTCGATCAATGGAGCCATGTTCTCGTTGCTTCCCGTTGGCTCACAGCTCACTCGTCACTTGGATCCCGTGGCTTGCTCTTTGCGTTTGCACCTGGGTTTAATGACTCCGAACGACGACAGCTGTTACATCAATGTCGACGGTCAAAAATATTCGTGGCGCGACGGCGAGCTTTTTATTTTTGACGAAACATTTTTGCATTTTGCCAAAAATGATTCCGAACAGTATCGACTGATTTTAATGTGCGACATCGAGCGCCCCATGTTTTTTATCGGCCATATTATTAACTTTTTTTACAAAGGTTTGATGCGAATGACCGTCGTTCCAAACATGGATGGCGATTCCCGGGGTCTTGTTAACAAAATTTTCTCGTTTCTTTCTCCGATCCTCAAAAAAACCAAGACCCTCAAACAAACAAATCTTGGTCTTTATAAAGTCGTCAAATACAGCGTCAATCTCACGCTGCTTGGGATTGTGGTCTTTTTCCTCTTTGGGGTGCTCAACTTTTTTCAGTGGATTTTTTCGTAAAGACTTTTGAGGCCCAGTGACTAAATCAGTGAATAAACCAGTGGCTAAAACCCAAGAGAATCCCAATGCGTTTAAACATTTGATCAGCGCCGATCTGGTCGAGCGGATGGCGGATGCTATTTCTTTGGTGGCTAAAGATTTTCCAACGAAAAAATTTAAAAACCTAGTCAAAGAATTGCCTCCTCTGGAACTCAAAGCCCGTGTGCAGCTGATCAGCCAACGACTGCACCAACATCTACCACCGGATTTTCCACAGGCCGTGGATGTTTTATTGAACTCTCTCGAAAAAAAGACACTCAAGGGATTTGATCTTTGGCCGTACACACACTTTGTACAAACCCAAGGCATAGATCACCTGAAAAAATCGTTGGATGCCCTTCGCACCATGACTCAGCTCTTTACCAGCGAATTTGCTGTTCGCCCTTTTTTAAAAACCAATACTCAAAAAAGTTTGCAGTATCTTATCAAATGCGCCAAAGACGAAAATATTCACGTTCGTCGTTGGAGCTCCGAGGGCTCCCGCTCTCGACTCCCTTGGGGCGAGCGGTTAGATCTCTTTATCAAGCAACCGCAACTCACCTTGCCGATTTTAGAACTTCTTAAATACGACGACGAACTCTACGTGCGAAAAAGTGTGGCCAATCATCTCAATGACATTGCTAAAGACAACCCCCATGTGGTTTTAAAATGCCTGGCGCGTTGGAATCAGAACTGTCCAAGTCCACATCGGGATAAAATTTCGTGGATCACGCGGCAGGCCCTGCGAACCCTGATAAAAAAGGGAGACCCGGCAGCTTTGAAGCTGATTGGAGTTTCAACCAAAGCACAAATTAAAGTGCGCGGATTTAAACTTGCTAAAAAATCCATCAAAATTGGCGATCACCTTTGCTTTGATATTTCTGTTCAGTCACAAAGTAAAAAGACACAAAAGCTCATTATTGATTATGTGATTCACCATCAAAAATCAGGTGGCAAAACAACACCCAAGGTTTTTAAACTTAAAACTTTTAATCTGCAGCCAGGCCAAGCACTTTCCATCACCAAAAAACACTCGCTAAAACCTGTGACGACGCGTAAATATTATTTGGGCAAACACCGCGTCGAAATTCAAATCAACGGTAAAATATACGCAAGCGAAGACTGGATTCTGTTCTAACCACTGTATTCTTTTCATCACGAAACCTATAAATTGCAGTAAGCTGTCGAATCCACTAGGTTTTACGTGTGGTCTTAGGGGTTAAGGCCATTGCTACCTTGGGGATTCTAAATGGGGATTTTTTTACTGACGCTTTGTCTGTCAGTGTTTTCTTTTGCGGACACTTACACTTTGACCACAACGGGTGCCGTTGATACCGGCGATTTTACCCTTCTCAACGATCGCATCGCTAAAAATAACTACGCCGCTCTCGAAGACTTTCTTCGCGACTGGAAGTCTGTGCGCCCCGAGTATTTTTCTAACTACGTTATGGCTTACCGTAGTCGAAGCCTGCAACACGCCACGCCGCAATTTCCCCGTGTTATTTTATTTAATAGCAACGCCGACGTCGTCATGAGTTTTAATGGGCACGAAGAGCACCGTGGTTATCAGAATATCGAGATGATGCGCTTTAATCATGACAAAGATAGCTTTGAATTTTACGAGATGAGTTTTAAAAACAATCGAGCGGAGCTGTCTGGCGCAAATCCAGTGAAGTGTTTGGAGTGTCACCAAGGATCCAACCGCGCCAATGTAGACCCTCGCCCCAACTGGGAACCTTACAACGCATGGTTGGGCTTTTACGGAAGCATCGACGATTCCACCAAGATTATGAAATCTGGATTTTTGAAAGATCGCGTTCGCGACGATGAAAGAGTCCTCATTGTTCAACAATTGGAGTCTGAAGATGAGTGGTACGCCGAATTCTGGCGCGACTTTCAACCGCACAACAAACGCTATGTCTTATTAGACCCTGTGGACAGAGTGCAACAGACCGAGGCCACCATTAACGGCGAACTCACCAACCGTTTGGCCGCCCTCAATTACCGACGGGCGGCTCGGCTGATGACTGAGCAGAAGGAAGTTTTTGAATTTGTA
>JAYUKO010000295.1:0-2641 GCA_043764415.1 Bdellovibrionales bacterium | reverse complement strand
TATCGCCCGCACGAAAATCAGGGAATAATCTTGTTGGATTGAATTTTTTAACTGCGCGCTGAATCAAATCTGTCATCCTAGGCTCCTTAAGTCGAGTCAACAAAGAGGGTTTTCTACCACTCGCCCCTGAGGCGGTCAAGACAGATACTTACTGCCGAACGAACAGATAGATGTCGATAATCTTCTGGTGGCGCACCGCGTATGGGCTCCAATAAATGCGTACACGACTCAAAAACCGACTCTGCAAGGCCAAATCCGGTTCCAAACACCAGAAAATGCGGCCTTTTAGGGAGTTCTTCACGCATTTGCCGAAAGGTGTACCCCTCGTACTTGTCCTTTTCACGGGCGTGTGTGGCCACCACAGCGGCGTCTTTTCGGCCCCACAAAGAAAGGGCCTGTTCCAGGGACTCGGCTGTTTTCACCGGGCCCAACGCGGTTTTCCGCTTGGGATTCATGCGCGAGCCGGGTCCCGTGCGCCAGTGATCCAGCACCCGCGACACAAACATCAACTGCTCTTGTCCCGGGTGAATAATAAAATAATCGTTAACGCCATACACTGTACAGGCGCGAGCGATGTCGTGAATATCAAAGTTTGTAACGTTGGTGGCCACTGTTGTTCCCGCCCGATCCATAATTGGATAGTGCACAAGCCCAACAGCTAAATCGATTTTGGATTCAAATTTCTCCAAGGCCCACTCCTAGCTCATTCAGCAAAAAATCGTTTTCAAAACCTAAAACTTTGAGCTCTTCTGGCGCTATTTTCTTTAAGAAAGCGCGCAGCTTTAAAACATCAATCATCGATCGGGTTTCAGGACGAGCTTGCAGCGTGAGTCCCTGGCCCACAAAAAATCGAAACTCTTCAATTTTTTTATGATCCCCCGACAGCAGCACCGCGGGAACTTTTCCTGCTCCGTTTTCACTGGGTCGCGTGTACAAGGGCGCTTCGAAAAAGGCGCCCTTGGCAAAACTATCCTCTTGAGCCGACGACTGATTCCCCAAAACGCCGGGAAGTTTTCGCACGACCGCATCCATCAGAGTCAGGGCCGGCAACTCACCGCCGCTCACCACATAGTCCCCGACGGAGACGTTTTCAAACTCGTATTCATTCAGAAGTCGTTGATCAACACCGCCGTAGCGGCCACACAATAGAGTTAAATGAGGAACCTCCGAAAGCGCACACACCATGGCCTCATCAAGTTTTTTTCCGGCCGGTGAGAGGTAGATTTTGCGCGAAGTCTTTATTTCTGGATCAGATTCCATCGCCTTATGCAAAGGCTCATACAGCATCACCATTCCATCGCCACCGCCGAAGGGGCGATCATCGATAGTTTTGTGCACATCCACCGTAAAATCTCGAGGATTGATGGACGCGCAGGAAAATATTTTTTTTTCCAAGGCCCGCCCAACCACTCCCCACTGCAAGGCTTGCTCAATCATTTGCGGAAACGCTGAAATCACCGTGAACTTCACAAATCCTCCAAAAGACCTTGGGGAATGTCCATAAAGATTTTTTTAGCTTCGTAATCGATTTTTTCGATAAACGGTTGCACCAAAGGCACGTCGTAAGTTCCCGAAGACGTTTGAATTTGAATTAAATCTTGCGCTCCGTTTGACGAAAACCCAACGATAGGCCCCACATCTCCGCGCTCTTTATCAACCACCAAAAAGTTTTCGATCTCGCGCAGGAAAATTTGCTCGCCTTTTTTTGACGTTAAATAGCTTTCGGGAATCCAGATAAAATGTTTTTCCAAGGCGTCGGAGGCATCTTTGTTGTCGATGCCTTTGAGTTTTAACACCCAACCGGTTTTACCCTGCTTGCTGTGCTCGCGTTTTTGTACGATTTCGTACTCCTGAAGTCCCTCTTCAGCTTCGGACACTGAGAGAGTCAGCGTTTTCCATTTTTTGATCCACGGAGGGTTTTCATCTCTTAATAAAACAAACAAATGCCCTTGCAAGCCTTGAGCAGAGTGGGTTTTTCCGATGATTAGAAGTGTTTTATCTTTTGTCATAATTTATTCGCTGTGATTTATTACTTGGTTCGCCGTTTTAGATAAAAAAAAAGGCGCCGTGAGCGCCTTTATTTAAATAAAATTGAGTTCTTGTTTATTCCATAATCTCAAGAACACTTCTTTTATGTAGCTTTGTGCTGGCTGCATTTAAGATAGTACGCATTGACTTCGCCGTACGTCCTTGTTTGCCAATAACTTTTCCGAGGTCTTCCTTGGCTACAGACAACTCCACAACAGTTGTTTGCTCCCCGGCGACTTCGTTCACACTGACTTTATCTGGCTGATCAACAAGTGATCGCGCCATGAAGTCCACTAGATCTTTTAAGCTTTGAGGATCGAATCCCATACATACTCCCTATTATTTTTTCCGCCCACTAATAAAGCGCTTAACTAGCGCTGGTCTCAGCTAATTTAATAAGAGTTTGTACTCGATCAGAAGGTTGCGCGCCTTTTAAGACCCACTCTTTTGCTTTCTTCAAATCAAATACCAACTTCTTGTCTTGTCCTTGAGGGTTGGGATTATAATATCCAAGGTTTTCTATAAACTTCCCATTTCTCCAACGACGAGAATCCGCAACCATGATGCGATACTTAGGGACTTTTTTTGCACCATAGCGAGCCAATCTGATAAC
>JAYUKO010000294.1:0-8980 GCA_043764415.1 Bdellovibrionales bacterium | reverse complement strand
GCAAAAATTTTGTGATTGGCGTTTGGGTCGGTTACGATAATTTTCAACCCATTGGAGGTGATTCCACGGGGGGAGAGTTGGCGCTTCCTATTTTTACAGAATTTATCAAAAACGCGTGGTCTATGCTTCCAGCGATCGAGCCCATTGGCGTGGTCCCGACTCCGTCGAACACGTTGAGCGAGTTCAGTGATGGATTTGATTTCGACAGCGACCAACCGCTGCTATTAACGCCCACAGAGCCCTTGAAAGTGTCTTGTCGATGTGCACGAGTGACAGACCCATTGGGAATGGTCATCGGTTTTAGACTGGTCGTGCTCAATCAGCCTGAGTTTGTGAGCGAGGTGTACAACTATCGCACCGAGTGCATGCAGGGAAAACGCGATCTTATCGCCAGTGGTGTGTTCCGCTGCAGGTGAAAGTACGGACACACTTTTTGGGACTTAAAGCGTTAATTTTTTGAGTTCTATTTTAATATTGCTAAAAAGCCTCGGACAGTCCTCGCCCCTTCGGGTCTGCGGAACTCGTTTTTAAGCAATATTAAAATAGAACTCAAAAAATTAACGCTTTAAGTCCCAAAAAGTGTGTCCGTACTTTACATCCTGCGTGAGCCATTGTTAAGACCGTGAGTATGAAGATCATTTTATTTATATCGACTTTCTTATGTCTATTCGCAGCCAACGCCGTGGAGATCCGATTAAACTATACGCCGGTGGCTAACCTTGCCTATCAGTTGGACTGTGTGAGTGTAGCGATTCACTCTTGCAGCGACCAAAATTATAAACTGTTGTGGGAAAAGGAATTTATAAAGGACGATGCCGATAGAGCCCTCATCAAAGCTTGGGCCGAGGTAATGAATAAGTATAAAGTGAATGCAACCCTTGCAAAGTCGGATCTCTCCATTGATCTTTCGCACAAGACTCGCATTGCATCCTTTGAAGCTAAAAATACAACTGATTATTTAAGCCGCCTGGATCTTGTGATGAGAACTTCGGATCGCATTGAGATTTCAAGAATCATAAACCATTTCGGTCCCCGCTTTGAATCTTGGTGGAATAAACAAGCAGCGGGTCATGGTAAAAAATTTGTGACTGCAACCGACGCACTTTTGAAACGAAAAGACATCGTCAAATTGGTAAACCAGTTCGTTAACTTTTACGAAGCTGAGTTGCCCGCGGATTTTTTTATCACTCTGAATTTATTTTTCCGCCCAGAGCTAGTAAAAGAATCCACGAGTGGTCAGCAGCTAGATAACTACGCAGTAAGTGAATTTTTAATAAACGAAGACCCGAAACAGCGTTTAGACGTTGTACTGCATGAACTTTGTCACTTTCTTTTTAAAAGCTCGGAGTCCATAAAATTTGCTTCGCTCAAAAAAGATTTTAGCGGCTTAAAAACACTTCAAGCCACCGGTGCACACAACATAATGAACGAAACACTCGCCGCCGCCTTCGGGAACGGAATCGTCAATAAACTTTTAGCACCCAAGGATCGCTGGGAGAAATACCTGGCCCACAGTAATTCGTTTTATAACAACTACTATATAGACACCGGAGCCAAAGCCATCATGCCGTGGCTTGAAGAACAACTCGCTGAAGGGAAAACACTTTACCACCCCGATTTTATTCCCACCTACGTAGCAAAACTGAATGAACGCTTCGGCAATAAACTCGAATCGCCAAAAGTTCTTCTGAGCTACATGTATTTTATCTTTGACGAAAAATTCAAATACGATTTCGAAAATGACATTCACAAGAATATATTTTCCACACAAGCTTGGTGGGGCGACTGGAATGATAAAGACGTCGTCACCAAATTTAAAGAAAACCCAGACGTGACAGGCCTCATCGCCGTAAAGCCAGAAAATCTCAGTAAACTCACGTTGCATAAACTTGTTTCGAACAAAGATCTGCAAGCCATCAAAAAACACCTGCGCGGAAAGCCTGCAATTTTATACTCCGTCAAAAAAAGCCCCTCCGCCGTCACCTATATCATCGTCGCAAAAAACCAAATTGAAGCCGTAAAACAACTCGAACGCCTAGGCCACCAAGAAACAGGCTTTCAAGGCTTACTCAAAGATTAGAATCGGAGACACGTTCACGCAGTAAGATGTAGCAGCGCTAGCACATCGTCGCACCAAAAAGTGCCAGATGCGAGGCGACGAGGCAAAAGCGCACGGAGGCGGGCTTCCGGCCCGTCGAGTACGATTTTGCCGAAGGCAACGAAGCAGATGGTACTTTTTCGTGCGACGATCCGTTAGTTGGTGCAGGCGATGTAGGCGATCCACGAGGCGCACTCTTCGCCCTTGAGTACGGGCTTGAAGTCGTTGTTGCCTTCGCCTTTGCGGGTGGTTCCTTCCCAAAAGACCGTGACGTCTTTGAAACCCACTTCGGTGAGAATATCGCGGAGTTCGGCGATGGACCAGAGGCGCCAGTCGTAGGAAAAAACTTTTTTGCGGCGGCGCTTTTCGCCTTTGACGTGGAAATGAATTTCGAAGCGCGCTTCATTTGTGAGAGGTTCAAAATTTATTTGGTCCCAATAATAAATGAATTTGGGATGCTTGGTTTTTTCCTCGTGGGATTCGTAGCTTTCCGTACCACCAAAGGTATCAATCACGAAAACACCCTGCGGCTTTAATGTTTTATAAACTTGTTGAAAATATTTTTTGATATCTTGGCGCTGCTTAAAAATAAAATAGGAAAAATTCATGGCCACGTTAATATCGGCCGCCGGCAATCCGTCTTCGAGCACATTCTGTCGTAAAATTTCAATACGACTTTGCTGCTCGGGCTTAAGAGTTTTCACCATGCGGTTTTTGCCGTACTCGATGGGCTCGCCGTCTAAATCCACACCAAAAGCCGTGTTATTTTTATTCAGCTTGATCCACTCTTCACACATTTGAAATGTTCCGCAAAAATCTTCGCGCAACACCGTCGGGGCTTTCTCGTAAAAGTGTTTGTACACTTTTCGTAAAAACAAAACATCGTTGTCACAGGACTGTACAGCATTTGAATAGTATTCGTATTTATCAAACTTCATAAGCGATCAGCTGGCCTCGTTAAATAATTAGGGTTCTTGCGTGAGAAGTTCACGAACGGCGTGGACGATGTCTTCAACCTGCGGCACCGAGCTTTCCTCGAGAGATGCATGCAAGCCAATGCCGGGAAGATTTTTCCCGGCAAGAACTTTTGGCGGTGCATAGATGTGGTAAAAAAGTTCCTGCGACGTTCGATAAGCCAAGTGCTCCCCAAAGTTTGTGACTTCGGTGTCCTCGTTTAAAAAGATCACGCGCTTGGTTTTAAGAACGGATTCTTTGATAGCTTGCCAGTCGTAGGGATACAGCGATCGCAGATCGATCAGTTCTACTGAACACTCGTCTTTGACTTTATCAATGGCCTCTTTGGCCAAGCCCACATGGCGGCCGTAGGTCACGATGGTGACATCGGTGCCTTCTTGGATCACTTTGGCTTTGCCAAAAGGCACCATAAACTCACCGAGCTCGGGCCATTTGGGTTTCCACTTGGTGCGATCACCCAGAGGAGCATCGATTCTGTTTTTAAGTTCCCGCTCATCGGCAGGCTCTCCGGGGATGAGCTCTTCACCCTTCACACGCATCAGCGCTTTCGGCTTTAAGAATAAAACAGGATTGGGATCTTGAATCGCAGAAAGTAACATTCCATAGGCGTCGAGAGGAGTGGACGGCATGACCACTTTCCAACCCGCTAAGCGTGTGGCCCACGCATCAAAACTGTGGCTGTGATAGATGGAACCGCGAATGCCCGCACCGACGGGGGTCATCACCACCATGGGCAACTGGTAATTGCCATTGCAGGACCACGGAAGATTGCCCGCGTATTTTAGCAAATCGATGGTATTAAAAATATAATCACAAAACTGAATTTCGGCCACCGCGCGGTCACCAGCTAAAGCCAAACCGATCGCTGTGCTAATAATTCCACGTTCATCAAGCGGTGTATTCCACGACGTCGAAAGACCTTGCGTGGCCGTAAACACGCCACCGAGAGGTTCGCCCACATCTTGGCCAAAAACATCCTTAAGATCTAAATTTTTTTCTGCGTAATGCAGTGCCATGCGGATGGCCTGTGCCATATTCGCCATTAGAACTTTCTCCAGTCTGCATTTTCGTTATTCGCGTAGGCGTGATCCCAAAGTGTGTCGGCCGTGGGCGCTGGCTCTTCGCGAATCATTTCGGATTTTTGCCGAATGGATTCGAAGTGTTCGTCTTTAATGATTTTGCATTCTTTGGATGTGAGAACTTTTCCATCCACGAGTTTCTTTTCGAAAGCTTCAATGCAGCAAGGCTCATCGCTAATGCGATTGGCTCCCGATGCGGAAGAGTGACCGTAAAGCCTCGAAACATTGAATTCGGAAAGCACGGGTTTGCCCGTCTTGCGGATATAATCCAGATCGCTTTGAATGGCGAGATAGGATTCGATGGGATCGTTGCCGTTGTACACGGCCGTGCGAATGCCAAAAGCTTTACCGCGATCGGAAACGTTTTTTTCGCCGTGCTGGGATTCGTAGTTTGTGGAAATACCCCAGCGGTTGTTTTGCACAGTAATATACATGGGAAGTTCGGAACCTGGTCGGCTGGACCAAATCAATCCGCTGGCGAAATCGCTTTCGGCAGAGCCAGCATCACCACCGGTGATAATGCTCACCGCATTTTTTTTGCGACGTTTTTGTGCGATGGCCGTGCCGATGGCAATTCCGTACTGGATGCCGATGGGCGAAGACACGGGGGCTACGTTCCACTCTGGAAAGCAGTAGTGGTTTGAAAAGTTACGACCGCCTGTGCAGGGATCAGTCGCCTTATTCATAATTAAGCGTAAGGCGTCTTCGTCCTTCATGCCGATGGCGAGCAATGTGGGAGTGCATCGATAGTGTAAATGCAAAAAGTCGTAGTCAGGACCTTGGCCTTTGCGGACATGCATGCCAAGCGCAACGCCGAAGGCTTCTTCGCCCGGGCCGCCAATCCAAAAGTAGGCATCGCCGCGGCGATAGACCTGGATCATACGCTCTTCAAGCACGCGCGAGCGTACCATAAGGTCGTACATTTTGATCATGGTGTCTTTGGGAAGAAGTAATGTTTTCGTCGATTGTCTACTAGTACTCTTAATTGGCGTTTTTGCTTTTTGCGGTGAGAGCTTTTTTGCTTTCATACGGGTCCACGTAGATGGTTTTTTAATCGCTTTTTTTGCTGTTGAACGTGCCTCACCCATAGTGTTTGAAACTTAGGTGAGACGTTAAAAAATGTCAAGCCGAGGGAAAGGCCGTCTTATTACAGATTGCCCGATTTTTTATCATGAATAATGGCGCCGCCGGGTTCTTCTTCATGGCCGTCCCCTGGCAGTCCTTCTTCCGTCCCCGCCTTCTTCTTTGCAGACTGAATTAAGCGATGGTCAGGCGCCGTCGTTGCGGCAGCCGCGATAACCTTTAAGGGGATCTTGTTGCGCACATCGACCATGTCCACGGCCACGTTGATGGCTTCGTTCACATCAGCACGTTTCAAATAATCGGCCTTTTTCTCGGCATCGGTCCAATTCTTTTTCTTATCGCTTTCGCTTTTGCGCTCTTTAAGATCTTTGAAAGAATCCTCAAGCACAATCTCCTTGGACTCAGCTTTGCGTTTGGCGATTTTTTGTTTGATGTCATTAAACTCTTTGTCTTTTACAACACGCTCTGAAGAGCGCTTTTTAAGAGTTTCCACAACCTTTGCATCCACTTTTTCCCATTTGCCTGCGCCCTCTTTCACGTAGGCGCCATCCGACAAAAAGGCTTCGATTTGTTTAGGAGGAAGCGAGTAATCTAGCATTTTTTCGCCGTACTCTTCTTCGTCAGCTTCGAACTCGCTTGGGAAAACGATATGCGACGACACTCCACGGTGCTGAGTTGAAAACCCACCCGGCGTAAAGAACATGCCGATGGTCACTTTTAAAGCGCCCAACCCAGGAGCCAGTGGAATCACCTGCTGAACCGTCCCTTTGCCAAACGTATGATCCGCACCGACGATAACGGCGCGGTCGTAATCTTTTAGAGCTCCGGCTAAAATTTCTGAAGCCGAGGCGCTGATTCTGCTAGTTAAAATCACCAGCGGTCCGCTCCAGTTGACATTGGAATCTGTGTCTTTAAGGGCCGATGCTTTCATTTGCGGATGACGACTTGATTGTTTAACCACGTTGCCCGTTCCGAAGAACAAGCCGGCCAAATCCACCGCGTCACTCAGGCTTCCCCCACCGTTCATCGATACGTCGAGAACCAAGGTGTCGGCTTTTTGTTTTTTTGCGTCCTCTAACAGAGCAGCTACATCTTTAGCGCAGGAACGTCCACCGCGGCGAGAATCTGCATAAAATGATGGTAAATTGATGACCGCCACTTTGCGCGAAACACCGTTGTTACTTTTTTCTACGTAGCTAATTGAGGCAGCTTCGTCTTCCAGTTTTACTTCGTCACGAGTGAGGGTGACGGTCATGGTTGTTGCCTTGCCTTCTTCGCGGCGAAGAAGTTTTAAACGCACTTTTGTGCCTTTGTTTCCACGGATGCGGCTGACCACATCGCGAAGATCCCACTCCATCACGTCCTCCATGATTTTTTCTTTTCCGCTCGCGTCCACTTGGCCCACAGCGATGATTTTATCCTTTTCCTTCACCAACCCCGAGCGCTGGGCGGCTCCGCCCTTAACCAGATCAACAACTTCGGTGTACCCGTCTTCTGAAGAAAGAGTAGCCCCAATCCCCTGCAGCGATAAACGCATGGAAATTTCGAAATCCTCGAGCGAATCTGCAGAAAAGTATGATGTGTGAGAATCGAGCGCGTGGCCAAAAGCGTTGAGATAATCCGTGTAGATATCTTGCTCTTTGCGCTCGGTCATTTTTTTAACGACACGGTCGTAGTTCTTTTTGATTTTTTCTACAGCATCGGGAAGTTTTTCGTCTGTAAGGATGTAGTTAGACACTTGAAAATGTAAATATTTTTTTTGCAGCTCTTGAAGCTCTTTTTCGTCTTTTGCGTACTCACGTTTTTTGGAGTCCAAAATCAGCTTGGTTTTTTTATCCAACTTAAAATCTTTGGTCAGAGTCTTTTTGGCAAAAGCTGAGCGATCGCTTAATTTTTTAAGATACATCGCTTGCACGTCGTGCAGTTTTTTACATTTGCGCGCTTCGAGTTCGGCAAAAATACCTGTCATATCTTTAGTGATTTTGTCCACTTCGGATTTAGTGAAAAGCATTTTGGCGTTATCGAGCCATTTAATATAGCGTTCGATGGTGCGCTTTTCGAGCATCGGAGAGTTTTCGTTGTAAAGGATGTGCGCCAGTAAATAGCCGCGCTGAATGTCCTTCACATTGTTACATGAAAGCTGTGCTTTAAAGGGCGACGACTCGGCATCAAATTGCGCAAAGGCTGGTACTGCAAGCAATCCTATGAAAATCAGGGAGACGATATTTTTGAACAACATGATGGACACATCCTTTTTGTGAATCGTTTAGGTCCGTTTCGGCTTTTTTCGCATTTGAATACAGCCAACTAGAGAAAACCAGACGCACGTCAGTTCATTATATTAACAGCTCGCGGGTCTAAATGAAAACACTTCTGAGGCTGAAATACGACCATTCGTCGGTATATTTTAAGCAATGCACTAGCAAGATACAGGCAAGACTAACGACTAGCTCATGGACGCCTCAAGTCATATCCTATTTCTGCTTAAAAGAAACTCAGCTGCTCGCCTTGCGCGAGCGCTAGTTTTTCGGCGTGATCAGCAAACACTTCCCACTTGTTGCTGCGCCCGCGGGTGGTTTCGATGACGAAGAACGAAACCTTTGGATAGTCTTTTTTCAGACGCGTGAATTCTTCAATTATTTTTTGCACATTCTTTGGATCGTCATCCGACATGCCAAAACGATGATAATCGTTATACCCGTAAAGCTTAAATGCCTCTTCCACCACATAGCGAAGGGCTTTGCGCTTGAGCTCGGGAACAGTTCCCCCTCCCAAGGTTTTTTGAATATCAGGATGGGACACAGGAAGGACCGACAAATAGTTGGGAGTGCCGTCTAAGATTTTGCGTTTGGTAAACTGCTCAATCCCCGCCTTGATGGTTTCCGGGTGATGCCCTCGCGCTGTAATCACCGCCATGGATCGTTGATTGGTAACGGCGTGGTGAAACTCATTCCACGATGGTCCCTTAAACTCTCCGCTATCGAGAGCGCGCTCTAAATCTTCGATGAATGGTTGCTGGTGGTGAGGTTGTCCTTCCACATCGCGAAACCGCTGAAAGCTCCCGGCGATATGATCATCGGGGCGAATTTCAAAATCTTTTAAAATTCCTTTTTTGCCGATGTTGTCGATCTCTTCCCAAAAAAGTTTTCCGGGAACTTCTTTGCGTTCGCCGGTGGATTTATTAAAAACATAGTGGGCAGATTCCACATGGAAAACGTTTTCGTCGAGATCGAAAAAATAGAAGCTTTTTCCGCCAAGAGATGAGTTGCGATCAGGCTGCTTTTCGCGCGGAATGGGAAGTTCTTGCTGGCGGACCATGTGCTTATTTATACGGCACTCAGGGTAGAAGTTCAAGGAGTCTTGGGCGCAAGAATTGGAACTTGCGCACATCTCTTTATTTTTTCTTTTTTAGAATCACTTTTTTAGCAGCGGGCTTGGCTGGAACTTCTTCCACCTTTGCAGCTGCTTTCGCTGTTTTCGCGGCCTTTTTCGCTTTTGGTTCTACCGCGGCTTTAGGCTCTGTTTTTGCGGAAGCTTTTTCGGTTTTTAATTTAGGCTCCGCCTTGGCAGCCTTTTTGCCTTTGCCTTTTTTGCCAGTACCACCGCGAGCTTCGATGAGCTCCAAGGCCTTTTCGCGAGTCACGGCTTCCACTTCCATGTCCTCAGGCACCGAGGCGTTGACCTTTCCACACTTGATGTACGGGCCGTATTTGCCGTTGAGCAGTTGGATTTTATCGCCGCTGTC
>JAYUKO010000293.1:0-9041 GCA_043764415.1 Bdellovibrionales bacterium | reverse complement strand
TTCCGTGAACCGATGCTTCATCTTGCACATCCTTTAGTCTAGGTTGACACTGGATGACTCAAGTTACAAGTGGTCTAAAGTCCTGGGGTAACCGCAGTACCATCCGGCTGTTTTAGAAAAAATCCTCTGAATGAAACAGCTCTCCCATTTGTCGAAGACATAAATCTGTCTTCAAATGAGTCCACCAACTGATTCGTCGTGTTGTTTTTGTATTCGACAACAGATCGACAATTTAGTACGTCAGTTCGGCAGTAGTTTGTAACTCTTGTTACATTATGATTTGCCAAAAAAGCTTCAACTTCCGTCTGCTCAACTGAAAAATTCGTGGCAAAAGATACGGTTGTTGAAAAAAACATTAATCCAATTACTAAAACTTTAAACATTAGATTCTCCCATTTATTAAACTTTCAAAATTGAAAGTTATTCAAGACGTATGACTTTATTAAAATGAGAAAGCAAAAAAAATATGAACTTATATAATGAAAAGTCGTCATCTTTATATGACGAACTTTGACCAGTGGAACAGTAACGCGATCCATGGGCCCCATCTCCATTAGCTTTTCACCGCCGCCATTTTTAGGATTCACAAGATCTTTGCGACAGGTGCGAAGAGTTCCTTAAAGACCTTGCGATCCGAATTTGCGACTGCCGTAAACGTGTGAGCTACAAATTCAGGACTTAGGACACCGGCACCGATGAACGTATACATTTAACTTTATTTTGATCAACTCGTCTTTCTCCTGAAAAAGTTTCTTTATTGGAAAAATACACTCCAGCTTTTATGCCCGCTATGATTTCATCGGCGATCCAATATGGATGAAAGGCAAACGCTTGTTTGAATGGTGAATTGATTATTGTGCTTGATGAGAATATGGGAACTCGGCCTGCGATATCGAACTGTTTAAAAAAATCTTCGCGACCTTTTAGTGTTAATGAAACCCCCGTCGCATGTTCTTTGTGTTCAAATTCTTTTACTAAACGGTCCCAATCTTCTTTCTTTGGAAGACGCCATCCTTTTTCACTGCAGGCCTTAAATGCATCTGAAGTTTGATCAATTTTATTTGAAGAACATCCGGCGCTACTGCATCCGTTACTATAATAAGAAGGAAGAACTCCACTCGTTGAGTGCACGATCCACAAACTTTACTTTAAGTTCCGAGCCAGCTGCAGGCGCCTGTGTAACTCCGAGCTCATAGGATTGGCCAGAATTGTCTGGCACCCCAGTTACTTCACCTCGAAGAGTCGTATTTAGTAAAATTAGTAATAAAAAAAGTATTTTTTTACACATAAACTATCCTAAGACTGAGATCCGAGTTTTGTTCAATTCAACAAATTATCTAATTTACAGATTATCAGGATTTAGTGCAATCAATCGTAACCAAGACTAACCCAACCATTCGAGCGATCAAGACCTCTCATAGGCCCTGACCGCGCCCAATGCTTTACTCAGCTGAAGCTTGTTTCTTTTGCATTTCGTGTTTTTGGGCGTTCAGTTCGGCTTCGCAGATTTCTACCTTTTCTTGGTATTCGTCTTCGCGTTTTTGCAGCGTTCGCTTGTACTCTTTAAAACGCTCGATGCGGTCTTTTAAAAACTCTTCGCTCACACCGATGATTTTATCTTTGTCGTCCAAGCCGATTTTGAACTCTTCTTCTTTATCTGTTACGCGATCCATGGGCTCGGTAAATTTGAGTTTTCCGCCGCCACCATTTTTGGGGTCCACAAGGTCTTTGCGGCAGGTTTTCAGAGTTCCATAGAGTCCTTGCGACCCGAATTTACGACTGCCGTAAACGCGGTCTTCCAAACTATAAACATCGATTTGCAACCTGCGAAGTTCTTCGGCCATGTTTACTTTTTGTTGATACATGAGATTGCCGTCTTTAACGCCGATTCTTTGTTCGGCCGTTAGATTTTCGCTTTTTTGCATATCAGCATCTATTTTTTCCGCCTTGTGTGGATTCGTACTACACGCTGTAAAAACAAATAACCCTACTAAAACAAATATCATTTTTAACATAAGACCTCCGTCTTCCAAGAAGCTATAACAACCCATCAACAAGTCACCCAAACCGTGCTGAATGGTGTTTTTTAGCCGCTGAATTTTGTTCTATTATAGGACTCGGTCCAAAAAAAGAAACCAGAATTGTGTTTCATTTTAGGACGTAACCCCTTTTGAACCCAACCCTGTCCGTGCTATAATCAAAAGGATGAAGACCCTGTCACTTTTGCTCATATTTCTAGCAAGCCAGCCACTCTTTGCCATGGATTTGTCGCCTTCCTCTCCGACGCAAGAAGCCAAGTCTTCGCGGCGCTGGAGTCTGTCGCAGTGGATGGAGCAAAAAGGCAAAGTGCAGTGGATGGATCTGTGGTTGAAAACTCCCTACGACGCGGGTCGATCTGGTAAAGGCGGCGGTGGTCCTTGGATCTACGATGTGTACATCGGCGGCGATTACAACAACCACGACCGAGAGTCCTCAGGTTCCCTCGCTTCATTGCCTGGCAAAGGTGACTTTCACTCAGTGGGCTATCACGCTGGTTTTTTTATGTCGGTGTTCGGAATTCATGCAAAGTACGAAAACAGTGACACCGATGAACGCACAGTTCTTGATGGCCTTCTGCAATTGCGCCTATTGGGGGTTTCGGATCAGGCCAGTAACATCACCCTGTTTTACGGCGTTCACCAAGAGGATTATCGCAATGATAAAGTCAACCTCCCGCAAGCCGGGGGCTCTCTCACATTTTATTTGGTGAATGCGTGGGCGATTCAAGGTCGCTACCAGCACTTTTTCAAAACTGAATCCGATTTAGGAAACGACATCAACGGTTACCGTTTCGAAGGAACCACTTGGGTCGAATGGGGCGGCGTTCGTTTTTTTGGCACTTGGTTTCATGAACCCATGGAATACGTGACCCCCACGGGCGACATGCGCCTCACCCGCGATGGCGTCAGTGCCGGCATTCGTGTTTATCTTGATTTTAAAAAATAAATCGACGAAAAAGATACCTCAGCAATTAATTGTCCATAGCCGAGGGGTCAGTAATGGAAAAGATTTGGCTTAAAAACTATCCAAAGGGCGTAAAGCACGATGTGGATATCAACACTTACAAATCTATCATCGAAGTATTTGCTGAAGCGGTTAAAAATTATGGCGACAGGCCCTGTTTTACAAACCTCAATCATACGATCACCTACAACCAACTCGATCAGTTGTCCGATCAATTTGCCTCGTACTTGCTAAATATCTGCAAACTTAAAAAAGGCGATCGCATCGCCATTCAAATGCCAAATCTTTTGCAGTATCCAGTGGTGCTCTTTGGCGCGATGAAGGCGGGAATGATCATCGTCAATACCAATCCGCTTTACACCGATCGCGAAATGGAACATCAATTTCGTGATGCCGATTGCAAAGCCTTGGTGATCGTGGATCTTTATGCTCATTTACTGCAAAAAATTATTTCCCACACCGACATTCAGCACGTCATCGTGACATCGGTTGGCGACATGTTGCCGTTTCCAAAAAAGCATATCGTAAACACGGTGATAAAATACGTTAAAAAAATGGTTCCCGATTACTCACTGCCTCTAGCTACAACTTTTAACGATGCTTTGCAGGCAGGCAAAAACCTCAGTTTTGATCAAGCAGAACTCACCCATGACGACATCGCATTTTTGCAATACACCGGCGGCACCACCGGCGTGGCCAAAGGCGCCATGCTCACCCATAAAAATATTATCGCCAACATGATGCAGACCTTCGAGTGGCTCAACCCTCTCGTGAAGCGCGGAGAGGAGATTGCTCTCACTCCCCTCCCTCTCTATCATATTTTTTCCTTAACCGTAAATTGCCTCACCCTGATGGCCTACGGAGCTCACAATATTTTGATTACAAATCCGCGCGACATTCCCGACTTTATTAAGACCATGCAAAAGTACAAGCCCACGGTGATGTCGGGGGTGAATACTCTTTTTAATGCTCTGATGAATCATAAAGATTTTTTAACCCTCGATTTTTCAAACCTGAAAGTCAGTGTGGCCGGAGCCATGGCTCTGCAAGAAGTTGTGTCTAAAAAATGGATCAAGCTCACAAACTCTCCTGTTGTAGAAGGCTACGGCCTCACCGAGACCTCTCCTGTGGCTTGTTGTAATCCGATTGATGGAACCGACAGAGTTGGAACCATTGGTTTTCCTTTCCCTTCCACCGATGTGAAGCTGATTGATGATGAAGGCAAAGAAGTGGCTTTCGGCGAGCCCGGCGAACTTTGTGTAAAAGGTCCTCAAGTAATGTCGGGCTATTGGCAGCGCCCCGAAGAAACTGCCAAAGTGATGGATGGCGAGTGGCTCAAGACTGGCGACATCGCTATAGTTGATAAAGATGGCTTTTTTAAAATCGTCGATCGTAAAAAAGATATGATTTTAGTTTCGGGCTTTAACGTGTACCCCAACGAAGTGGAGGATGTGATCGCCTCCCATCCTGCTGTTCTCGAAGTGGCGGCTATTGGCGTTCCCGACGAGCACTCGGGCGAAATTGTTAAAATCTTTGTAGTAAAAAAATCGGATGTCACTGGTGATGACCTCATCGCGTTTTCACGCAAAAAACTCACCGGGTACAAAGTTCCAAAAAAAGTCGAGTTCCGCACAGAGCTGCCAAAATCCAATGTGGGTAAAATTCTGCGCAAAGACCTTCGTAAAGAAGAATTGGAAAAACGCGGCTAGACCCGCGCTTATCACAGGTTAAGACTTTTCAAGATTCTTTTGGATCGTTTCGATCAGACGTTCACGTTGTAGGGGTTTTGTTAAATAATCCGAACATCCAGATTCGAAACAACGGTCTCGCTCCTCGCGCATGGCATGGGCCGTCAGCGCAATGATGGGTTTTGAAAAACCAAACTCCCGAAGCTTGCGAGTTGATTCATGCCCGTCCATCCTGGGCATCTGAATGTCCATGAGCACGATATCGGGAATGTTTTTCATCGCGTGTTGAAACCCCTCTCGACCATCATGGGCGGTGATCAATGTGGCTCCTGTATGTCGCAGGTACGTTGAAATCAACGTGCGATTGTCCGGAGAATCTTCCACCAGAAGAATGGTTTTGCCCACAAAAACGCCTTTTTCGCTCGGCAGTGGATTTACAAGAATTTCCGCCGGCGGTGTGAGCGCAAACTGAACCATCTTTGTTCCTGACTTTGCAGGCAAACACACTGTAACAACAAAGCAGCTCCCTTTTCCAAGTTCGCTACTTTCCAATTGCAGATCCCCGCCAAATTGGTTCGCCAAACGCTTGGAAAGAATCAACCCTAAACCAGTTCCACCGAATTTTCGGGTGAGCGATGGATCCGCCTGACTAAAAGCTTTGAACAGATTTTTTACGTTTTCCTGCGCGATACCAACTCCCGTATCGGTCACTGTGATCGTAAAAATGCTATCGGAAAATTGCACATCCGTTGTCACGTGCCCTTTGTTTGTAAACTTAACGGCGTTTCCAACCACATTGGATAGAATCTGTTTAAAACGAAGTGGATCGCCAATGACTTCTTCGGGAATGGGACCATGGACGTTGAATTGAAACTGGATTCCCTTTTCGGATGTTTTTAAAAACATCACCGCATCGAAGTCGTTAAAAAAGTCGTTCAAATTAAACACCGAGTGTTCAAAGGTGATCTTCCCCGCTTCGACTTTTGAAAGATCCAAAATATCATCAATCAAACGCAACAACTGCTTAGAGTTACGTTCAATGATTAAGGTAAAGTTTTGCTTATCTGAATCCGAGTGGCCAGGCTTATTGAGCATTTCGGCAAAGCCCGTGATGGCACCAATAGGAGTGCGTATCTCGTGGCTCATGTTAGCTAAAAATTGCGTTTTAGCTTCGTTGGCTTGCTCGGCAAT
Organism: Bdellovibrionales bacterium; assembly: GCA_043764415.1. GTDB lineage: Bacteria > Bdellovibrionota > Bdellovibrionia > Bdellovibrionales > JAGQZY01 > JANPLN01. The sequence continues at coordinate 3,159 of JAYUKO010000293.1, read as the reverse complement.
AATTTTAGCCTCATTCAATTCCTGAACCAAAACCTTTTGATTCTCAATATCAGTGCAAGTGCCCACCCAATACATGATTTTTCCAAGCTCGTCGCGCATTGCAGTTCCACGGGTTTGAAACCAGCGATAGCTTCCATCAAATCGTCGAATTCGATACTCGATGTCGTAGGCATGGCTTTCACCCACCGCGCCCATCCAGTGAGCATGAGTGCGTTCGCGATCGTCTGGATGAATTGTATTGAGCCACTCGAAGCCCAGTTGCTTCGCCGCTTCGATGCCTGTGTACTGTTCCCACTGCTGACTCAAATAATTACAATACCCGTCAGGCAAACAGGTCCATACCAATTGCGGAATGGCCGTGGTTAAAGTGACATAACGTCGCTCGCTCTCCACAAGTCGATCTTTGGCTTTCACCTGCTCTGTGGTGTCGCGAAAAAAAATGGCCACTCCATTGTCTCGTGTTTTGTAAGCTTGAACCTGTAGCACGCGGCCGTCGTAGGTTTCTTCGAAGCGATTGCTTTTTCCGGTGCGGGCGATCTCTTCATAGTGGCGCATAAATTTTTTCAAATCGCTCGACGGGAATAAATCTTGAATTTTTTTACCCAACAAATCGTCGCCGGTGACGGCAAAGAATTTCTTGGTCACTGGATTGGCAAAAGTGATGCTCCAATGGGAATCAATAATAAAGAACCCGTCCGTTGTGCGCTCGAGGAGGTCGTAGAGATCCGTCTGCAGTTCTTCCTTTTCTGCATCTTTTTTCTTTTTTTCGGTCATATCCAACGTCAAGCCATCAAAACTGATAGGTTTGCCTGAGGTGTCGTAGGCCGTCCAACCGATGGCACGAATCCATTTCCAACCGAGCGGTTTTTCTGGGTCGATGGTTTTGTATTCGATGTCATAGGCTTTGTGGCTTTTAATTGCTTCTTGAATAGCCACTCGCGTGCGTTCCCGATCCTCCGGATGAATATGTTCGTAAAAAGTCTCGATCGTGACTTCGGCATCCTCGAGCATCCAAAAGTGCTCTTTGGTTTTCTTATTCCAATTCAGTTTATCAAACGGCAAATCACAGTACCAAATCCCTAAATCAGTCGCACTGGATACACGCATCAGTCGAGAACCTACAATTTTCAGCTCTTCTGTTCGCTGCTCAACTTTTCTCTCCAGGTCGCGTGCGAAGTTTTCGAGTTCAAGCTTTCTTTGCTCCGAGAGTTGTGCAGACTCGGCAAACGCAAATAACATATGTCGCATCCGAAAGAGATAAATTCCAGTACCTACAGACGCCGTTGCAGTAATGGCTTTGATGGCTGCCGACGCCCAGTAATCGGGATTCCATAAAGTCCACACTTCCATAAAATGGGTGGTCCCGCAGGCGCCAATAAACAAACCAAAGCACACAACGATGGGACTAAATGGAATTTTAATTTTTCGAATGAACGACAACAAAGTGAGAGAAATTCCCAGGTAAGCCAGCCCAATCATTGAATCGGTGATGACCATGGTCCAAATCAAAAGAGAATCGGCCAAATAGCAATGAACATGGGGCATGAAACCGGGATTGTTGAAGATGGAATTGAGCATGCAGGGACTATATAAAATTGTCCCCGAGTGTCAATCTGAAATGGACTCGCAAAGATGGGCCAAACACTGCACAAGCTGGCCGTTTCCACCGCGCTCCGAGAGCGCTCCCGACGAACTCCCCGTCCATGAGTAAATATCTAGATGGGCCCAAGGGGTTTCCCCCACGAAGGCTTCTAAAAATAGGGCCGCTGTAACAGCTCCGCCAAAACCTTCGTGGGCATTGGCGAGATCGGCCACGTCGGATTTTAATTTACTTTTTTGCGAAGGATCTAGTGGCATGCGCCAGCAGTTGTCTCCAGTGCCCTGAGCACTTTGTAGAATTTTAAGAGATAACTTGTCGTTGTTACAAAACAAGCCTGGCGTCACATCTCCGAGGGCCACTTTGATAGCACCCGTGAGTGTAGCTAAGTCCAAAACCCATTCTGGTTTGGATTCACAAGCCAAGGTCAACGTGTCACACAGCACAAGTCGCCCCTCGGCGTCAGTGTTATGAATTTCCACGGTTTTACCTGCTCGAGTCGAATAAATATCTCCGGGGCGAAACGCATTGTGGGCAATAGAATTTTCGGCCAAAGCTAAATAAAAATCGGCATTTATTTTTGTTTTACTGTTCACCAAATAATATGCCAGTCCCATTACAGAGGCAGACCCACCCATATCCTTTTTCATGTCGCGCATTCCACCGGCGGGTTTAATATCTAAACCACCAGAATCAAACGTGATGCCCTTTCCAACAAAACTGTAATGTTTCTTTTGCGCAGTTCCTCGATAGGAAATTTTTACGAGTGCGGCTGGATGGTTCGACGCTTGCCCCACTGCTACGTGCAAGTGATGACCCTCTTTTTTGAGTTTTTCGTGGTTCCAAATTTCGACTTTGCCTTTGGTGTTTTTAAAAAGCTCTTTTACAAATTCAACATAGGACGTTGGTTGAAGTTCGTTGGGTGGCAGATTTACCAAATGTCGCGATAGATTGATGGCTTCGCCTAAGGTTTTTGCCTTTGCAAAAACTTTTTTAGGCTCTTTAAGGCTTTTTGCATTGAGAAATATTTTTTTAGAATCTAACATTTTTTTTGGCCAGTAATTTTTAAAACGATACTGCGCCATTTCGATTCCACAGATGAGGCCTGAAAATTCCTGGGCGTCTTTTCCAAGATAATGGATTTCGATGTTTTCAAAACCAACGGCGTCGCGATATACAGCGCCCATGGCATCGCGAGCGACGGCATAGGGAGTCAACTGGAATTGGCCATGATGGGAGCTTGCTGTCGGAATCTCGATATTGACGATCCAGCAGGGCCCACGGCGACTGGAAAACTTTGTCATCAATGGTATTTTTTTATCTTTCGGTTTTTGCCATTCGAGCGCGATCTCGGATAATACGCGTGTGTTAACAGCCTCTTTTGCGCCAAAAAAATAGACCTGCGCGAGAGGAGCTGACGTCTGGGTTTCTCCCCATTGACCGCCGGATAAAATCGATTGGGCGTGGAATCCCAACAAGCTGTTTGACATCATAGACTCCTCAGATAGACTTTTAAATATGAACCTTCTGCTGGGCTCCTGTCTTTTACTTTTGCTGAACCT
>JAYUKO010000292.1:0-9078 GCA_043764415.1 Bdellovibrionales bacterium | reverse complement strand
GTTTTCAAAAGGCATCACCAGTGACGTCTGGTCCAAACTTATCAATAATCCCGATAAACCACTGCGCAACAAAGCCATTCAAGATCACCACTCCCCGGGTTCTACCTTTAAGCCGTTTATTGCCTTAACAAGTTTGCAGGATGGAAATATCAAAGAAAAAACTTTGGTTAACGCTCCTCCAGTTTTTATGTTTGGAAATCGTCCTTATCACGATCACACAAAAACCGGGCAAGGGTACATCACCGTCACGCAAGCCATCGAAATGTCGAGCAACGTGTTTTTTTACAAACAAGGCCTAGCAACCGGAGTTGATAAGATTGCGCTTTACACCAGGGCTCTGGGACTGGGCGCGCGCACAGATATCGACCTTAAAAACGAAGTTCCAGGGCTGATTCCCACTTCGGAATGGAAACAAAAAAATCGCGGTGAACCTTGGCAGGAAGGCGAAAACATCAGTATCGCCATCGGACAGGGCTTTGTCTCTGTGACAACATTGCAGCTCGCAACGGCTTACATGGCCATTGCCAACAGTGGCAAAGTTTATAAACCCATGGTGGTGAAAAAAATCATGGATACCGAAAACCGTGTGCTGCAAGAGTTTTCGCCCACACTTGTGAATGATCTTACAGACCCCACAAAACCCTACTATGTTTCGCCTGATAATTTTAGAATTGTGCAGAAGGGATTGTTCCTTGTGGCAAACGGCGAGCGAGGGACAGCTCGAGGAGCAAAAATTCCAGGATTCATCATTGCCGGAAAGACCGGAACAGCGCAGGTTCGAGGGTTCTCGGCCGATCAAGTGTATGCAAACTGTTACAATCGCCCCAAAAAGCAACGTCACAACGGGCTTTACATTGCTTACGGACCCTTTGACGACCCCGAAATCACTGTTGCCGTTTTAACCGAAGGCTCATGCTCCTCCAAAGAGGCTGTTCCTCTGGTTAAAGAGTTTTACGAATCTTATGTTAAAAAATACCATCCTCAGGCCATTACGCAAAACTCTGAGCCAGATACCAAAAAGGTCAAACAATGATGAGGCATCCAGGACTTTCTGTACCTATTGGGCAAAATACATTTCTTAAACGCTTTAGCTTTTATATGATTCTCAGCGTGTTGATGCTCAACGCCATTTCCCTTATTAATCTTTTGAGCGCCACCACCAATATCGCTAAGCATTTGAAGGGTATTTTTTATTCGCAAATCATGTGGATTGCCATCGGCTGGGCTCTCTACTGGCTTCTCACTTTTGTGAGTTACCGCTTTTTTGTTCGCTTTGCTTACGTCTTTTATATTGTAAATATCGGCGCGCTCATTGCCGTGATGTTTATTGGTAAAACCTCCTACGGAGCTCAGCGCTGGATCAATCTTGGTTTTTTTAGTTACCAACCTTCGGAAACAATGAAGCTCGCGATGATTTTAGTTCTTGCGAAGTATCTATCGCGCTTTAACCCGTCGGATGGCATTGGCTTTCGAAATCTGTTTGTGCCCATGTTACTCGCGGGAATACCTTTTGCGCTCACAGCCAAACAACCGGACTTGGGAACGGCGCTGCTAATCCTCGCCATTTCGTCGTCGATGATTTTAACCATGCGAGTTCGTATGCATGTGCTCGTCACTGGTTTGTGCGTTGCTCTGGTCGCAGGTCCACTGGCCTGGCAGTACGGATTAAAACCCTATCAAAAGAATCGCGTTCTTACATTTTTATATCCCAATAAGGATCCTCGGGGGGCTGGCTACAACAGCATTCAAGCAAAAATCGCTGTGGGCAGCGGTCAACTTTGGGGCAAAGGTTTTAGAAACGGCTCGCAAAGCCAACTTGAGTTTCTGCCCGAAAAACAAACTGATTTTATATTTTGTGTTCTCAGCGAAGAGTACGGATTTTTGGGTTGCATCGCTACGTTAGGAATTTACGCCATCTTGCTGCTGGCCATCCTACAATGTGCGATGACGGCGAAAGATCTTTATGGGGCTCTCTTATCCATAGGAGTGTTTTCCCTCGTCATCTGGCACGTCTTCGTAAATATAGGAATGGTAACAGGCTTGTTACCGATTGTGGGCGTACCTCTACCGCTCATCTCCTACGGAGGAACGAGCAGCATGACAATGATGGTAGGCCTCGGCTGGATTTCCAGCGTCTTTTACAGAAAAGATATGTTCTAAGGTGCGGACACACTTTTGGGACTCGTCGCATAATTAATTTCCAATTTTATTAAAGGGTTCTTTTTAAGACGCGTCCATCCATGGACTCGCTCGCAGCTCGAAACATCGTGTTTGCGAGAGGTCTGAAAAAGAACCCTTTAATAAAATTGGAAATTAATTATGCGACGAGTCCCAAAAGTGTGTGGCAACCGAGCAAGCTCTGTTTGCGAACGAGCGCCAAAGGCGCCCTTGCCCTTGCCGTACCTTTAGATGTGCTTGGTCAGCATCGCTTTAATGCTGTCTTTTGGATGGTTGCCAACGAGTTGATCTACCATTTTTCCATCTTTAAAAAGCATCAGTGTTGGAACTCCGCGCACGCTGTAAGTGACCGGTGTTTCCTGATTGCTATCGATGTCCACTTTGCAAACTTTCATTTTGCTATCAAACTCGAGAGCCAACTCTTCGAGCTTTGGCGCTAGGGCCCGGCAAGGTCCGCACCACTCTGCCCAAAAGTCCACCAACACGGGAGTACTGGACTTTAGCACGTCAGAATCGAAACTTGCGTCACTTGAATTCATGATATTTTGGGCCATAGGACCTCCTTAATAATCCCTATTATAATCCATTCGACCAAGGTCTGTCACCTGCCAGAATATTTAAAAGAATTTACTTATTTAGCCGATGTAGGGGCATGGAAAAGAAGTTCAAGGTCCTCGTCGTTGAAGACGACAAAAAATTCGCCGAAACCCTCCTTAGGGTGTTCACTGAAGAAGGCTACGAATGCTATGTCGCCGAAAAGCCGCAAACGGCACTTTCCTTAATTAAAGTTCACTCTTTTGATGTGGCGTTGATCGATTGCATGCTGCCGCAGATGAATGGGATTGATCTTGCGCTGAAGATTAAGGAAGTGGCAGGGGATTCCCTACAACTTTACCTTATGAGCGGAATCTACAAAGATAAAAACTTTTCCGTCAACGCCATTAAAAAAACAGGTGCCCAGTCGTTTTTGATAAAACCGTTTAACCTCTCTGATCTCATAGATATGGTGAATGACTCGTTTAAAGAAGTCACTCGCGAGCTCAGTCTTAAGAGCAAATCGGTAAAAGGATTATTTCTTCAGGAAAATTTAAGTCAAAACCTGATTCTTGGAATCGTGGGTTACAATCCTATTATCAACGGAAACGAACTTCCTTTTATTCTCAATGCGCTGATCACGTATAAGTGCACAGGCTCTTTAAGAATTGGCACTCCCCTGCAGCAAATCGAATTGCACCTGCATAACTTTCAAGTGTCTGTGGACAGCGCAAAAATGGCGCCCAACAAATTTAAATCTGCCATTCTGAATAAAGGCTGGGTCCTACAAGAGGATATAGATACGTTGCACCCCAGTGACCTCGGCGCGCTCAGATTGTTGCAAATGAACATGATAAGCCCCCATGCGTGCATGCAAATCGAAAAAGAAAATACGCTGCAAACTTTGGCACAGTTTTTTGTAAACGATAATATCAATATTAAATACTCTCCAATGCGGGTGGATCCGCGGCGCGTGGTTTTTGAACATTCCGAAATGGAATCCCATCTTTATCACTGGACGATGAACTCCGACATCCATTGGCTGAAGGCTTTTTACCTTCCGCACATGAATTCGCAAATCCGGAAAATGAATTTGAGCCAAAATAAGACGCAGTTTTTTCCAATTGTTGCTGCCAATAAAAATATTCTGCCTATCATGATGAAGAATATTTCAGTGACCGATTATTTTAACGAATCAAAAGTGGATGATTCCACAGCCACTCAACTTTTACACACCATGCTGGTCTTTCGAGAATTTTACCTCGGCGATGGGCAACTCGAAATCAATTACCAATCTCACAAAGAACGTCTTAAAAAATTGCAGGATAGCCTCGAAACTCAGAATGCTTTTGAGCGCTTGGGATTAACCGACCGGGCCAGTGAGCAGGATATTAAAAAATCCTATCAAGAAATGTCGCAGAGCATGCATCCCGACAAATTAATCAATGCTCCCCAGGAAGTCAGAACTCTTTCATTGATGGTCTACGAAAAGATTCAAGAGGCCTACAATCAAATCAAAAGCCCTGAAAAACGTGAGCTTTATCTGAAGCGCATTGAACAACAGAAAAAGGAAAACCTACAAAGAGCCGATCTCTTTTTTGACAAGGCCATTACTTTGCTCTCCCGCGGAGATACCAGCGAAGCAGAGAGAATCCTCTCTGACGCTCAAACCTTGGCTCCCTACTCTCCACGCTTGAAGCTGTTGCAAAGCTGGGCGCATTTAAAAAACAAACAGATTCCTCTGCCACAAATTTCGCGCACCTTAAGTAGCCTCCCGCCCGAAGAAAAAGAAAGCACTGTCTACTTGTACGTCAAAGGACTCATGCACATGGCCTCCAACGAAATGGATCGCGCACAGAGCTCGTTCAAAAACACATTAGCTAAAGATCCTAATTTTATGCCCGCGCGCAGAGATATGATGAGTCTTTCGAAAACTGATAAGAAAGCATCGGGAAGCATTCTCAATGCAGACCTTAAAGATGTCGTCGGACTCTTTTTCCGCAAAAAATAGTCGCGTTATTTTACCGGCTGCTATTTGATCAGCGCCTTCACAAATTTTTTCTTTTTTTCGAGCAAATCCGCCGTGTTTCCTGTGGCTTCTTCTTTGTGAGAATGCTTGTCGAGATCTTTTGCCGAAAAAACTTTATCCAGCTTCGGAACATTCTTTAAAAAATCTTTATATTTTTCAGCACGAATGGGGTCGCTTGCCGAGGTCGGAATGGCAATATTTCCTGAAACCCGTATAAAATCTTGCCCCACAGCATTCATACTTCCGCTCATCATCGTGCGGTACTTTTGTAGATACTCCGCCACGTCTAACTCAAACAACTGACAAACATTTTGAATCAACACATCCGGTTGAATCGGCGTGGATAGGTTCGCATCGATCAACTGTCTCTGTGCCGACTTCAATTTATCTAAGCGCGACGGAGACCCTACCCAGATAAACTTGGGTGTTCCTCTTTTTTGCCGCACTTGAATAAAATTATTCAAAAACTCATCCTGTGAACCAAGCACCGAGGTTATGACGAGATCTGGAAAGCTCTTTGCTAACCGTTCGTGCATGTCAGCGCCCTTTTCGATCGAAAGGATATTAAACCCGAGCTTTTGCAGAACTGTTCGCGTGAGATTAAACTCTAATTTGTTTTCTAGAATTAAAAGAATATTTCTCATTCTTTTGATTGTGTCATTTGACGCGCCTCGATGGCAATGATAATCTGCTAAGGCTCAAATGAAAAAAAAGATCACGTTTCTTTATATATTTGGCCAAATTCTCCCTACATTTTTAATAGGCATTGTGGTTTTTATTTTTATCATTTTGATGTTCCAGTTTTTAAAACTCACTGAGTTCATTTTGGTTCACAATGTGGCCATAGGCAGCATTTTAGAGCTTCTCATGAATATCTCCATTGGCTTTTTACCCATCATTTTACCGATGAGTTTGCTCTTCTCGGTGCTGCTCACCTATTCGCGCCTCAGTACCGACTCCGAAATCGTGGCCTTTAAGGCTCTCGGCTACTCACCTTACTATCTCGCCTCCCCGGCTATTTTCTTTTCGATTTTTATTTGTTTGCTATCCTCGCAAACGTTGTTCGAACTGGGTCCACGAGCTCGACTCAAAGTCGATACCCTGCTGGGACGAATTGGAAATCAAAAAATTATTAGCACCATTCAAGAAGGAACTTTCTCCGAAAGCTTTTTTAACCTGGTTTTGTACACAAACCAAATCGACAAAGAGGAAAAAATTCTTCGCGACCTGTTTATTTACGACAAACGAAACTCCAACAACCCCATTGCCATTGTTGCAAAAACTGGCGAAATCACCACCACCTCCAATACGACTAGCCAGTCTGCAGCCATTGTTCTTAAGCAGGGAAACATCTACAAGCTGGGAGACGCCTCTCACACGAAAGTCAAATTTGATACCTACAGTCTGGTGATCTCTTCCCCCGTGGTGACCCGTAAAAACGAAAAAGACGCCGACTCTTTCACGTTGCAACAAATCTCAACCTTACTTTCCGACTCGTCCTTAAGCCCATCTCAGCAAATTGAGTTTTCCTCCGAGTATCATGGTCGCTGGGCCATTGCCATGTCGTGTTTGCTTTTTGGCTTTTTAGGCTCCTCGGTGGGTTCGAGTACGAACCGCCGCTCTAACGCGTCTTCTGGTTTTATTTTGAGTGTGATCTGTATTATTTCCTATTGGATATTGTTTGTGGTTGCTAACACCCTATCTAAAAAGATGTTTGCCCCACCCTTTGTACTCATCTGGGCTCCCAATGTGCTATTTTCGCTAGTTACGATCTATGCCTGGCGCCGACATCTCACCAGCTCGTAAAATCCTGCAGATCTTGAGCGTCACTCACGAGCGTGGCACCCTCGCTTAACAGTTTTAGATTTCCCGAGGATTCGTAGGATCCCGGAAAGTCTGGAACGGTGGCAATGCTCGCCCCCTGCTCGAGAGCGTATCTCACTGTGATCATACTTCCGCTCTTAATCGCGCATTGAACGACAAGCAAGTGATTGGACAAAGCTGATACAAGCCGATTTCTTTTTATAAAATGATGGCGATTCATCTTTTGCCTGGGTAAATACTCGGACAAAAACAGCACGTCAGACTGTTGTGTCCAATGCGCGAGCTCTGCGGGATAGAGCTCCTCGAATCCGCAGGGCAAAACAATAACGCACTTTTGTCGATGTCGTAGGGCTACTTGGGTTGCTTTTTGATCAATTCCTCGAGCTCCACCACTCACAATCAGTTTGTTGTTGCGGGTTAAAAATGCGCCAAGCTCGGCATCCATCCATTGTAGAAAACACGGTGCTGCTTGGCGACTCCCAATGATCGAAAGAGCAGGCTCGTTCAGTAGCCCCAAATCTCCCCAGAAATACAAGCAAGCCGGTGGCACCTGCAAACGCGAAAAACAGGCTGGATACCTAGGGTCGCCCCAGATGAGGCAACGAGCTGGATCAAAAGATGCAAAATCAGACCTAAAAATTATTTGTTGCCGTTCGAAGTCTTCGTCGGTCCATTTTTTTAAGTCGCGAAGTAAGGCCCAAGCTTGCGAACGGCTCATGTCGCGATGTTGCAGAAAGATCGGGAACGGAATTGAAAAAAAATTGCAAAGAACTGGCCACTCATAATTTTGTTGCATGGGATGCGCCAATGCAAAGCTCAAGCACCGGTTTTCTAAGGCGACTGAATCAGGTCCCTACCAAAAACTAAAACCGGATTTTTTAGGCGTTGATACGGAAGTTCGATCCATGGCCGTGCGCGTGTGAACAACCACTGCCGTCGCAAAAGGCGCATTTGTCGAAACCACTTTCACCACGCCATTGGAAGTGAAGAAATCTATTTTCTTATCGAAGGGGTTTTGAATTTTTAAAACATCCCCGATGGTAAAATTTCCAGTCTCTGATTTTAAAAACACCACGTCGCCCGTGTACCAAATCTCTTTGTCTTTACTCAGGATCGAAATGTCCATTTCCCGCGGAGCTCCTTGAGTGTTCATATTGACGTACGGGGGAATATGAGTGACCGCCGACGAGCCCGCAAGGATGCCGTCAAACTGACGCAAAACCTCGGCTTCGTAGAGATTTTCGCCGATGTTTTGAATCACCTTCACGATACCTAAGATGCGAATCCCGTAGCCGCCCTTGAGGTACTCCGGGTTCTCATCGATGATACTCAACGTATCGCCAGCGTTGATTATTTTTTCATCGCGCTCGAGAATAATTCGATTGAACTCACCGGATACCATGCGTTCACCACCAATGGATTTAACCGTGGCCACAACTTGCGGTTCGGCAGAAAATATTTCCCGCGTGAGATAGAATTCGTTTTTGTATTTCATTTGCGGTCGAGGAATCACCGAGATCGTTGACTGCTCGTTGAGGTTGAGCAGAGGGCTTTCGGTAAAAAAATTGGGGGGCTTGCTATAGAATTTACTTTTCGAGCTCACCACCGGATCTGTTTCGAGCATGATTGTGGGATCGGAGGTCTGCGCCAGGGTCTGTTCGAGTCTTTCCACAGACATTGACGGAGCGTCTTTAAATGTACCAAGCGAAAATATAATCGTATCTCCAGGAAAAATCAGGTGGGGATTTGTGATGCCTTTGTTAATCGACCACAGCTTTGACCAGTAATGGCCGTCGCCAAAATAAATTTCGCTGATATCCCATAACGTGTCGCCAACATTTACTTTGTAGGTTTGCTCTTGGATGCCTTCGACAATTTTAAACCAATCATCATCCAAAATCGGTTGCTGATAGTGTTGTTCGTAGATGCGGTGCATCCTGGCTTCGAAGGATGAATCCTGCGCAAACGCAGAGATACTCAGCAATAAAAAAATCAAACCATGCACGCCAGTTACCAGACTTTTCATGAACACCTACACTTTAAGCTTAATTTTAGTCTAAATTAGATGTGGAAAAGTGCCATTAATATCAGCAAAAACCCCAACCTACAGCGAGCATATTGCATTAAAAACATTCATTTTTTTTGAGTTTCAGGACTTATCCACACAAATTGTGGAACTTTGCCGAAATCTTAACATTAAAACCTTGATAATATTGAGCTTAAGCGGATTGCGCAAAAAACACTCATCGCTAAGTATTTGAATTTTAATCGTTATATTGAATTTTCTACAGTTTTTTATTTCATAATTTAAGTTCTTAAATCGATCTCCGGATGTGTGAAAGCCAAATAGAATCCATCTGCTAGCGACGTGAAATTCAATTTGCTAATGCGGATATGCTTTGGATTATTTTCGCTGCTTTATTTTTGCGCATTTTATTTTTTGACAGAATTGATGTGGCCCAATTGTTTCCATCGACATTTCACGATGCCTGTGGCACCTGGACTTTTATCCA
>JAYUKO010000291.1:0-9082 GCA_043764415.1 Bdellovibrionales bacterium | reverse complement strand
CATGAAAAAGTCCATCTGTAAAAACCATGGAGACGTAAGCGGTGAGACTGCGTTCGGCAAGGTTCTTTTTCTGGGCAAGAGTTGCCGTGGCCGCAAAGTCGTTGAGGGACGCACCTTCGATGTACTCCATCACAAAAACCTGGTTACCTGAGAGCTCCGCATAGGGCCGCGGAACTACAATGCTTTCGCGCTTTTTAAAATTTTCGTAAAATCTCTGAGTATTTTGTGCCTCCAACAAAAAATTGATTTCTTGCTGAATGGTTTGTGCAAATTCCTCAACCATGGCGACAAGATCGTACTTTTTAAAATCGTCTATCCAGGTGTCTAGTGCCTCTGCCAAAAACCGTAAGACTTCGACATCCTCAGCCAAGGTTTGCCGAACCCCTGGTTTTTGAATCTTTATGACCACCGAGGCTCCTGACCGGAGTCGCGCTCGATGAACCTGTGCAATGCTCGCTGAGCCTACTGGTTTGGATTCAATCCATTCAAAAATACTTTCCACACCCTTTGGATACTGCGCTTTTAGAATCTTTTGAATTTGCTCAAACGGAACTGGAGGCACTTCGTCTTGCAGCTTTTTAAGTTCAAACAAAAAATCCTGTGACAACAAATCGGTTCTGGTTGAAAGGATTTGCCCCAGTTTTATAAACGTTGGACCAAGCTCCTCAAGGCACATGCGAAATCGTTGGGGAGCGCTAAAGACTGATGTTGTTTCCGTAACCCAGGGCCCCGGTAAAAAATCAGCGAGATGACTTTTTCTTACGAGATCCTGAAAGCCGTGCGCTACTAGAACTTTTAATATGTTTTTTAATCTCGAAGCGTTTTTGATTGTTTTTTTGAAACGGCTTTGAGGTCTCATTATTTTTTGCAAGCGATCCCCCTTCTAACACAAAATCAATTTGCCCTTCGATGGTGTTCGCTGCTGCAACTTGCACTTTTATCGAATCACCTATTCGAAACATGAGGCCCGACTTTTTGCCACGCAAAAGCAGATTCTCCTCATCAAACTCAAATTGATCTTTGCCTAGGTTCTCCACCTTCACAAGACCGTCCACATCAAATTGCTTTAAAAGTACAAAAATCCCAAAACGAACAACACTGCTAACAACACCTTCAAAGACTTCGCCCAAATGTTGATGCATAAAACGCGCTTTCTTAATCGAAACCAACATCCGTTCCGACTTCACAGCCCTTTGCTCACAAGCGCTTAGGAATGTTCCCGCCGAGGTCACTCGCTCTGGGCTCATCTGCTCTTTTTTGTACGAGTTGATTTTCAAACTCTTAAGCAGGCGATGTACAATCAAATCAGGATACCGGCGAATGGGCGAGGTAAAGTGCGTATAATATTCGAAGCCTAAACCAAAATGGCCGATGTTGTCGTGGCTGTACTTGGCTTGCTTCATACTTCGCAATGTCATGATGTTGAGCACAATCCCTTCGGGCTTGTTTTCAAAATCTTGTAAACTTTTAGTCAACTTTTTTTGCAAATCTTTAATTTGAATCTTTTTTGTCGACCCAAAACCGTGCAAAAACCTTTGCAGTCGTTCGATGTCTTCTTGGTCTGGAGTTTCGTGAATTCTGTAAAGGGATGGTATTTGCGCCTTATGAAGAATTTTTGCCACACTCACGTTGGCAATTAACATCAGTTCTTCAATCAGTCGGTGCGAAAAAACACGCTGGGAGCGAATAATGTCCGTGGGGTTTCCCGCCTCGTCCACAATCACCTGAGTTTCACCAACATTGATTTCCAATGATCCCTCGCGAAACCGTCGAGCCATCAACACCTTGGCCAAATCAGCTGCCGCACGGATATTTTTCGAAACTTCTGGTTTATCATGTTCGATGTTCTCATCGAGAATATCTTGCGCTTCACCGTAGGTCACCCGAGCCTGACTATGCATCACAGCTTCGTAAACCTCCGACGTCTCCACTTCGCCCTGAAAAGAGATTTGCATCTCGCACACAAAGCACAGGCGATCCACGTTTGGCTTTAACGAACACAACTCGTTGGATATTTTTTCTGGCAACATGGGAACCACAAAATTTGGAAAGTACACGCTGGTTCCGCGCTCGTAGGCGGAGTCATCAAGGGCTGTACCGGTGCGCACATAGTGGCTCACATCGGCGATCGCCACCCAAAGGTGAAATCCCTTAGAGTTGGTGTTCACGTAAACCGCATCATCAAAATCCTTGGCTGTGACACCGTCGATTGTGATGAGGGGAATGTCTCTAAGGTCTTTTCGCCCCGCCACCTCTTTATCGAGGACATGGCTTGGCAAAAGGTCGGCTTCGCGCAAAGCGGGAGGGGGAAATTCCTTGGGAATTTTCTGCAGATGGAGCACGCGCTTGATATCATTGAGGGGATCGTCCACATCGCCGATGATTTCGATCACCCGCCCTGTAAATTCCTGTCCATTCATTGGATATTGCACAATTTCGGCAGCGACCAGGTCACCGTGAATGGCGCCACGGCTGGAGCGGAAAGGGATTTTTATACTTTGGCCCCATTGATTAATACCATCGACGATTCGTCCATCGCCGTTATCTAGTTTTTCAAATCGGCCCACGATGCGGCTCGCTGCACGCTCGGTAATGCGAACGATTTTGCCATAATATTTATCACTTTTTGCAGATTTAAAAACTTCCACTTCCACTTTGTCGTTGGACATCACGCCGGTCATGTCCTCGCGGGACACAAAGACATCGGGCACGCCGTCTTCAACAGGGAGCACAAAGCCGAACCCGTCGGGGTGACGTTTGACTGTTCCAAAAATAGTTTTCGTTTGATTTTTACCGGTCTGCCCAGTTTGTTTCGTCGCCGAATGTTTCATCAATTTCTAGACTAATGGAGCCCCAAGGACTATACAACAGAAATCCTATGGATTTAATAACACTCGGCTTTGTTCATTCTCCATTTATCGATAAATTTGGCACTCCTCGGCAGTCTCAAATTGCTAAAAACTCTGTCTCCGAACTGATTCTCGATAAAAAAATTCCCGTGGAAACTCTCGACGGCTTGCAAAAAGGAACCTACATTTGGGTGCTCTTTGGTTTCCACCTGAACCGGCAAAAAAAGCCGTTGGTCAAAGTTCATCCTCCCCGATTGCGCGGAAAAAAAATGGGCGTGCTTGCGACTCGCTCCCCCCACCGCCCCAATCCCATCGGACTTTCTTTGGCTCGCATCGAGGCGATTCACAAAAATAAAATCACGGTGTCGGGACTGGATGTGGTCCACGGAACTCCGTTTTACGATATAAAACCTTACTTGCCGTCTTATGATCGGCCCCGCGGTCAACAAGTGCTGTGGACCAAAGAGGCACCCTTCGCAAAACTCAAAGTTCGCTTTGCTTTGCGAAGCCTGCAGCTTATCGATCCCGCCCAGCGTCCATTATTTAAAAAACAATTGCGCGAAATCCTGTGCGAAGATCCTCGCCCCTTGGCGTACCTCGAGAAAGTGTCGCACACGTACTGGTTGCATTACGGAAAATGGGATATTGGCTTTCAGATTCACAAAGAACAGGTCTTAGTGATCGAGCTCAAACGCGCCTAATATTTGCCGCTGAATAAATTACACCTACAGAGGGATTTGCGGTGAAATTTGCATTTTTTTGTTAAGCTCTTGTTCATGCCAAGATTCATCTTTTGTATCTCGATGTTGCTCATTGCAAGTGCGTCTGCCAACGACCGTTGCGCATCGCTTTTTGAATTTCGCTATTTTGAAAATTCCTTCGAAAACTCCAATGCCAAACGCCTTTTAGAAATGTTTGCTTGGTACAATAACGCTTCCCCGAGCATGCGACCCACAGTGGAGCGACAAATTCATAAAATTTATCGCGAGTGGGAAAGAGAAATGAGCGATTCAGAGCGGGTTGTGTTTCCTGTTCGTCCACTTTACATGTTGCCGAAATATTACGGCGAACTTTTTTGGAGCCACACGCCGGAAACTCGCTCGAGTGCTGCGCGAGCACCATACATGTTTGCGGCCGAGCGCTCCGGACTGCAAGTGGAGATGGGCGATCCAGGGCTGATCTTTTCGGCCACACAGTTGCCGGTCGAGGGTTTTCTCAGTGGCGACTTTGTTGTGTCTATGGATCGCAAAATTTATATTCATCACAATCAAACCCTTCGCACGGACGGTGTTTATAAACACTCCAGTATTTTAATGTCGGCGCCCGTTTTATTTGCGGGAGAAATTCGCGTCGATGCTCAAGGATCGATCCACTTTCTCACGCGCAATAGCGGCCATTATCACCCGCGTGCAAAACATCTTACTTGGGTTAGAGAATTCTTATCTGAAAACGGTTTTCAACTCCCTGAGACCGAATCACCGCCAACCGATGCAGCAGACCTGTTGTAGGTAGTGGTAAGCATGCGCACGAGCAAATATCCAACCTTATTGCTAATTTGCCTTTCATTTTTTTCTTCAGTGTTCTTTTCACTGCTCTGCTCACAGAGTCGCGCGGAGAGTTTACTTTGTAAAAATCTTTTTCATGTGACACTTCATAACGAAAACTCTATGCAAATTCTCGCTCAGCGCGCGCTTACAATCTCCGAAAAATTAGCCAGCACGCCGCCGTCTCTATTATCCATTTCACAACGACTTCTGTATTTACAACTCAGGCGAATGCATAATAATATGCTCATCTACCTACCCCCTCCTCCCTCTCACCCCGGTGCGCTTTTTGTACAGAGCTACTTTGCGCCGGAGTTCTATTGGCAGACCACCGTTTCCATGCGCTCGGGGGGGTTGCAATCGAAAGTTCCGCTCTTAACTCAGGCGCAAAGGGAGGACTTCCGTTTTGTTTGGACAACAGAGGGCGTTGTTCATGCCGCTTCCGGCGAAAAAATTGTGGAGCCCATCTCTGGTGAATTCGTCATCGGTCTCGATCAGCAAATTTATATCGCCTTCAGCTCCACCGTTCGACCTCGATTCTTTCGCCATAGCAGTTTTTTTGCAGGCGGGCCCGTCTTGTTTGCCGGTCACATCCAAATCCAACCAAATGGAGAGATCTCGAACCTTTCGCGAAACAGCGGTCACTACCGGCCTTCGCGAGCTCACTTTTTATGGGCCATCGATTTTTTATCCGCATCGGGATTCACCGCTGTAAGCTCCTATCCTGATTTCTTTCACTAATTTACAGCACTGACTACAACTTCAACAGTGTGACAATTTGTGTCCTTAAACAAAAAGAATGTGACGTTTAAGAGGCGCAATGTGTGCCCAAACTCCTCTAATTCTCACCAGTTGTGGTTTAAAAATTGCTCATTGTGAGGTGTGGTTCGTAGAAACGACGTTTTCTTCATTTTTATTTTTACACTTTCCCTGTTCGGAAGCTCCCTCGCCTTTGCAGGCCCAGGTGGCTTTCCCGGGCGTGCTCCCCAGCCGAAAGCTTCGCGATTTACGGACAACGAAAAAAACTTTTTAAAACTCATTTCAGCCCGCGCTCAAGAGATCGTCAACGAAAGTATCACCACCACCAGTGAGCAGCTTGAATTTATTGAAAGCAATGGCGAATACAAAGCGATGACTTTGAACGCTGTTAAAAGCGCCTACGCTCAGTACAAAACCTATTTATTCATGTCCGAAGATCGATTTGGGACGGCCGCGCAACCAGAACCCGCTTACTTGCGCGAGCATACCTTTCCGTTTAAAAACAACAGCTATTCACCTTATGATTTTTACCTCACTTCGCAAGATCGCGAACGCCATCGACAAATGACCATAGAGGATCGCGCCTTCCTCGTTAAAAACTATGAGCGCTGCCGCCTGCACGTAAGAAGCATGACAAATCACTATAAAAAACAACTCGGCGAAATTTTAGCCCTTGCTCCCGTGGTTCTGCAAATCAAGGCTGCTGGACCAATCCCCACCGACCAGGAAGTGATCGATGGCTATCGGGAGCTTCTCGCAAACATGGAAGAGACCCTCCACTCGTTTCAAAATCATAATCTCAATAACGACGACGAGGCAGAAGGCCTGTGGGCCTATCAGGGCATTGCTCAAGAGCTCGTCGAAGCAAATCCTCGCCTTACAAATTTTTCCGAGAGTCTTCGACTAAAAATTGAACCGCAAGGCCTTTTTCAAAAGGCCATCGCCTACATTAAAGGAATTCTCCCCGCCCTCGCCCCACTGGCCTGCACCATCGCGGCCATAGCAACGGCCAATCCCGTCCTCGCCATCGCCTGCTCGGCACTCAATCTGTACATCGCGGTCAACAACGTGCGCGCCGATTATGTACGCATCCGTGGCACTCGCAATGCGTGGCTCTCAGGGATTAGTTCGTTTCAAGATATTGAATTGGCAAACCGACAGCTTGTGATCGATTATGTTTTATTTGCTTTTAATCTTTATGCTGGCGCCACAGTCTTACGCTCGACCAATCACCGCTTATTATTTGATTGGAGATGGCATCGAAATAATTTAGCCTCCACTGTAAATTTTAGGACCATTCGCGCCGAAGCAAAAAAATACACTCAGGATTACCTTCGTGGAGAAGGTGAAGGACAGGTTAAAAACCATCTTACTTTGGGCATGGCGTCTCTACAACAACCCGACAATGTGGTCTCCGAAATCAGTCAGCAGTCCACTCAGGTTTTGATCGCTTATCTACGAAGAGGCATGTTTACGTTTAAAGATACTGCACAGGCCCTTTGCTCAACTCCAAGACCGACCAGCCCATGACCAAAAACCTCTCATTCCTGCAATATTTTCATACAACCAGCAAATGCCTGCCCAAATGCGCGCGATTCCTGTATGTTTTGCACATGTTAAGAGTTTTCTTTTTTTCCTTATTCCTACTCTGTGCAAACATCGCCGCAAACACCGCCAGCGCCAATGGAACTTCAACGTCGCCGTCTTGCGAACTGGACGAAACATTATCGTGCATCGCCAACGCCTTTAAATGTTCAAACCTAGATCAGTACTCTGTTTCGTACACGCCCACTTCGGGCTTCCCTAACGAAAACGGCGAAGTGCAAGTGAATATCGAAGTGCGCGGAAGCACTTACGGTGGAATGGTTATCATGTGCAACATGAAGACTGATAAATTTATTTCATTTGTTTCTGAATACCAAGAAATCGGCCAAAATTAAATCTAGCAAACAAAACCAGTTTTAAAAAACCAATTCCAAATTACATTTTTTGCGGAGCGGGAATTCCCAATAGCTCTAAGCCTTTTTTCAAAAGGTCACCCGTTGCTTGCGCCAAAGCCAAGCGTGCTTGCTGAAGTTCAACATCATCGATTTTGCCGATTGGACAGTCGTGATAAAAACTATTAAATAATTTCGCCGTCTCATACAGGTAAATGCAGAGCGTGGAAGTTCTTAGGTTCAGTGCGCAGCTTTCTACCGTTTTATTAAATTGAGCCAGTTTCAACGACAGCTCAAGCTCCACGGGCATTTCGAGTTTCGCAAAGTTCACCGTGGATGAGGTTTGAGGAATCTTTTGTAGCAAGGATTGAATTCGCGCATAGGAATACTGAATGTACGGCCCCGACTCTCCATCGAGCTTGAGCCACTCTTCCATTTTAAAAATAATTTTTTTATTAGGATCCATGGCATTCATGCCGTACTTGACGGCTCCATGGGTGACCATATCGGCGGTTTCATCGATCTCTTGTTGCGACCATTCCTCTTTGTAACGCGCTAGATAGTACGTCTTCACGTGGTCGCGCATTTTGTGAATCAGTTCCATGATCGGCACAATGTTGCCTTTGCGCGAGCTCATAGCTCCGTCGGGTAATTCCACAAAGTTATATTTTAGATGAAAGCATTTTTCGGCTTCGGCAAAACCGATGTTTTTGAGAACCGCAAAGACTTGTTTAAAGTGTAACTCTTGGCGCATGTCCACCACGTAGATGGAGCGCGACGGTTTGTAGGTGGCAAATTTTCGGCGAGCAAGCTCAATATCCTTAGTGGCGTACAAGCCATTGCCGTCGGTTTTTAATAACAGACAAAAACCTAAACCCTCAGCCTCCAGGTCCAAACCAATGGCGCCTTCCGATTTTGTCAGCTTGCCTTGTTGATACAATTCTTCGGCCGCCTTCACAGAAGCGGAATCCACTTCGGACTCCCAATACCATATATCAAACTGCACATCGGCCCACGTGTACAAAGCTTTCATCAAATCAATCGACCACTGCCGTGTCTGCTGCCAAAGGTCGTAAAATTCGCCGCTTTTTTGTTCGAGTTGCTTAAGGATGGCCGTCAGCTGCTGGCGGTTCACTTCCTCTTGCGGAGTGCCGCGCTCGGCTTCGAGTTTGTTGTGAGCCAACGAATACATTTTGCCCAACCACTCGCCTTTGCCTTCAGCGGGAGCGGCCTGAGAGTTGTGATATTTCATGTACCATAAACACTTTGCCACGTGGGTGCCCACATCTCCAGGATAGGTGTTCGCCACCACCGGTCGCCCGGTATAGCGCAAAATACGAACCAGGGCGTTGCCCAAACACATATTGCGCATATGCCCCACGTGGAGCTCCTTATGGGTGTTGGGCTGCGAGTACTCAATAAGAATGGGATCGATTTTTTGTGGAGTTCGTTTAAGCAGTTGCCCCTTTTGTAAAGGCGCAATCACACGATGACCTAATTCCTGCGGCGATAAAAATAAATTCAAGTAAGGCCCAGCAACTTGAGCTTTCGAAAATGGCGCCTTTAACTTCTGCGCAAGTTCTTGAGCCAATTCAGGTGGCTTCTTTTGCAAAGCCTTCGCATACTGAAAACAAGGAAACGCAAAATGCCCCATCTCCACCTTCGGCGGCGTCGTCAACTCAGCAGCAATTTTCTCCACCGAGGCATCCGCCAAACCCAATTCAACAAGCGCTTTTTGCAGCGCCTGCGCCATCGTTAAATAAAGCGGATCCAATGAAGAAACAGTCTCAGAACTCATACCTCTTCGTATAACTAAGCTTTAAGACGATGTCTAGGTGAGATCTTTAGCTTGAATAAGACTTTTGAGATTCCCAATTTTTTAAAACCTCCTTTTTAAGACCTTTGCGACCCGGATGGGGTGTCAACTGAGTACATGGATGTACGTGTCTTAAAAAGGAGGTTTTAAAAATTGGAAATCTCAAAAGTATTATTC
>JAYUKO010000290.1:0-2682 GCA_043764415.1 Bdellovibrionales bacterium | reverse complement strand
CAGGACCGTAGTAAACAATCTTGCAGTGCAGTTCTTTGGTTTCCTGATTGATCAATGCCATTACAATATCACCCTGTTTTCAAGTGCTCGGCTCAGCGTTCGGTGATCTACGTAGTCCAAATGACTTCCAATCGGTACACCTTGTGCCAAGCGCGAAACTTTCACTCCGGTTTTGGTGCTCAAAATCTTAGCGAGATACAGCATCGTCGTGTCGCCCTCGAGGTCAGAGTCCAAAGCCAAAATAACTTCCACCTTTGATTGTGACTGTTGATTTAGCAGTTGGTCAATCCTTTCAACAAGCTCCTTGATTTTTAAATCATCAGGAGAAAGGCCTTCCAGCGGCGAAATCGCCCCATGAAGAACATGAAACCGTCCGTCAAACGCCCCCGAGGCTTCGATCTGCGAGATGTTTTCGGGTTCCTCCACCACACAGATCATTTGGTCATTGCGCTTGCTATTTGAGCAGTAGTGGCAAAGGCCTGAAGGCGTGTCGGTGTAGCTAAAACATTGTGCGCAGAAGCGGATGGACTCTTCGACAGACGCCAAGGCAGCGCGCAGGTTTTTAGAAAACTGCTGTTTTTTTAAAATAAAATTAGTCAGGCGTTGCGCGGTTTTTGGCCCTATGCCTGGAAGTTGGCTTAATTCGTGAACCAGCTTTTCGAGCGAAGCAATGTGCAGCATTTATGTGAGACCAGGAATATTAAAACCTTGGGAAAGCTTTTGCACTTGCTCATCGTGTTCTTTTTTAGCTTTGGTTAAGGCGTCGTTAGCCGCAGTTTGAATCATCTCTTGCAACATTTCAGCGTCGGCGTCTTTAAAAATCGCTGGGCTGATGATAACGGATTTGATTTTATCATTACAAACCACAACCTTCACCGCGTCGCCACCACTGGAGGCGACATATTCTTTTGCAGCAAGGTCATCTTGCAGCTTCTTCATTTTTGTTTGCATTTGGTTGGCCTGTTTTATGATGGCTTGCATGCCATGGGCGCCGGGTTTTTGACCTTTCATGATGGTTTCTCCTCTTTGATTGATACGATTTCTGTTTTAAATAAACTATTGGCTTTTTTCATCAGGGGATGATCTTCGATCAGCTGACGTTCTTTTTGTGATTTCTCTTGATCGGCCTTAACGCCCTTTTCTTTAGGCGTGAGCGACGGCGCCGCGCTTTGCGCTTTCGCTGTTACAATTTCTACCGCTAATTTTTGCTTCCATTGGCTTTCAATAAAAATTTGCAAACGCTGCATATTTTCGGGGGCCTTGATCTTGTCCATCAAAAAAGCCATTTTTTCGGGAAGACCTAATTTTAGAACTGACGGAGTTTGCTCGACGATGTAGGTGTGCTCGAGAAGGGCCGCGAGCAAGCCATTGGAGGCGCGCACGCCCTCGACAAAGCGCTGCCAGGGATCTTTGGGGAGTTGGGGCGCCAGTTCTTCGGGAGGAGCTACAGTCGTCGCTGTTGGCGCAGCCACCGGCGCTAGAGTTGCATTCGCCGGTACGTTCGTCGACGCCTTTGGTGCCCTGTGCGGAGTTGGAGATGGCAGTTGCGCTGACGTTTGGACTTGTGCCCGTGATACGGGTTGGCCGATCAGCGATGACAAAAACACCACGCGTGGTGCCGAGCTGAGTTTGAGTAATAACATTTCTAGCGCCAAGCGCGGCTCTGTGGCGCGCACCAAAAGTTGGCTGCCCTTCAGAGTGATATCAAATAACAAATGAAAATCTTCTTCGCTGATGGACGCCGAGATTTTTTCCAGCCACTGGATTTCGGAATCTGGCAAATCCACCGGCACATTCATTTTATGGGCTTTAATTTTAATCATCAAACCGTTTCGCCACTGTTCCAGAAGCTCTTCAATAAACAGCGCAGGATCGCAGCCCGAAATACTAAAACGTGCGATGGCCGTTTGTAATTGTGGCAGATTTTTTTCGACAATGGCCTGAACAACCTCGTTCACAAGTTCGCGCTGAACCAGTCCTAAACTGGCAGTGACATTTTCGGTGGTCACTTTTCCATCGGCGTAAGTAACTATTTGCTCCAGCAAACTTTGGCTGTCGCGCATGGAGCCCTTGGCTTGGCGAGAGATAAGCCAAAGAGCACTTTCTTCGTACTCAATGTTTTCGTCTTTGCAAATTTTAGCCAGGTGTTCGCTGATTTCTTTTTGCGAAATCATACGGAAATCAAAACGCTGACAGCGCGACAAAATCGTATTGGGAATCTTTTGCACTTCGGTGGTCGCTAAAATAAAAACCACGTGGGGTGGCGGCTCTTCGAGAGTTTTTAACAAAGCATTAAAGGCGCTGGCCGAAAGCATGTGAACTTCATCGATAATATAGATTTTGTATTTACCAGACGTGGGAGCAAACGCCACCGATTCGCGAAGTTCGCGAATGGAATCCACGCCGTTGTTGGAAGCTCCATCGATTTCGATAACATCCATGTGGCGCCCTTGCGCAATATCTTTGCAGTCGGAGCAGGTTTGGCAAGGTACAAAGTTTTGGGCATTTGGACAGCGCAGGGCTTTGGCAAAAATACGGGCCGACGATGTTTTACCTGTACCGCGCGGGCCGGTGAACAGCAGAGCGTGGGGAATTCGTCCCGACTTTAAAGCATTCGAAAGTGTTTGCGCGATATGCGACTGTCCGACAAGATTTTGAAAAGCCTGCGGCCGCCATTTTCGT
>JAYUKO010000289.1:0-2691 GCA_043764415.1 Bdellovibrionales bacterium | reverse complement strand
GCCATGGGTGTGGGCGCCTTTTACCCATTCTCCACAGCAGGGACTTTTTCGCCAAGTCCTGCGGGCGCCATGCAATACAAGGCCGGAGACTACGCCGATTTTTTGTTAAAACTAGCAAAGGGACAAATTGTTAACACCACGCTGCTCGACGAAATGATGAGCGACCAAAATTTATTTTTAAATGCATCCATTAAATATTCACCCACGTGGGATGACGGCGAAGTGTGGCACTACGGCCTAGGCCTGTGGAACGAATGCCCAGCACTCACTTACAGCGCTGCCTGTGTTGAGGATCGTTATTCAAGCCCTGGATCCTTTGGTTCCTATCCATTTGCTGATTTTAATTTATGGGATGGTACTCCCCAATTACTTGTGGGTTTTTTAGGGTATGGCGGAACTGATAAAGCGCAGGCCATCGAAGGTATCAATCT
The DNA here is from genome assembly GCA_043764415.1 of Bdellovibrionales bacterium. Classification (GTDB taxonomy): domain Bacteria; phylum Bdellovibrionota; class Bdellovibrionia; order Bdellovibrionales; family JAGQZY01; genus JANPLN01. The sequence goes on along the minus strand of JAYUKO010000289.1, from coordinate 2,260 downwards.
TTACCGTTCGTTGGGCGGCGGCACCATCGGCGTGAAAGATCTTGCGCAAAAATGGGCTGCAAACAAATGTCTGTAAAATTGAATTCATAAGATTCTGCTAAGAAGCTGTAAAATGTGCATTGAACGTTCGGGTTCAATGCTTTTTGAAAACGTCTCCCTTATAAAGTAGAGAACAATTAGATCTAGGGAGATTTTATGAAATTTTTTGCGCTTCTTGTACTGCTGCCATCAACACTTTTTGCTTTGGACATTCAACCGACAGCCGATCAACCGGTTTGTTTGCAACGAGTGTACGATGCAAAACACATGGGAAAAAATCCAAAACAAAAACTCTCTGAAGTGACAGTAAAGCTGCAGGAAATGTCCTATATGGATGAATCTGTTCAGCCAGTACAAACCTACGCCTACAACATTGCGCAAATTATTGGTCGCAGTTCTAAAAACAAAACCTATTACGGCAACACAGCAACCTGTACGTTTAACGAAGAAGGCTCTGCGAATTGTTTTATTGAATGTGATGGCGGTTCGTTTACGCTTCAGCAGCGACCTTCGTGGATTAATTTCGAAGTGACACCTAACTATTACTTTCCATTATTTCAGGGCGTTCTCGAGCCAGATATGGAAGTGACCCCACCGTCCATTAGCCTTGATGGGGATGATAAAAATAACAACGTGTATCGCCTTGAAAAAGTCTCCATTGAAAAATGCGACGAGGCAATTTCCAAAGTGACAGAAGTTGAAGGCGGCTGTTAATTAAAATCCAGCCGCGAGCGGAATGCTTGCACTCAATGCCGCGTTGACTGCGAGTTCTGCATCCACAGCCCCATTGCCAAACTCATTATTTGGGTTTGGTAAAAGTGGATGGGCACTGGAGTTGATCAGTTCGCGAACTTTTTGCGGCGTGAGCGCTGGATTAATCGATTTAATCAAAGCTGCAATGCCTGCAACGTGCGGGGTGGCCATGGACGTTCCTGCAAATGCTGCATAGTTTGTTGCAACAACGCCAATTTCAGAGGATAGCGCCGACGCAGATTGCACGAGGGCCTGCACCATGGCCTGTCCCACGCTTTGCTCAATCATCAACACGGGAATATTTACCGGCGTTGCGAGCCCGCCAGTTATTAATCCAGCGGCATTATTAAAAATCAGCACACCCGTTGCATTGGCTTTGATGGCATTGGCCACTTTGTCAGAAAAACTGATTTCGCCCCTCTCGATCAAAGCGATTTTTCCAGATAGATCTTTATCGATGAAATCCTCGGGTTTTCCTAGCCCGCAATACTCAATTCCACCCATCACTGTTTTTACATCCGTCGAGGCATTTTGAAAGACTGTATTTGTAAACTCCTCGGGACCCGCTCCCAAATCCACGCGAACAATCCCGTCGCGACCCGTGCCCTGCGGAACCGAAGAGATCACATTCACCCCGGGCGCCATCACATCCAGTTCAGGACCCCACTGCGAAAACGGGGCTTTGGATAAATCTTCGTTCAAGGCGCCAACAGCTAAAACTGTGCTGATGGCTGCCGGATAGGAAACTGTGCCTGTACCGTCATTGCCCGAAGCCGCCACCACAAAAATTCCCGCTTGCTCTGCGCGCGCATAAGCTTGCTTGGCCGACGAGGAAAGAAAGGGTCCACCAAGAGAAAGACTCATCACGTCTACTTTTTCTGAAATTCCCCAATCCACTCCTTGAACAATGCCTGCCGAGCTACAACCATTGGCTGCGCAAACTTTTGCCATCAAAAAACGAGCTTCTGGAGCCACTCCAAAAAGGCCCGAACCCATACCGTCGGCAACCACGGTTCCAGAGGTGTGTGTGCCGTGCCCAACGTCATCGCTAATGGAACCATCACCCATAAAGCCCCGGCCTTTTTCGAATCGTTGAACAAGATCAGGGTGATTTGCGTCCACTCCGGTATCAAGCACCAATACGCGCGCGCCGCTGCCTTTAGTTTGGCTCCACGCTTTTTCAGCGGCGATGGCTTTTAAGCCCCAAGTGATATCAAGACTTTTCGCTCGCGGAGTTTCGGAAATCTGTGCGCGTTTGAACATCGGATAATGAGGTTGTGGAATGATTTGATCCTCTTCAACCATGACAATCTGCTTATCGGCTTTGAGTTGTTCCAATTGCGCGGGAGAGAGTTGCGCCACAACCATTTTCACTTGATCTAAGTATTTGGTTTGCGAGGAGCGAAGCGCCAACACGTTGCCCGACCGCTGACTGGAGTTACGAAAGGCAGGGTAAGCGTCTGGCTGA
>JAYUKO010000288.1:0-9162 GCA_043764415.1 Bdellovibrionales bacterium | reverse complement strand
ATGGACTTTAGCTCCGAGGCGCCAAAAAAAATAAGATTTTTAATCTTTTTCTTTTTGAGAACTTTTCGCAAATCTAAAATGCAGCGTAAACTAAAATTCCCTTCAAAAGGTATGCTCACGAGTTCAATGCCTTCTTTTAAAAGGCTCTTGCGAAACGTTTCAATGTGGCTTCCTTCACGGCAAACCACCGTGACCTCATGTTGACGATGCAGAAGGCGCGCAAGCCCCAAGGAGTTGAGTTCCATTCCACCTTTATTATTGGAAAAACAAGCAACCACGATGGTGGTCTTCATATGTTTTTCCCTTCTGCAGCTTTGATTAAATTTAGGCCCTTGGATGTTTTCACCGTTCGCTCGCGAATGTGACTCGCATAAATTTCGGGAAGCTCTCCATCAAATTTCCGAATGGGATGATACAGGTGGTACTGCACGGCTGTATTGCAAAGCGAGCGGATTTCTACGCCCGCATTTCGCAGGCGCGTGTCGATGTCTGAGTCTTCAGCGCCGCAGGACTCTTTAAAGCTCATATCAATTCCATTGATTCGCAGAAGGTCTGATTTATTGTAAGAAACATTGCAACCCAGGATGCTGCGAGTTTTCTGATTTAAAAGCCGTCGCAAAAATTTGTTTTTGATATAAATAGCTCTGCGCCATTGAGACTTCTTTTTTAACATTAAAAAGAAAATCATCCACCAGTACTGCGTTTGTAAAAATCCACTACCCACGCACTCGGCCGTCACCAAGCTGGACAGCCACGGCGTCAGCTCCACACGTCGGCCGGCAAGAGCCACATTTGGAGCCTTGGCATCCATATGCTCCCGCACAAACTCAGGATGCAGAACACAATCTTGATCCACCATAATTAAATAGTCCGTCTGGCAGTTGACGATGGCCTTGTTGAGCATTTCGACTTTTCGCCACCCATCATCTTTGTGCCAGAAATGATGAATCAATAGCCGAGCCGTCTTCATGTACTTTTGCACATGGGCCACAACCTCGGGGCGCGAGCCATCATCGCAAATGATCACTTCGAAATTTTTAAACGTTTGGCTTTCAAGGCTCGCCATTTGGATGTCAAAAAAACGCTGACTGTTGTAAAAAGCAACGACGATGGACACCTTTGGCTCAAAGTGAGGATGAGCCGCTAAATGCTCATTTTTATTCGTGTAAATTTCGTAATCAAGTATATCCATGGCCTGCGTTTTTCTACGAAAATAGACAGTGGATAGCAACCACCAAGCACAGCGCATGTTGCCATGGGCCACATCTCATCCTATAACCGAAGGCATCCATGAAAGTCTTATATATCAACTCTCCAGAATGCGACTATATGCAAGATCTGCTCTACTCGGGGCTGGTCAAATTGTGCGGCGCCGACCAGGTTTACGACTTTCCCATGAATCTTCGCTATCATTTTGTGAATAAAAAATACCCGCGCAATCTGGGCCTCAATCGCCGCTGGCAAAGCCTCAAACGCTGGATCCAACCTCTGGGCAATCATTGGGATCTGGTAGTTGTGGGCTCGTGTAAAAATAAAACCCTGGAAAGCTATCATTCCATTTTACATCTGATCCCGCAAAAAACCCCGGTGGTTCTCATCGACGGCGGTGACCAAACAGCCGTCGGCGGCGATCTTGTCTATTACAAGTCCCCGCACGTTCTACCTAACATCGAGCAAAAGCGGCGCTTTGATCTGATCTTCAAACGCGAGTTCCTGCCTGAGTACGCAAAGGATCCTCGGCTGGTGCCGCTCCCCTTTTGCATGAATCTCGATCGCTTGCCACAGCAAATACCAAACGACAAAAAATACGACGTCAGCTTCTGGGCCGTTGAAAGCCACCCCATTCGCACAAAAGCACTGCAGCTTCTAGAGACTGAGTTTGATTGCGCACAAAACGGAACTGTCCAAAACCAACGCTTCCATTACTACAAACGAAAAGGCCTCTTCTACCTCGAAGAACTCGCCCGATGCAAAATCGTCTTGAATCTTCGCGGCGGCGGCTGGGACACCATGCGCTACTGGGAAGTCCCCGCCATGGGAAGCCTGATGATCACGCAAAAACCAGGAATCCAAATCCCCAACGACTTCGTCCACGGCCAGCATGTCATCCACTGTAAAGACGATCTCTCCGATCTTGTAGATCTATGCCGTTACTATCTAAAAAACGAAACTGAACGTGAAAAAATAGCTTTAGCAGGCCAGGACCACTTAAAACAATTCCACACCGACATTGAACGCGCACAGACTGTGTTGCAACATGTTCGGCAACTGAAAAACTTCTGATTCTTTATTTCTAATTTTTAGAATTCTTTAAATATGTGTTTTACGAACTCACGTGCGAACGGGGCGTATCCGTGGGGCGGCATGTACTCATGACGAGCCCACGAAGACGACCCGTGTCCGCGAGTGCTGTGAGATAAAACACATATTTAAAGAATTCTAAAAATTAGAAATAAAGAATCAGAAGTTTTTCGATGGCACTTTCAAGCCATCAATTCGTCTGCTGAGCTTGGCTGGAGATTTCTTGGAGCTTGTAGTAGCGGGCGTAGTAGTTGTCGATTTTTATCAAATCGCTGTGTTTGCCCATTTCAACGATTCTTCCTTTTTCTAGAACAACGATGATGTCTGCGGATTGAATGGTGGAGAGTCTGTGGGCGACTACGAAGGAAGTTCTGTTCATGAGGAGTGATGAAATTCCCTTCTGGACTTCAGCTTCGCTGGCAGAATCTAAGGCGCTGGTGGCTTCGTCGAGGATTAGGATTGGAGCATCTTTGAATAAGGCTCGTGCGATGCTGAGGCGTTGTTTTTGGCCGCCTGAGAGCTGGGCGCCGCGTTCACCGGTGCGGGCGTTGAAGCCTTCGGGCTTGTCTTGGATAAATGGCAGGGCATTGGCTTTTTGCGCGGCTTCTACTAATTTTTCGTGGGACTTTGTCTGATTGCTAAAACGAATATTTTCTTCGATGGTTTCGTCGAAAATAAAGGTGTCTTGGGACACGTAGGCGATTTCGTCTCTTAAGCGTTTTAGAGAAATCTCGCGAATGTCGACACCGTCAATCAGGATGGAACCCTCGGTGGGGTCAAAGAATCTTTCTAACAGGTTTACCATGGTGGATTTTCCGCCGCCACTTTCGCCCACGAGGGCTATGGTTTGGCCGCGGCGAACGGTGAGGTTGATGTCTTGCAGGATGCGTTTTTCGCCATAATTAAAAGACACGTTTTTAAATTCGATGGTTTTCCAGTTGCTTGGAAACTCTGTGAGGAGATGACTTGGTCGTTCGGTGATCACGTCTTGGCTTTCGATGATTTGCATCACTCGTTGAATGCTGACTTCGGTTTGCTGAATGCCTACGACTGCTTGCTGGATTTTTTTAATTGGTTTTTCGAGATTGGCCGCGAATCCGATGAACATTAAAAACGAGGAGAGATCTGACTCACCTTTTAAAATTAAACGTCCCACGTACAAACACAGGCCACCCACTACGAAGGAAACCAACAGCTCGTTGATGGGGCTTGAGACTTCCATGCGCTTCGATACTTTTTTTCGGACGCTGTTGTATTGATTCACCTTGTGGCGAAACCGAACACGTACGTAATCCTCGAGATTGTAGGCATGAATCACACGCATTCCGTCGATGGATTCTTTAAATATTTTGGTGAGCATGTCCAGATTGTCCTGGCTTTCTCCCGAAAGTTTACGAAGTCTGCGGCTCACGGATTGGATCACAAAAATAATGATAGGCGAAAATACTAAACAAATGAGCGTGAGTCGCAGATCCGCCCACAACATGGCCGCAAGACTAAATACGGCAATGAAAGGCTCGCGAATCAAATCCGTGTAGAGATTCAACCCCTGTTGAATAACCAACGTGTCGTTCAACGTGCGACTCAAGAGACTTCCCGAGCCAGCTTGCAAATTGAGAAAGAACTGGTGATTTAAAGACACCAGTCGATTTAAAAGTTCAAAACGCATTTCATTGCTAATTTTCTCTGCCAAAAAGCGGGCACGATATTGATTCACATAGCGAACGACGCCCAAAATCAAAAATACCACTGGAAAGCCAATGGCGGCGATCCGCAGCTGGTAATCATGATCCACCGACAAGCGGGCAATCAAATCTTGGCCAAATTGCTGATGCAGCCAGCTGAGAACACCCTCAGGTAATTTGCTGGTCAAACTCTTTTTTTCGAGGGCGTTGGTCAATATGCCAATTAACAGTGTTGGAAAAATCGAAACGATGCCCAAAACGAACCCAGAAATAAAAACAAAGATCACTTCACCCTTAAAAGGTCGGATAAACTGCATCAGTTTAAGAGCATTTTTGAACATGTCTTTTTATAGCCAAATCGGCCTTGAATGTCTGCAAATTAATCGAACGCGAGGGGCTTTCCTCCCTCGCCTAGACGCGTTTATAGTCGTCCTGGTAGCGCTTGATATCGTCCTCGCCAAAATAGTCCCCAGTTTGCACTTCCACAAAGCGCAGGACTTTGGTTCCTGTATTTTTTATTCGGTGCTTAGAGTTTTCGGGAATCACAATGGAACTTCCAGGAAGCACGCTCAGCGCCTGTTCGTTAATGATCACATCCCCTTCACCCTCAATCACCACCCAATGTTCACTGCGATGTTCATGGGACTGGTAGGACAACTGCGCGCCTGGATTCACCTTGATCACCTTGATTTTGAAATCAGAGGTGTCTGAAAGCACTTCGTACTGCCCCCATGGCCGAAAATCAAAGGAGTGTTCCGAGGTTTTTTTGCTTTTCTTTTTGTTCAGATCTTCAACGAGGGTTTTTATTTCCTGAGTGGAGCCTTTTTTCGAAATCAACAAAGCATCTGGTGTATCGATGATAATTAAATCTTCGACTCCCACCAAGCCCACAAGTTTTTGTTTCAGGGCAAAAACGAAATTGTTTTTGCTCTGCACTTCATGAACGTCAGAGGCTGTAGCGCCAAGAGACGGCTGACTTTTAAAAAGTTTTGCAAAATCATCCCACGACCCCAAATCGCTCCAACCGATACTGCAAGGAATACAAACCTGGTTGGTGGCCTTTTCCATAATCCCGTAATCGATACTGATGGAAGGCACTTGCTCGTAAACCTCTTTAAGGTTGGAAAGATCACTTTTGAGTGTAGAAATCACCTTCCACAGATCGGGCATATGAGTTTGAAATTCTTTGACCATTGTGGAAACTTTAAAAATAAACATCCCAGCATTCCAATAATATCTCTTCTCGCTCAAAAACTTTTCGGCCGTGGCTAAATTTGGCTTTTCACGAAACCCTTGAACTTGCTTGGCAACAAGCGCTCCGTCTTTTTGAAATTCTGTTTCGGTGCATTCGATGTAACCGAAGCCTGTGGCCGGGTAATCAGGTTGTATGCCGACGGTCACGATTTGATTTTTTTCAGCGCAGCGATTTGCAAACTGGATGACCTTTTTAAATTCGGCTTCGTCGCTGATCAAATGATCGGCGGGGAAAATTCCCAAAATCTCGTTTTCTTTTTTGTCTAAAAGCATTTTTTGGCAAATCAAAGCGACGGCAGGCGCGGTGTTTTTGGCCAGCGGCTCATAAATCACCTGCTCGCTCTTCATGCCTAAATCGGTCACGCATTTATCTGTGAGTACGCGCAGGGATTCCACGGTGATCACGTAAGGTGAACCCAGCCCCATCAAGCGCTTGAGAGTCTTTTCCAACAACGGTTCATCAAAAATATCACAAAATTGTTTTGGATATGATGACCGCGAAATGGGCCACAGGCGACTTCCCGAGCCGCCCGAAAGAATCACTGGAATCATTATTTCTCCTGTTGAAAAGCGGCCCGAGGGGCCTGCGCCCTACTTACTACAGAGCCTAGAAATAGCTTCACAATTTATATCTGTGTCGGCAAGAACAAACAGATGCACGCCGTGGGCGCCCGTCGTTTTTAAAGACTCAACCAGCCGAAAGAAGGGCTGCAAAAGGTTATCCACAGATGCTTCCTGCCCCTCGTCGGGCAGCTGGTTGAGATACCAGTCGGGAACCGAGCATTGAAAGCGTTGCTCCATGACTTTGGCTTGCTTTTTCGACTTCAGAATCCTCAAACCAGGCAGCACTGGTTGTGCAAAGCCCATGGAGCGGACTTCATTTAAAAAACGTTCGTATTTGTCGGGATCAAAGAGCATTTGGGTAATACCGTACTCGGCCCCCGCGGCAAACTTTACGCGAATGTATTCCCGTCGTTCTGTGGCGTCTTGATGCTCGGGATACGCCGCCACGCCGACGCAAAACTGCGTTCGTTCGCGGGATTCCACATTAAAATCTTTGCGTTTCAAAAACTCGCCACGATTCATCTTTACAACATGATTTACTAGTTCGTAAGCATAGGAATACCCGCCCTCGCGCGGTTTCCAATCAGTCTCACCCATGGGAGGATCTCCGCGCAAAGCTAAAATATTGCGAATGCCAAAGTAGTGATGATCCATCAACTGATTCTCGACCTCAGCTGGCACTAAATCTCGACAGGTAAAGTGGGCAATACACGGTCGATTTAATTTTTCCTTTATGGCTTGGGCAATGGGCAAGCTTCCGCCGCGCAAACTTCCACCTGCGCCTTTAGTGACCGATAAAAAATCAACTCCAGAATCAATAATTTTTTTGAGTTTGCTAAACGTTTGAGTCTGATCCTCGCCATTTCGCGGTGGAACAACTTCGGCCGAAACCGTAAAGGCTTTTGCTTTTAAAACCTCTGTCACTGTTTTATCAATTGTGTAACCAAGGGTCATGCGTCGGCCTCACCCGCTCTAAGGTATAAAACAAATCCGAACACCGGCACATAGGCCGCCACTAAAAATGCAAAACTTTTTGTGGGATAAGTCATGCAAAAAGCGGCCATGGGAAACAGCCATAGGACAGTGATAAGAACATACAGCGACGTAACGCGAGCATGCCCCCAACCCCTTTGCATTAATTTTTGAAAGCCATGCTGGCGGTGAGCATTAAAAATGCGCTCTCTCCGAGTGGCTCGTCTAAAAAGAGTCCATGTTGCATCCACGATCATCAAACCAAAAATAATGAGATGAATATACAGCGAACTATCGTAGTACATTTTAGAAACCAGAGCTAAGGCCCCAAAAACGTAACCCAAAAAGTAAGCACCGGCATCGCCCATAAAAACCTTAGCCGGGTGCCAGTTAAAAACTAAAAATCCAGCCAACGCATAGGCTAAAATAAGATAAGTTACAGCCAAATCTTGGTGACCAGAGATGTACGACAGCAATGATATCAGCCCCGACCCCACCATGCCCACACTGGTTGCAAGGCCATCACAGCCATCCATAAAATTGTAGAGATTTATAAACCACGCAATAAACAGAATACAAAAGACCGTGGTCAGCCATGGCCACTCCGGTAGAAAAGAAATTGTAATGTCTTTTGAAAAACCCGAGGAAATTAAAATAAAAACGAAAAATGACACCAACATGTGAACCGACAAGCGCACACCTGCGGGAATGGAACTAATATCATCCCAGTAGCCAAGAAGCATAATAACCGGGCCGCCAAGAAAAACCGGAAACGTGTACTTAAGAGTTAAAATTCCCTGCTGCACCAAAATAGCAAGGACGAGATTAAAGCTCAAAAAAAAGGTGATCCCCGAGCCCCGCGGTATGGGCATCTTATGGGAACTGCGTTCGTTGGGCACATCCATAATGCCGTACTTCATGGCCACTCGGCGATAATAAATCGTCAGCAATAGCGACAAAACAAAACTCAGCGACGCTGCAAAAGCAATCACATACATTTACTGAGCAGCTTTCTGTACGGCCTCAATCACAGTTTTCACATGGGCCTTTGGCATTCCGGGATAAAGCGGAAGACTAAATACCTGTTTCGATAACTTTTCAGTCACTGGCAATGAAACTTTTTGCAAATGTTTATACACCGGTTGCTCGTGCATTCCCGAAGGATAGTGAATAGAAGTTGGCACACCAGATTGCTCAAGTTTTTTGATAAAACTTTCGCGCTCTGCCACGGCCAAAGTGTACTGTGCGAACACAGTGTTTCGATCCGCTCGAACAACAGGAATGCTCACGCCTTTTAACCCCGCGAAGGCATCGCTGTACGCTTGACCTATCTCACGGCGTTCGGCCAAATCTTGATCATAAAATTTAAGCTTTTCACGCACCACCGCGCACTGGATGGGATCCAATCGTCCATTAAACCCGATGTACTCGTGATGATAGCGCTTGGTCTGACCGTGCACCCGAATCCAATCCAATTTTTTAGCGAGCTCAGGATCAGAAGTGAATACGGCGCCGCCGTCCCCCGCGCAGCCCAATGGTTTTGCTGGAAAAAAACTTGTGCAACCAATATGACTTACAGCACAGCTTCGTTTTCCTTTATAGAGAGCGCCAAAACTTTGCGCAGCATCTTCGATCACAAACAGGCCGTGTTTTTGTGCAATGCTCATGATTTCGTCCATATCGGAAATCTGTCCATAAAGAGAAACCGGCATAATGGCTTTGGTTTTCGGTGTGATCGCTTTTTCGAGCAAGTCCACGTTGATATTGTAAGTGTCGGCTTCGATGTCGACGAACACCGGATTGGCTCCTAGAAGGGAGATCACTCCGGCCGTAGCAAAAAACGAAAACCCGGTGGTAACAACATCGTCACCTGGTTTCACACCGATGGCTAACAGAGCATTCAATAGGGCTACTGTGCCATTGGAAACAGCAGACGCAAACGTGGCGCCCGTGAATTGGGCCAATTCTGTTTCGCAGGCGACGACTTCGGGGCCTAAAACATATTGCCCGCTCGCTAATATCTGTAAAACCTTGGGTTCTATCTGAGCCTGAATCTTTTTGTACTGAACAGCCAAATCGAGATACGGAATGGACATAACTTCTCCTCAGAAAATTTGCGGCGAATCTCATACAATCTTCTTAGTGCTATTTATATCTGATGAAAGCCTGTGCTCACAAGCTAGAATCTCAGACGCCTCGCGCCCTGTTTGCCGCTGCAAACAATGCACCGGTTGCTCTCTGCTCAAAAACCCTGGTATCATTTCTCAAAACCAAAAAGGATGCCTATGACCGTTTTGTTAAAACAGCTTTTCGAGCTTGTAAAACTTCTTCATTCCGAAAACGAAACCACCCCGGTGGCTTGGGGGATTTCCTTGGGCTTTGTGCT
>JAYUKO010000287.1:0-9170 GCA_043764415.1 Bdellovibrionales bacterium | reverse complement strand
TTTTGGTCATGTTTTTTGTAGCTTGCATGAGTATGTCTATTCTCCCTTGCGAAAACTTTTGTGCATCTTGGTTTGTTTGTTGCATTCGAGTCCTCTTCGCCCCTTAAAGAATGGCATGGTCGGCGCTTGATTGCTCCGGTGTCCACGGTGTTTAAGAGATTGGTCATTTATAAAGATTTAATGCCGAAAGTCAAAGGGTTAGGCCTATTTTTGAGCACTTTTTACCCCTATGAACTTTACCCTGTCACACTGAATAATTTTCTGAGGAGAAGTTCTTTAGAGAACTTTTGCGGGCGCCGGCATAGGACATGCTCACAAACTTAAAGGAGCTACTTATGAAATCATTATTTCTGTCACTGATACTGATCGCCGCCCCGTCGGCCTTTGCCAACGAGGCCTGGGACTTTTGCAATGCGTACGACGCCAATTTGGCCATTGAAGAGGGCCAGCTGGTCACCACCGACGGCAGCCAATGGGATATGGAGCTGGGCGTGCTTTTGTATTCTGAACGGATTAGCAAAAACGTCGGTTACTGCACATTAGAGCAGCGCGGTGAAGAGGTTGTGTCCGCCAACGAAACCATCACCAAGGAAATGTATGAGATTTATGTGAGCGGCGAAAGGTATGAAGTGGAATTCGAGTGCAACCGCGGTTATTCCGAAGTCCCCAGCAACGACTCGTGCCTTGGCGAAGGCGGAGTTCTTAACGATTAATCGGTTTTTAAGATCAACAGAGGGTGGCGCTCGGTCACCCTTTTTATTTTTTCTTCAAGAAATTATGCTCGAAAACAAAAGTTCCAAAAGGTAGAACGGCCGCGATAAAGGCATAGATTCGCACCTTCACGGACCAGTTGAGCTCTTCGGCAATAATGTTGGCCAAAAGAACATACGCCACAAACAGAATTCCATGGGGCATCCCAAGCATTTTTACTACCGCGGGATTCCCCGCCATGTATTTTACCGGCATGCCCACAAACATCAAAAGCAGAAACGAGCCGCCCTCCAGCCACCCTAAAACGCGAAATGTTTGAATTATTATTTTATTATTCAACCGATTCATGGTGACATAAAATGTTTTTACCTTCTATTACTATTTCTAACCTATTGAATGAATCACTTTATTGATACGTCGCAGTAGGCTCGCTAAGTACGAACCTCATTTGATTTAAAAATTTAAAGACCAACCGATCTGGGCAAGCATCAACGACCTTGAATCTTTGTTTTTATTTATGTAGGCGTACTGAAGTAAAGGGCCGAATTCAATGCGTCCCCACTGAGACGTTTGGTATCCAACTCCTCCAAAAATCCAGTCTTCGCTATAAAAGGCATTGCGATCGCCTGATGTGCTAAAATAAAACTCATTATAAACCGAATAAAACCAACTCTTCGAAGCAATGGTGGTTCCTATAAATGGTGCCGTAAATGCCAATTGGTATCGAAGCCGTGTGGCTAAGGGCCGAGTGCCATGCCTCGCCTTATCTTGGATAAAGCGCTCTTCGAAGCGCAAACGATGGGACAGATTCCCCGAAAACCAAGGCTGAATATAGATGACCTGCTGCCATAGACGGTTTTCGTTGAGATAACTTTCCGAAAATGGATTGCTCTTCTGAAAGACAAAACCGAAAGCAAAATTGATATTCGGTAAATAACGGTAAATAAAGCCACCCTGAAAATAGGACTGTAAATCTTTAGCGGGGTACCGTTGACCATTTCGCATTTCGTCGGCCAGGTTTAAAGTTTCTGAATAAAACAGATTTGCATCCCAACGTTCATTTAAGTTTTGCGTTGCTGAGATAAAGGGTCGAGCGCCATACATATCCAAGTTATTTGCAAAGATTTTTTCGCAGCCCAAGATACCTATTAAAATCAGCAACAGTCTTAAAGTGGTCATTTTAACGTCCTAATTAAGATTCTGAATGGGTTTGGATTGAAAGGGTGCTTCGCTTTTCCATTGACCATTGAGTTCGTAATAGACTTCCATAATCCCCGTCTTACTCTTCGACGTTTTTATTTTAAATTCGTAAGAGCGCTCGGAGCCAACTTCGACCGCCTGGAGGCTGTAGATGTTTACGGATTCGTAGCGGGAGCGAAGATCTTGCAAAACAATCTTGCTAATAGGCTCGGGAATTTCGGAAATGTGGACCTCGACCTCTTGCTCCACCAACTTGCCGTTCGTTAAATACGTTTCGCTTCTATTTTTGTTGCCATCCGAAAATTCGGCTTCATAGGTTGTGTCCGAAGCTTCTAAAATTTTATAGAAAACAACTTTTTGATTAGGATGTCTTACCTGAAATGCATTTCGTACCGACTCTGGAGCGTCTTTAACGTATTCCTTTTCCTCGACGGATGGAACGAAGCTACTGCAGGCTGTGCTGACCCAAACAGAGCCCAAGGTGATGAAACATTTGATCATTTTATTTAAGTTCATATTTTCCTAACTTGCTGTGCGTTTACGAACATAAAAAAGATGGCCGCTGCCATCGCGCCGGCCGCCCCGTAAATGAAGGTATACACGGAACCAAATTGATCCCAAAGAATCCCTGCGAACAAACTTGCAAAGATCGTACAAAATCCTGTGACAGTGCCGATGAGACCAAGGCCTGTAGCGTGCAAGTCGTTCGGTAAAAAGTCGATGGCTAGGGCCTTACCGACTCCGTCGGTGGCGCCCATATAAAGTCCGTAAAAAAGAAACAGACACCAAAAATGCCAGGCACTGTTCGCAAAACCAAAACCTAGATAAACGAAGGTAAAAATTAGCAGCCCGGCAATCAAAAGTTTTTTTCTTGCTATTTTGTCGGATAACTTTCCAAGCCACGGGCTCGAAATCGCATAAATGAGGTTGTAGCCACAATAAAGCAGAATGACTGTCTCGATAGAGAGCCCAGAGGATTTTGCTTTCATCAGCAGGAAAACGTCGCTCGAGTTGACCAGTGAAAACAAACCCCACACATAAACGTAGTGGTGAAATGGTTTGTCCAGTTGCTTCCATAAAAAAAGCGGGTTTTTCCATTTTTTAGTTTGCTGCACGGTTTTCTTTTCGCGAACGGTGCAGATGATGAACACGGACAACAACCCGGGGATCAGCGCCCAAAAATAAAGTGCTCGTAAATCCGTTGGATTGGAAGTGAGTAATAAAATTGTGCAAAGGGGACCAACCGCCGCGCCAAGGGTGTCCATTCCGCGATGCCAACCATAGGCCTCCCCCCTTTTTTCGAAAGGGACTGAGTCCGCAATCATGGCATCCCGCGGTGCCGAACGAAGTCCTTTCCCCGTTCGATCAATGCCGCGCGCGAACATGACACCCCATGGACTCCAAGAAACACCGATGAGGGGCTTGGCCAAGGCACCTAACAAGTAGCCAGCGAAAATAAATGGTTTTCTTTGAGAGATCCGATCTGACCAACTTCCCGAAAAGGTCTTCATCAGACTTGCAATGGCTTCGGCGATCCCCTCGATCAAACCGACGGAGGTCATCGATGCCCCAAGAACCGTGGTCATAAAAATGGGAGTTATGGGATAAAGCATTTCACTGGCCACGTCCGCAAAAAAAGAAACAAGACCAAGTCTAAAAACGATCGGATTGAGCGATTTGGTCTCTGCGACATCCTGGTCTTGCAATAGCTGCTCCTAAATACCGATGGCTTTGCGAAGGTCGTTGTAGGACATCTGAAAGGCCTCATTGGACCAGCTATTCACCACGCCGCGCGAATCACCGACACCGGCTGCACATTTTAAAACAATCTCGGTCTGCGAGGACCGGAGCGGTGGGGTTTTAAAATTACAGTATTTATTGGCCCAGGAGTCTTTCACTTCGTGGCGGGTGTTTTTTTCGAGGTCGGAGGATTGCGCTTTCAGCCAATGAATCTCCGTGGGAATTTTTTGCGGCCGCACATTGAGGCCAATCCGCGGATTGGACACTTCGTGATAAGAATCCGAAATGTGCATTTTTTCGTTGATGGGGATGGAATATTTAACTCCATCCAGGACAAATGAAAACTGGCTATTGAGAGCGTAGTCCACATTGAAATCGGTTTTTGGATACGTCAGCGTTCTCGCCTCTTTGCGATACTTTGTGACCGTTTCTTCGCGGTATTTTGTAACATCGCGATAGGTGGTCACCGGTTTGTATTCCTCTTTATGAGTCGCGGGATCTATAACGGTTTTGTAGGATGTTTCGGGTTCTTTTTCGATGTAAGAAACGGTTTCTTGCACTTGATAGGGGACCTCTTCATCGTAGCTATGAATGCCCACTGATTTTTCCTCGGTGTAAGTGGAATGGAAGCGACCCGCAATAGTTACGACGAGAGTTCTCCCGTCCGCTTGGTAAAGAGGTGAAGACTTGAGCCCTTGTAAGAGCGAGTCGGAAAATACGCTTAAAACGTCGGGGGGCATGTCTACAATCTGCCCTTTTAAAACGATATTTCCAAAGCCTCCGGTCAAAGAAACGGAGGGAGAATTTTTAATTTCCTGCCCCCAAAATACACAATAATGATTCCAAAAATCTTTGGAAAAATAGCCGGTCATCACAGGACGGATTTCTAAACAATGCTTAGCTCCCCCCGCGTCCACATCGGCCACAAGGCGCTGAAAGGATTGATTCCACTGACTGTGAACCAAAAGCTCATGGTTCTCGTTGAGAAGAAGTTTTAGCTTTAAAAATTTTTTATCGTTTTTAAGCAATTGCGCCTGCTCCTGAAGCCATTCATAAAGATATTCAACTTCCTCGGTTTGTGCAGAAAAGGCCGCTCCAGAGGGAGAAAGATTCCACTCTATTTCGTCGCGAACCACACGTCGCAATTTAATGTGGGACTCTTCGAGGCTGTTGGATAAACGCAGCTGTCGCGCTTCAATGAGATTTCTTTCGATGAGCTTTTGGCGCGTTTTACGAAGGTGCTCCGCCGCAATGGGATCCGCAGGGTCTTCGCGAAGAATGCTCTGGTTGACGGCTTCGGCCGCGGCGTAGTCGCCTGCTTGATAGTACTCTTCGGCCTGCTCATGAAGCGAGGTGCAGGCCGCTAAGAATGGAAGTATCACCAAGAGAATAAAACCGTATTTAAACATGTGGCCCCCTATCGCCCTTACTTATACCCAGGTTTAACTGAGTGGCAAAAGATTTCCATCGGACTTTGCACCGGATGACTCTCTGGATGTCCCGAACTGTCGTATTTCATTTCCGTGGCGATACAAGCGTAGCGTCAAGCTCTTTACGCGAGCCCGGTCCCGTGCCATGGTGCCCGCATGCCAAATATTGAGATCAAAGCAGTTTATCCAGATTTAGAAAAAGCTCGCGAAGTTTGTAGACGTCTGAATGCTAAATTTATCGGTCTCGACCGCCAAGTGGACACTTATTTTACCGTACCAAAAGGGCGCTTTAAATTCAGAGAATCTTCACTGAGCGGGGCGTTTCTCATTCCTTATATCCGTCCCAATCAAGAAGGGCCTAAGAAAAGTGAGTATGGACTTATCAGAATTGAAAATGCAGAACATATTAAAACCCTGCTTTCGCAAATATTTGAAATCAATCTCGTCGTCAAAAAAAGTCGAGAAATTTACTTGCTTGATAATGTCAGAGTCCATTTAGACGATGTTGATGGGTTAGGCCATTTTTTTGAATTTGAAGCTGTTTACGAGGACGATTCGCAACGCGAAAACGAGGAACTCAAAGTGCGCAATTTATTACTAGAATTTGCTATTTCTGAGGCCGCCCTGCAAAAAACATCCTACGAGCAATTGGCCCAAAAGTAATTCTTCCGCGCCAAGCGCATCAAACATCCTCAAGACCCAATATTTTTTTACACAATTCCATTTGCCCGTGGATGTCGCGAATGGATTTTTTTAGCTTTTTAAGATCGTGGGAATCCACATCCGCCTCGAGGGCTTTTAAGACCATCGGATGCTTTTTTAACCACGCCCCTTGTCGACTGGCGTAGGTTTCGGGAATCCCGGCGCGCAAAGCTGCCTGCTTTACATTCCCGTCTTCGAGAAATTCCACAATAAACTGCAGGGTTTCCAAGGTAAGCAAGTGGCGATGGGCTTTAAGACGAGACGAAAACCCCATCTGACGAATTCGCATGCAAATCCCCTGTTTGAAGGTTGACAATGTTTCATCTCAAAAACTAACCTCTTTCGAAAGAGGAGTCTAAGTGATTATTAAGATTATTCTGATTCCCTTGATGCTGTTTTCGTACTCGCTGCGCTGCCTGCCCCTGCGTTGGCTTGGAAAATTGGGTCATGGGTTAGGCACTCTGCTTCGCTGGGTGGGGTTTCGAACTCAAATTGTGGAAAACAACCTTCAACTTGCATTAGGCCAGGAAAAATCGGCAGAGGAACTCAAACAACTGCAAAAGCAAATTTACACGCACATCGGAACCTTGTTTTTAGAAATCGCCCGCAACTTCACTCTCACCCGCCAAGATTATATCGACGAGCTGCAAGTGAGTGATGAAGACATTGCAAAAATAGATAAAATAAAAGCGGAAGGCCGCGGAATGCTGGTGATCAGCGCGCACACAGGAAACTGGGAAATCTTTCCAGCTAGTATGGCAGCCCGTGGGTATACAGTGGCCATCGTGGCAAAAAAAATGTCAAACCCGGTTTCGCAAAATTTGATTGAACAACGACGTGTCACTGCAGGATTCAATGTGATCTACACCGGCAATACTCTCAGAAAGATCGCCGAGTCCATGGGCGGAGGTTGTTTTGTGGGCTGCATGGTGGATCAACATCTTCCCGGTCCGCGAGGCCTTCGCGTTCACTTTTTTGGAACACCGGCGGCGTCTATTCGCGGTTTAGCAAATCTGGCTCGCGATACCAAATGCAGAGTGGTACCAATGTCGGTGTATCGGCAAGAAAACGGCGTACATCGCTTGATTGTCATGGATGAACTCCAGTACATCGAAGCCAGAGAGTTACCCGAGGGTTCGCCCGAGCGCTTGCTGCGCGAGGAATGGCTCAATACGCAAAAATATCAGGAATGTTTAGAATCGATGATTCGTCAAAATCTACCGCAGTGGCTGTGGATTCATCGTCGCTGGAAAGCGAACCGTTCTCCGCTCAATCACACGACAGCTCACCTTGAACAAAACATTTAGCGCAATTGAAAAAATTAAATTTTTAAGCGTTTTTTAACTTCGGCAGCAATGGTTTCAACCACTTGATCTCGCTCAAGGGTGCTGGAGTCTATGACCAGCGCTCCCTCTGGAATTTGCATGGGCGCGGCCTTGCGATTCACATCTTGATCATCACGTTTTTTTTGCAGATCTTTTAGAGAATCTAAACTGGTGTTTTCCTGTTCTAACGAACGTCGAAACGCGCGGCTTTCGGAACTCGCCGTAAGAAACACTTTCAACACGGCATTTGGAAACACCACCGTGCCGCAATCTCGTCCCTCGGCAACTAAAACAGGAGTGGCCTGGGCGCAGTCTCGTTGCAAAGGTAAAAGCGCCGCTCGTACTTCAGGATACTGACTGATGCGACTGGCATGCATGCCCGTTTCTTCTTTGGAAACTTCGTCGTTGATCCGCGAATTTTTATACATCACGGTGGTCTCTTGCGGCGTCATCTTTACTGACCACACATTGGATTTTGCCAAAATCGCCAACGCCTTTGGATTTCCAAGATCAACGCCCTCTTTAACAGCTACAGCGGCGAGGCCGCGATAAAACGAACCCGTCGACACCCATTGCCAACCAAATTTATTGGCCAAATCACGACTGACGGAGGTTTTTCCTGAGGCCGCTGGTCCATCGATTGTAATCACCACAGACTCCTTCATTTTAAATGCTCCGCACGAAGAAGACGAACTCCTTCGGCTTGCAAAATAGTTTCAAGCTCTTTGGCATGTTCAAAACTTGTTGTTTCGAGTAAAAAATCAATTCGTGTTTCGCGGACCGAAAGTTCGGAAGAGACGCGATCGTGCATCACATCTAAGATGTTGGCGCGGTTTTTAGCAAAAATGGCTGTGAGTTTTGCAAGCTCACCAGGAAGATCACTGGCAATCACCGAAATGCGGGTGTGTCGCCCTTTTCGTCGCAAACCGGTTTCGATCACAGCAAACATGGTATTCATGTCGATGTTTCCACCGCAAACTAAAACCACAGTGGATCCGTCGTCGTCTTTTTTTGCAACAATCTTGCCCGACATCACCGCGGCCACACCGGCCGCTCCCGAGCCTTCCACCACCAGTTTGTCTTTTTCCATTAAATTCACAATGGCTTCGGCGATTTCGTTGTCGCTCACCGAGACAATGCGATCCACGTAGGGATTAATGTAAGCAGCAAACATTTCAGGGCTTGGTTTTTTAACCGCGATGCCATCGGCGATGGTGGACACTTTCAATTTTTGTTCGGGCTTGCGATGTTCTTTGAGGTCCATCATGCCGGTGGTCTGATCGGTGACCACGCCAATGATTTCGCACTTTGGATGCAATTTTTTAATGATATAGGCGATTCCGCCGATGAGGCCGCCGCCGCCGATGGGAACAACCACCTGCTTGATGTTTTCCATCTCCTCAAGAATTTCCAATCCAATTGTCCCTTGCCCAGCAATGACTTTTTGATCCTGATAAGGATGAATAAAAACTTGACCTTCGCTTTGCGCCGTTTGCAGCGCTTTTTCGTAGGCCTGGTCGTAGTACTCGCCGTGCAGAATCACTTCGGCGCCATACTTTTGCGTGGCCAGAACCTTAATCATCGGAGCCGTTTCGGGCATAACGATTGTCGCTTTAACTCCGTGGATTTTTGCACCCAGGGCCACACCCTGAGCATGGTTACCGGCCGAGGAAGCGATCACTCCTTTGAGTTTTTCCTGCGGAGTGAGAAAACGCAGGCGATTTAAAGCGCCGCGAATTTTAAAGCTGCCAGTGATCTGTAAGTTTTCGCACTTGTAATAAACATTCCCTGCCAGCGAACGAGCTTTTCGCAGGGGTGTTTTTTCGATGTGGTTCTTTAAGTACTCACGGGCCTCTTGAACCATTTGTAAATCAATATTGAGTGAACTCATAAAGTCCTAATTGCCATCAACCTGATGGATCACTTGAAGTAAATTTCGAGGAGCGAAGCCACTTTGAGACTCGCGCCACCAATCAAAAATCCATTCACCTCCGGCACGGATTCGATGTCACGCGCATTTTGCGAATTGACGCTGCCGCCATAAAGCAAAGGGATGGATTTT
>JAYUKO010000286.1:0-2698 GCA_043764415.1 Bdellovibrionales bacterium | reverse complement strand
TTTAAACCGTTTGCTAACCCCACTCAACCGTCCTTGGGGTAAAAAACTGTAACCCATGTCTCTTTACTAAAATGTAACCTATGTTACTGCTTGCACAGACAGAGGTTGCAGAAATTGTGTATGGTTGCATTGGTCTGTCAGAAAAGTCTGTATCTACTGTCGTAGGCAATGGGAGCTTAGCTCCTAATAACTTATCTTTATCGCGTAGCGATAAGAAAGCGGGCCTTCGATGAAAAAAATTAAGAATAAAGAAAAAAGTTTAAAAATTGGGATGTACATTCGTGTAAGTACGGAAGAGCAGGCCGAAAATATTGAGGGGTCCATCCGCAATCAAGAGCAGCGACTCAGGGATCAGGTTGCGTATAAAAACGAGCAAGGTATTTTTGGGGAAATCTGCGGTGTTTTTATTGATCGCGCAAAGTCTGGGAAAGACACCAATCGGCCAGAGTTGCAAAAAATGCTTAGGCTTATTGAATCAGGGGAAATCAATTTAGTGATGGTGACGGAGCTTTCTAGGATTTCCAGATCTATTAAGGATTTTGCAGAAATCTGGGCCATGATGAAAAACATTGGCTGCGGGTTTATGAGTTTACGAGAATCTTTTGATTCCACAACGGCCGCCGGCGAAATGCTGATTTTTTCGATGGCAAATTTGTCGCAGTTTGAGCGTCGGCAAACTGCGGAGAGGATTTCTTTAAACTTCGCCGCTCGCGCCAAGCGGGGTCTTTATAACGGTGGATCTGTGCCATTTGGTTATGAGCTGATTGAGGGAAAGACTGGGTATTTGAAGGTGAATAAAAAGCACGCGGAGATTGTAAGAACGTGTTTTAAATATTTTTTAAATCATGAGGGGCTAACGCAAGCAGCGCGAGCGTTAAATAACGATGGCTATCGTTGTGAAAGGTCTAAGCGCGGTGGTGGTAAGCCAAGGCTCGATTATTTTACGACAGGAAATCTTCATCATATATTGCGTAATAAATCGTATAAAGGCGTAAGAGTTTATGAAGAGCGAGGTGAGATTTTTGAGACGAAGACTGTGTGGGATGCGATTATTGACGCGAGAACGTTTGATCGTGTGGGTAAGATTTTAGAAAAGAATCATCGCAGAAAAAAGCCACATAAGGAGAATCGCTATCCGTATTTGTTAAGTGGCATGATATTTTGTAAAAAATGTGATGCTGCTTTGACGGGAAAGTCCGCGCACGGCAGAAATGGCAAAGTACCTTACTACGAGCATGGATGGGCCACTCGTCGCGGGATGGTGCTCAGCCAGCATTTGTTTGATTGCGGGAATCCGAGAAGGTTTTCTGGAAAAAAGCTCGAAGAGCTTGTTTGTAGCAAAATGCTTGAGATTTTGTCTGATAAGCACTTTTCGGAAAAACTCTTTGAGCGTGCGAGAAAGGTCCATGCTGGCAATGGCAGCCAGAAGGAGGTCAAGCGTCTGGAAGCTCAGCTCACAGGTTTTAATGCGCAACTAGAGGGGTTAGCCGAAAGGCTCTCGGAGCTGCCGAAAACGGTATCTGCCGCACCGTTTTACAAGCAGATGGAGAAAATCGAAGAAAAGAAAAAAGAGGCTGACCATTTACTTTTAAAGACACGAGCGGATGCAGATTCTATAAACAAAACACCTGCGGCGCTTGAGGATTATTGGCAGTTTGTAAAACAGCTCAAATATGTATTTGAGTACGGAGACGCACAGATTAGAGAAAAGATTATTAAACGTCTGGTGCAGAAGATTGAAGTGAACCCAGATGAGGTCACAATGCACATGATAGTGGACGAGAGTGTCGTCCCACGGGAGCCTAAAAAGGGCTCCCGCATTTTTTTATGCGCAAAATTCAAAGCGGGATTAAAAAGTGGCTCTGAGAACGAAATAGAGCAGAAAATAAAAAAGGCTCCCAGTTTTCTCATGGAAGCCCTGAATCATTTTTTTAACTTTGGTTCGAATACTTTGACAATTGGTGGAGGCGCCGGGAGTTGAACCCGGGTCCGTAAGTGATTCACATTAAGGCGCTTCATACTTAGTCGGTGTTTAATGACGGTTGCAAACTTCCATCGACAAACTTTCGCAACCCTTGCCCCGAAATTTTTAAACTCTTAAGCTCGCAACAACACTCAAGAGTCGAGCTAGCTTTGAGTTATACTTCGCACATCGCCGCTAGCAGGCTACGTGGTCAGCAACAGCTTTTAATTAAGCTGCAAAAGCGAATTGATCGCCAAATAACAATTGCACGTTTTTAACGAGGTCCTCATGCGTCCCCGGTATGCTCCTTAAGCTGCACAACCAACGTCGAAGCCAGTACGCCCCCACATGTTTGTTTAACTTGCTTGTAACGTAACACAGCTAACGGGCGATGGCCACTGAAGAATATTTAAGCAAAAAAAAGGGTGGCACGTTGAGCGTGCCACCCTGAAGAGGTGTGTGTTGAGGGAGCTAACAAGACTAAGGGCAAAATTGCAGGGGGCCTCGGAAAAAGGCAGACAAGCGAAGATCTTTTTGTAGTCCGTTAAAGTCATTCGGTTTCAAAGTTAAGATGACGTAGGCCTTTTCGAGAGAACAGCGAAGGGGGCGATCACCGGCAGACTGACCGTTTGCAACTGCGGTGATTACAGAATCGATTTGGGATTTAGTATTTATCCAAAAAAGAATTTGCGGTTTTTCCATTGCAACATTCAGCAATCCCACGCCTCCGAAGTG
>JAYUKO010000285.1:0-2705 GCA_043764415.1 Bdellovibrionales bacterium | reverse complement strand
CCTGTACCAAGGTGGTTAAAAACTTTTGCGTCTCAGCATCAACGGCGGCGAGGATGGCCGCGCGCTGTGTTTGCAAGGCTGGATAGAAGGACGCCATTTCGTGAGTTACAACTTCGCACACCTCACGAAACAAACGAGGATTGGTGGAAAGCTTTTGCGCATAACGAATCGCACGGCGCATGATTCGACGAAGCACATAGCCGCGCCCTTCGTTACTTGGAAACACTCCATCGGCCATCAAGAAGCTCGCAGCACGGGCGTGATCGGCGATGACTTTGTAAGTGGCTTTGAGCTCTGGGCTCGATTGCCAGTCAGAAAACTGCTTGCCAGAAATCTCGCAGGCTTTTTTTATCAGCGGTGTAAATAAATCGGTTTCATAATTATCAGTTACGCCTTGCAGAGCAGCGGCAATGCGCTCCAGGCCAGCTCCGGTATCCACCGAAGGTTTTGGCAGCGGTTTTAAGCCCGTGCCATCTTCGAAAAATTGCATAAAAACTAAATTCCAAATTTCTACGTAGCGATTGTCGTCCTCGCCAAACTTTGCATTTGGGTTAGCTCCCGCTTTGGGGCCGTGATCATAAAAAATTTCGGAGCACGGTCCGCAGGGGCCGGTGTCGCCCATGCGCCAGAAATTATCTTTCTCGCCTAAGCGATGAATACGATCGCGAGGAACGCCTTCCTGATTGTGCCAAATGTCTGCGGCTTCATCGTCGGTTTCAAAAACCGTGACGTAAAGTTTTTCTTTGGGAATCCCAATTTTGTTAGTGAGAAGATCCCAGGCAAAATGAATTGCATCTTTTTTAAAATAATCACCAAACGAAAAATTACCCAGCATTTCAAAAAACGTATGGTGACGAGTGGTGTAACCGACGTTTTCGAGATCGTTGTGTTTTCCGCCGGCGCGAACACATTTTTGAATGGTCACCGCACGGTTAAAAGCGAGGGACTCAGAACCTAAAAACACATTTTTAAATTGATTCATTCCCGCATTGGTAAACAACAGAGTGGGATCGTTGTGCGGAATAAGGCTGGAGCTGTCGACGACCTTATGGCCGTGGCCTTCAAAATACCCGTTAAATGCTTTGCGAACGTCCTGATGCTTCATCGATCACCCTCTTTATTGTCTCTTCGTCGAATCCGCGATTCTGCAGAAAGACCATGATCTGTTTTTTATCCACTGTTGAGGGTTTTGACAACGGAGAAAAGCGACCGCCCAGGGAAGACAAGGCCTTTTCCAGCTCGCGATCGGCATCGCGGGGCACAGGCGGGAGCTCTTTCTGCTGCAAGTAATGCGCAATGTAGTCGTGACTCTTCTTTTTTCGATGCAGCTCCTCAGCCACTTTCTCGGAAAGTGCTTGCGGAGGTAAAATCCAGCCCGAAGCCTCCGAGTGGTCGAGAGCGGCTTCGATGTCCTCTGGTATAAATTCATAACGCGAGAGTTTCATGCGCAGTTCACTGCGCGAGTGGTCGCGAATGGCCAAAAGATCCATGGCCTTTTTGATGACTTCGTTGAGGGTTTTCACTTTTTAGTCTTTTTATTATCCAGCTGCAGATTGGAATGCTCGTTGCTCCATTTACTTTTTGGATGCGCTTCGCTGCGATCCTCATTCCAATCCGAGGCCACGCCCGATTGGATCCCTTTGAGTTTAAGAAAAAAGTTATCGGGATTGGTCGCATACTTCAGCGCTTCGTCCACATTCACCAAACCCTTGGTCACTAAACGCATCAAACTTTGATCGAAGGACTGCATCCCCGACTCTTTGGCACTTGTGGCAAGGGCATCGGTGATTTGATTTGTTTTATTGGGGTCTTCGATGAGCTCTTTGATTCTTTGATTGTTCACCAAAATTTCGAGTGCAGGAATCATTCCCGTGCCGTCTTTGCGCAAAATCAACCGCTGCGAAATAATCGCACGGAGAACACCCGCTAGTTGCCGGCGGATTTGATCTTGTTGGTGGGGGGGGAACAAACCAATGATTCGATTGATGGTCTCCTGCGCGTCCAGCGTGTGCATGGTGGAGAACACCAAATGCCCGGTTTCCGCAGCCAAAACAGCAGTCTCAGTCGTTTCTTTGTCGCGCATTTCACCGACGAGGATCACATCGGGATCTTGGCGCAACGACGCGCGCAGGGCCGAGGCAAAGGAGTGCATGTCGGCACCCAGTTCACGCTGCGAAATAATACTTTTGCGATCGCGAATCAGATATTCGATGGGATCTTCCAACGTCACGATGTGCGAATGATGATGGAGATTGATATGGTTGATCATGGACGCCAAAGTGGTGGACTTTCCCGAGCCCGTCACTCCCGTTACTAAAATCAATCCGCGCTCCGACTCGGCAATTTTTTTAATCACCGAGGGCAATTGCAATTCATCAAACTGCGGGATGGTTTGGTTGATCAAGCGAATGACAAAACGAGTGGAGTTGCGTTGGCGAAAGGCATTCACACGAAAGCGCGCCACGTCTTTAATTTCGTAACTCTTGTCGATTTCAAAATCCACAGCCAGCGATTTAATCTCGTCCGGCGTAAGAGCTTCGCGAACAATTTTTTCCATATGCTCAGCCATGATCGGAAAGGCCTGCTGACTGAGTGGGCGAAGAACGCCCAGCTTGCGCACCACAGGAACAACACCAACCTTCAAGTGAACGTCGCTGGCGCCAAGCTCTGCGGCTTGCCGTAAAATTTCGTCGTAGCTGATATTG
>JAYUKO010000284.1:0-9231 GCA_043764415.1 Bdellovibrionales bacterium | reverse complement strand
AGTTCTATGTGTCGCTGAAGCCATTACGATCTCCTATGTGTGATGCAATGAGCTATCAAAAGTCGAACCACATGTCAACCGAGTGAGCATCCCCTAAGTCTTTTCTATCTTCTTTCTGAAAGGCATAGGCCACCTTTAAACGCGGTCCGTCCCAGCCGACCCCAAAACTCAAGCGATTTTCGCCCAACCGGTCGTCCTGGCTGTAACCGGCGCGCAGTGCGAGCATATTCTCGTAGCGCACCTCGCCACCAACTTGGTGTCGAAAGCGCTTGTCGCCGTTTTGTTCCAAAAAATAATTGATATCGTAGCGAAGCTTAAACATGTCAAAAAATCGATATTCAGCCCCGCTGCCCGCCATAGGTAACACCTGCGAAAGCGGCCACACTGTGGTGTTAGAGCCCATAATCCCACGAAATACGGCGCCAACGGTGAGATTGGGATGGGCCGCCCAATAGGTTCCGAGATCGGCATTGTACTGGTTGTAATCAGCCCCACTCATTAAATTTGTTTTAATTTTATAACCCGAAATACCTGCAGAAAGTTTTTGTGTGAGCGCAGCAGCTCCGGAAATCTGCAGATGCTGTTCGCGAATTTTTTGATCGAGAATTTTATTAGTGCGCTGACGATAAAAAACTGTTCCGGGAAATACCGTCATCTCCCCGGCGTCGGTGAAAAAAAATGAATACTGTTTTTGCTCGATGTTCGGGCCCGGATCGGTTTGACTCTGTTGCATACCAAAATGTTTGGTTTTGTATTCGACGAGGGCCGCAGGATTTAAAATCGCCGATTCGTAGGGATGGGGACCACCAATTCCCGCGCCGCCCATGGCATCAGCGACCGATCCGACTTGTGCCGAAGAAAAAAAGATCAGAATGGAAAACAAAATCATACTTAAGGTTTAAGACAGATACTCACGAAATGCAAGCACGCCGCATTGATCGCAGGATCACAGGGCGGGCTATAATTTTGCGACTGGGTAAAATCATAAACTGGTGGTCGCGACACCGTTGGTGTTTTTGAATCGTCCACACCATAACAACTGCCTTTGGTATAAAATTTTGGAACCGCACAACGACGAGCCCAATTAATTTTCCAATGTGACACGGGCAACGAGCGACGAGCAATTTGAAAATTTGCGAGATCTGTTGCGTTTGTGGGATCGGCTGCATCTGGGCATAATTTTTTCGCTGTTGAAAATGGATATGGATCGTTAAAATCTTTATCCGCGGGTGCCACGATTCGCAATTGCAGTTCCGATGGACACGACCATGTGGCTTTTAGCTGTTGTGGAGATGAAAGATCGTATTCGTAAACAGTTGCAAGCACGCGCTTCGGTAAATTGGGATGGGGCGTATTGTTCAACCCGGAAACTGTGTAGCCCCAGTTGGCTGGGTTTGCTACTTTAAAAGACACTTTTAATCCCACACCATACGCTTCGTTCGACGGGGCGATGTCATCATCAGCGTCATCGTTTCGTCCATCACCATCATCGTCTTGATTCGTGGAGTAAGACGAACGGGTTAACAACATTCCCGGATCTAAAGGAGTGGAGTACCCCAGTGTTATCAATCCGCCATTTTTTTCTAAAAAGTCGCGCATTTGCTGGGCCGTGGTTTCGGCGGCATCAAAGACCATGGTGCCTTGCATGTAGGCATCTTTTTCAATCCCACCGGGGGCCCAATAATTCATATATTCGTCGGTGTCGAGTTCGAGAAGAGAAGCCGACATCGCGCTCGAGCCAAGATCTCCAAAAACAAAATCGTAATCCAATCCCTCGATACCGAGAGTGCTGCCAGCGTTCATGTAGCTCACGCCGAGGTCCGACTGCTGGCGAACCGAAAACATTAATCGCTTATTGATACTCACAAATTCTTCGCTCAATTTGAGAGCGCGTGCTGCGCTGGAGTCGCGGCGAGTTTCGTATAAAAAGTCATCGCTCAAACGAAGCCCAGCGGCGGTGCCATAGGCGCCCACACGCAAACTAAAATAAACGTCCGGTTCGTTGGGGACGCCTTCTTGCTCTGAGCATGACATGTAGGCAATTTGGTCAACAGAAGTTTCGTAGGGAAGTTTGTAAGCTTGTTTTACATCAAACATACTTTGCTGCGGTTCAACACCGCAGTTTTGATAGGAAAAAAGCACAACACCAGTGATTAGTATAATCATCACAATGGATTTTGCTCGATTCACAGTTCCCCTCAAATGTCCCCCAACAGATAACGCACAGTTAAGTCCAGGATAGCCGGAATCATTGCTTTGTGCATTAGTTATAGCTTCGACTGACTCATTTTGATACCTTTGTACCTCTACTTTTAGACTGTATGATTTAGAATACAAGGAGTCCAATGAAGCGTGTCCGCAAAGCTATTATACCAACCGCCGGTTTAGGCACTCGTTTCCTGCCCATCACTAATTCGGTTCCCAAAGAAATGCTTCCCATCGTCGACGAACCCCTTTTGTTGCACGTTGTGCGCGAAGTGGCTTTGGCCGGCATCGAAGATGTTATTTTGATTTCTGGTCGACGCAAAAATGCTATCGAAGATTTTTTTGATCGCCATGTAGAGCTCGAAGAAACTCTCGCTCGCACCGGCAAGCACGACTTACTCAAGCAGCTCAACGACATTCGCAACATGGTCAACATCATTAGTATCCGGCAAAAGCAAGCTCTTGGGTTGGGACACGCGGTGCATGTGGGCCGCCCCATTGTTGGCGACGAACCCTTTGCTGTTTTGCTCGGGGACGAAATCATGATTCCAACTACGCCAGAAACTCCTTCGGTGATCAAACAGCTCGCTAACACGTTTGACGAAACCGGCCTGTCCACGGTGGCGATCATGGAAGTACCCCCACAGGACGTCACGAAGTACGGCATCATCAGCGGTAAAAAAGAAAAAGATTGGATTCGCGTGGACAACGTGGTGGAAAAACCCGCCATCGATAAAGCTCCAAGCAATTGGGCGTTGCCAGGCCGCTACATATTTACCGCCGATATTTTCGCGCATCTCGAAAATCTTGCTCCGGGAAAGAATGGCGAAGTGCAATTGACCGATGCCATGTGCAAACTGGCGCAAAAAGAAGGACTCCTAGCTCGCTTTTTCGACGGCATTCGCTATGATGCCGGCGATAAATTGGGCTACGTCATCGCCAACATTGAAATGGGCCTTAAGCATCCACAAATTGGCGCTGACCTTAAAAAATATCTACAACAACTCACTGGGAGTTTAAAATGATTCAATCCCTTTTATTTATTTTTTGTCTTGGATTTTCGGCCAACGCTTACGTTCCTAAACTCAGCACGGTTTTAGGAAAAATGGTGAGCACTACTTGCGGCACAAAAGGTTTTATTTTAAAGCGCATCGTGACCCTAAAAGATGACAGCGCTGTGGCCAACGAAACCTGGTACATCGGTCATGCCGATTCCATGAAAGTGGATGTGGACGGAACCAATGCGGATGGCACGCCCTTTAAATTCGAAATCCTTTATAAAGGCGGCAAACGCATGACCACTTCGGTGGAAGGGAAAATTCAAAGCTTTCCGCTGAGCCCTGAGTTTTACGAGCCACTTTTGCACTATCGAAGCTCGCGCGCTTTGCAAAGCCGTCTCTTGGCCATGCAATTGATCCCCAACAACAACTCGGCAGAAAGCGCGTCGTCTGCTTTTATGAATTTGGACCGCTACAAAGGGGCAGTGGCCTATGTGCTCGGCGCCCAGGATTCAAAAAATACATTGCAACCCCCTCGGTTATGGGTGGAGCAAGATAGTTTTTTGATTCGCAAATTGCGCATGGGTTCGCAAATCGAAGTTGAATTTGACGCTTTTAAAGATTTCGAAGAGGGAAAAATTAAAGAGGCCGAACTGCAAACTCTTTTCTGGAAAAGCTCGACGGTGATTATTCAAAACACTTCGACCCAGCTTGTAGAGTCTAAGAAGCTTGAAAGTTTTTTAAAAATTCAAAAAGAAGCTAAAGTCACACTGCCGCAAAATGCGAACCTCAAAGAGTTTTACTCCCGGTTTCGTTAGGACATGCTTTGATTGAATCTTCTCCCTCATTGTGGAAAGTCGCTGTGGATGCACCTCTGCCGCAACTTCTCACGTATTCTTCGGAACTTGCGCTTTCGGTCGGTCAATTGGTGGAAGTCCCGTTGGGAAAGCGCTCTACCCGTGGACTTGTCGTGCGGAAAGAAGACGTCGCAAGCGACAAATTTAAAATTAAAGCTGTTTTATCTTTGCTCGAAGAGTTCCCGCAATTAACCAAAGGTCAATTGAACTGGGCGCTTTGGGTGGCACACTATTATCATTATCCCCCCGGCGAAGTATTTTCGCTTTTTTTTCCGCAGCTTGCTAAGAAAGGCCGAATCCCTGCAAATAAAAGCCTGTTCTCAGATGCGATGGCCGACCATCAAGTCACGCTGAACCCCGAGCAGCAAAAAGTTGTGAATGATGTTGCAGCCTTTAGCGGATTCTCGTCACATCTTTTGTGGGGTGTTACTGGCTCGGGCAAAACCGAAGTTTACATTGAGCTCATTAAAAAACAACTGGAGCAAGGGCGAAGTGCCATGGTGCTTGTGCCCGAAATCGCACTCACGCCGCAACTCATATCGCGCTTTCGCCAACGCCTGGGCGAAAATATTGCGGTTTTGCATTCCAACCTGACCGATCGCGAGCGAACCAATCAATGGTGGAGCGTGATCGAAAAGAAAAATCATGTTCTTATCGGCGTGCGCTCTGCACTTTTCTGTCCCGTGCCCGATTTGGGTTTGATCGTCGTCGACGAAGAGCACGAGGGCTCCTATAAACAAGACGAAAAACTGCGCTATAATGCACGGGACTCAGCCGTGATGCGAGCACTCCACGAAAAGATCCCCGTGATTCTTGGCACAGCAACTCCCAGCGCCGAGAGTTGGAAAAACGTTCTCGATAAAAAATATCACCTCCATGAGCTTAAACAGCGCGCCTCAAGGTTGCAAATTCCGCGAATGGAAATCATCGATCTACAAACCAACAAAGATGATGCCAATCGAGATCCGCTACTTCCCTACTGGCTGTCCACTCCGCTCTACGAAGCCCTGGCCGAAAATTACAAGACCGGCTTCCAATCAGCCCTGTTTTTAAATCGACGAGGAATTGCGCAAACTGTTTTATGCAATGATTGCGGTTTTATTTACAAATGTCCTAACTGCGAAATTTCCCTCACCTTGCACGGTAAAAATCATCTGGTCTGCCATTACTGCGACTACTCGCAAGCCATGGCCTATAAATGCCCTGATTGCCGCGTGGGAACGATTAAACCCATTGGCCTGGGTACAGAGCAAATTCAAAACGATGTGCAAAAGTTGTTTCCGCAGGCGAACATTATGCGCGTTGACCGCGACGAAATCGATTCGCGAGAGAGAATGGAAGATTTTGTCGCTAAGATGGAATCGCAAGAGGTGCAAATACTGGTCGGCACGCAAATGATTGCCAAGGGCTTGGATTTTAAGAATCTCACCCTCGTGGGAGTTGTGCTCGCAGATATTGGCTTTCATATTCCCGATTTCCGCGCTTCCGAACGCAGTTTTCAATTGCTCACGCAAGTGAGTGGGCGCTCGGGTCGACATCACCCTGGTGCCGTTTTTGTGCAAACCTACAGACCCGATCACCCAAGTCTGATCCATGCACAAAAACAGGATGTGGCGGGTTTTTTAAATGCGGCTCTCGAGGAGCGCAAAGAACTATCGTACCCGCCGTATTTTCGTATGGCCTGCCTCAAAATTTCCGGACTCGACGAAAAGGAAGTCCGTGGACACGCACAAAATTTATCTTTAAAAATTAAGACCTACGCAGCAACCCTCGACCCCGAAGTCAAAGTCTTAGGACCAGCTCCGGCACCACTGTTTAAGTTGCGCCAGCGCTATCGTTTTCAAATTCTATTGAAATCGGCCTCGTTGCAATCGCTCGACAAAGCATTGCAGTATGTGACTCACCTGAGTGCCGATGAGTTCAAAAAATTGCGAATACAAATTGATATGGACCCTTACAATTTAATGTAGCATGATGGAAGCATGTCGAATCTTGTAGCGGACTCCGGTTGCCCCCAATGCGGCACTAGCACATCACTCCTTCATCCCATCGATCAAGGAATGCGTTTGCGTCTTGAAAAAGAAGGCACCACGATTACGTTCGATGCCGTTTGTACAAGCTGCTTTAAAGCGTTATCAAAAAATTTATCAAGCGCAACGCTCTTGCAAGCAGAAAAGTATATTCAGGGGAATTACAAAAAAAGTCTTTGGAAGAATCGCTTGGCATTAATTCGGCAAGCACATGTTTTTGTCGACAGAAAAGAACACTCCGAAGCAGCCGTCTGCTACGAAAAATATTTCAAAATCTTGCAAATGATATACGAAAAAGATTTCTCTGAGCTCAACGCTTCGATGTTTGGAGACAACCCTAAAGAAGTCACTGTGATGTGCAGTGCACTTTGGGCGCTTGTCGAAATTTATGATTTGCACCCGCATTACAAAAATCGACAGGAAGTTTGCGCTGTAAAGGTGGGCGAACTTATGCCCTACACGAATCTTTTTGCAAATATGGCAAAACATGCGGCCATCAAATCCCGGCACGGAAATAATCCTGTGGCTTACCGAAAACTCCTACAAAGCGCTAATATAAAAACCGGGAATTGTTTTATTGCCTCCATCGCGTTTGAGGACCGAAACGATCCTACACTGGTGATCCTTCGCCAGTTTCGCAGCCAAGTTTTAATGCGCACGTCTTTGGGTAAACCGTTTGTTCGCGCCTACTACCACTACTCGCCCGCCCTCGCCAATCGATTGCAACATTTTTCAGCTGCAAAGTTAACTCTCCGACGGGTCCTTCCCATTCTAGCCAAGATTTTAAAATATCTTTTCAAACTGCAGTAATTATGATCTTTTAAGGTCAGATTATGAGTAAAAATAAATACGACTTTATCGTCATAGGTTCTGGTATCGAAGCGCTACTGAAATGCCTCGAGCTTGAAAAAAGCGGTCTTTCTGGATGTATCATCGAAAAAGAGGACACTCTGGGTGGCCTTTTTCGTGGTCTTCGCAGCAACGAAGTGCTTTTTGAGTCCCACCTTCCTTTCATGGATGACTCGCAAGAGGTTCGTCCCCTTGCAGAACAGCTTTGCTCCACCGTAGACAATCTGACCTATGAAGCAAAGGACCTCGGCCCACTGACTTTCCAAAACGGGCAAATTCAGCCTTTCATGGGTTTTGGCGAAACCAGCAATCTGGCCGTAGACGTTTACTCTTACTTTTCACAATCAAAAGCTTTGCAATTTTCGCAAAGCTTCAGCTTCATTGCTCAAAAACTTCGCGAAAAACTCACCTGCGAAATTTTTAATCAAAGCGAAGTGACGGCACTGGAGCTGGAACCGCAGGTGCAAGTGACCATTAATGGTTCAACGGTTTTGCTTTCCGAAGACCTTTACTTTTACGATTCTCCCCTCAAACTTTCCAAGTTACTTTCCGTCAGCAAAACGAGCCTTCCTAAAAACCTTGTTCCTAAGCTTTCGAAAACGCAGTTGTGGACTGCCATTAGTTTGGTTTATCGCCATCACCGCCCCGTTACCGAAACCTCGGCCATCCATATTCTCTATGGCGCCAAAGAGCTTCCGTGTTTAGGGCGTTTTCAAAATGAATTTGGCGTTCCCACCTCGCAGTGGCTGTGTTTAGTCAGTGCTGAGGAAGCTGCGGACAGTGAAACTCTCGGAACGACATTGCGCGAAATGAAAAAGCAAATCAAACGCATGTATCCGGTATTTTTGGAAACCGTGGAGCAGGAGAACATCTTTATCGCGCCTGATTCCTATGGGACTGTTAATACTCAGCTTTTAGAAAACGATAGGTTTCCAAAAGTAAATCGACTGCACGTGGGTTCCCGTTACTATGCCGGGCACCCCACTCTTTGGGGAAAGCTCACGCCGGTGGCGGATTCAACGCAATTAACGCAAAGCGTTTAGTCCCATAAACCCCTGCTTTTTTTAAACCTTCTATGTTACCCACTTCTTACGTCAATATGGCGAAACTATAACTCACTTTTCGGACTCCGCTGGTGCCGGGCGCTCTTTGCAGCGATTACGGTTCTCTGAGAAGGTGGAATAACCAGCAAGGAGGAATATTATGAGTCTTACTATGAAGGATATGCTTGATGCCGGTGTCCACTTTGGTCACCAAAAAGAGCGTTGGAATCCAAAAATGAAGCCGTTTGTTTACACATCTCGCGGCGGAATTCACATTATCGATCTCCAAAAAACTCTCGCAAAAGCCAAAGAAGCCATGCAGTTCGTAGAGAACATGGCAGCTGATGGTCAGCGTTTGATTTTCGTGGGAACAAAAAAACAAGCCGAAGAAACAATTCAAGCGGCAGCGAACCGTTGCGGTCAGTACTTTGTGACTAAACGCTGGCTCGGCGGCACACTCACCAACTTCGTTACAATCAAACAAAGTATCGATCGTCTTAAAAAGATCGATCAAATGCGCGAAAAAGGCGAACTTGATTTCTTTTCTAAAAAAGAGCGCTCAAGCATGGAAAAAGAATACATGAAGTTGAACGATTACCTCCAAGGTATTCGCGACATGAAAGAGCCTGCTGGAATGTTATTTGTTGTTGATATCAACAAAGAACACATCGCAGTTCTAGAAGCTAAAAAACTTGGCATCAAAGTGGTTGGTCTTTGTGATACTAACTCGGATCCTAATCTTATTGACTATCCAATCCCAGCAAACGACGACGCCATTCGCTCCATCAAACTTTTTAGCGAAATGATTGCCGATGCTTACGAGGCCGGCGCTAAAAAATACGAACAAGTTCTTCGCACTCGCACAGATAAACAATCTGACGTTGAAAAAGAGCAAAAAGAAACAGCGGCGCCTCAGGATAAAGGAAGACCACAGCGTGGCGGTAAAAAAGAAGCAGCACCTGCTCCTGTTAAACCTGCCGGTCCTAACGTTGTAAAGGCTACTAAAGGCCGCAAACTCGTGGCTGCTGGTACTGCCGATGACATCGAAATCCTTGCCGAGGTTGAACAGGAAATTTCAACAGCCGTCATCGAAAAAGAACAAGACTCAGCTGTCGCAAATGAAGCAAAAGTAGCTAAAGAAGCTGCTGCAGCGACAAAAGAATAGGAGCGCGCCCATGTCTATTTCCGCACAAATGGTTAAAGAATTGCGCGATCGCACCAGCGCAGGAATGCTTGATTGTAAAAAAGC
>JAYUKO010000283.1:0-2712 GCA_043764415.1 Bdellovibrionales bacterium | reverse complement strand
TTGAGCATGGACTGAATGTCAGAGTCTGTTGGTCCGATGTGACGAGAAACAAAGGGGCTCAATGTCGTCATACAAAACTCACTTTTTCTTGCGCGCTTTTGTCAAAGTTTTTTTAGCTTTAGCGACGGCTGTTTTTTTAACTTTGCGAATCACTTTCTTGATATTCTTCTCTTCGGATTTTACTGACTTTACTGACGATTTTACCGCCACTTTGGCTTTTTTCGAAAAATAACTAAAGTTAGTTTGCAAAAGTTTTTCCAGATCTTTCTTTTGCTTGAAGGCCTGCTTTTGGGCCTCTTTTAAAACTTTGAAAGCTTCTTCTCGGCGCGACGAAACCATTTTCATGGTTTTATCCATTTCTTTTTCGACTTTGTTTTGCACAGTCGAAATCGTACCCATGATCTCTTTGTACTTTTTTTCGATATAGTCCATTTTGTCGGCAGGAATGGCTTTTTTAAAATCGAACTTTTCGATTTCTTTGACCAGTTTTCTGACTTCCTTTTTGAGGGAATCAAAATCTTTGATCTTCATTAGTTCTTCACGGATTTGGTTTATATTTATTTGGCTCATGGGACCTCGCTTTGTGGGCTATTATCTCTACGTCCTTTTACGACTTTACAAAGAATTTCACAAGTGGGATATACGCAGAATGAGTCGCAAAATGAACAGAGATGAGTTTTTAACAGAAAAGTGGGCAGCCTATCCGCAGCCATTGCCGGCCCATTTGGGGGCAAACGACTGGTGTTTGGGGAAAATCGCTCAAAAAGACGGCGTCACTTTGTGCTTTGTGGGGCGCCATCAAACATTTGATATTGGTTCTCAACAACCGACGGATCCCACATTGGGAATGGCTGTACCGCCCGAAATCTTG
The DNA here is from genome assembly GCA_043764415.1 of Bdellovibrionales bacterium. Classification (GTDB taxonomy): domain Bacteria; phylum Bdellovibrionota; class Bdellovibrionia; order Bdellovibrionales; family JAGQZY01; genus JANPLN01. The sequence continues at coordinate 1,841 of JAYUKO010000283.1, read as the reverse complement.
CGGGAGGGTGACGTGGTCGCCTGTCATCGTGCGACCGGTGCCGTGTATTTGCTCAGCCCCAATCTGCAGGCCGAGAGTAATGTCCTTCACTCCCATTCCAGCCGCGATGCGACGGTCGCCTGGCAGACGTTTCTCGAAACCGTTCGCAATTATTTTATCCAGCAGGGGTTTCGCTACTGGCACACCCCATGTCTTTTACCATCTCCAGGTATTGATGCCCATATTGATTTTTTCACGGCCCAAGGTGCGCGCACCCAGCGGAGTTATTTTTTGCCAACGAGCCCGGAGTTTGCTCTTAAAAAAGCAGTGGCCGATGGGCAAGAGAAAGTATTTGAAATTAAACCCTGTTTTCGCGACGACGACAGCAGCCCCACTCACAGTGCTGAGTTTTTGATGTTGGAATGGTATCGGGCCTACGCGGACAAATGGGAGCTGTTTGAGGACTTTTTAAGCCTTGTGCGCTTTGTAATAGAGGAGATGAATTTGCAATTGCCCATTTCGCTTTCGGCAAGTCGAACATCTATAGCAGAGGTATTTTTACAAAAATTAAACTTTCAACTCCTCTCCAGCACCACGGAGAAAGAGTTGCGGGACGTTATTGCGAAACACGATTTACACGCGAACCCGAACGACGATTGGGACGATTTGTTTTTTCGGTTGTACATCGAATTTATCGAACCTTCGCTGGGATTTGCAGGGCCACAGGCCGTTTACAACTTTCCGTGGAGCCAAGGCTCTTTGTCGCGAAAAACGGCAGATGGATGGGCAGACCGCTTCGAAATCTATTGGCAGGGTATGGAACTGGCCAATGCTTATCAGGAGCAAAACGATCCCTTGCAGATGAAAATGCGCTATCAATCGGAGATTGAGAAACGCGAGCGCGCGCAAAAATCGCCCTATCCGCAAGATCCGCATTTTTTGTCGAAAATGGAGGCAGGATTTCCGCCATGTGCCGGTATTGCTTTAGGTCTTGAGCGCCTGTGGATGGTGCTCAATAAAATTTCCTCCATTCAGTCCTTAAGACCTTAGATGACACTCCCTCGAGCAACTAAAAATTGTGTATTTATTTTTGAATTGGTATCCTAGGCCTTAGGAGGATAGATGCACTCACATTTAGCAAAGATGCTCGGCCAATATATTTCAGACACCAGGCAAGAGATTCCCATGCGCCAACGGGAACTAGCCAAAACTTTAGGCATATCTGCCCAATTCCTGGGTAGGATTGAAAAAGGAGACGTGATGATTCCCGACGGGGTTTTATCGCACTGTATTTCAGTGCTGAAGCTGAGCAAAGCTCAGATTGTCACGATCTATAGGACCGCTGGGGAAAAAAAGGCGGAACTCCTATTTCAACTCAGTAAGGAACGATCAAGAACTAAAAAGCACGCATAAATAAACGCTTTTTAATTCCTGCGCCCCGCAACTGTTGCGGGCGCGCTAGTTCACTTTGGAATTCCTGGTTGAACGTAGCTTTCTTTTTTTATAAATAAAAAAAGGGTACATTCTCGTCGACTGAACAATTGCTCGCCTATTTATTTAATTCGTCTTTGAGTTCTTTGCCGACTTTAAAGAAGGGGAGCTTCTTTTCGGGTACGTTGATGATTTCGCCGGTGCGTGGGTTTCGGCCCTGGTAAGAGTCGTAGGCTTTATTGGTAAAAGATCCAAACCCGCGAATTTCGATTCGATCGTTCTTAAGAAGAGCTTCGATCATTGTGTCGAAAATTGTATTTACTACGGTCTCGGCTTTGACTCGTGTGATGCCACGTTTCTCTGCGATCAAATCAATCAAGTCTGCTTTTGTCATAATTCCCCTCGCCAAGGACAGATCTAACTATTTGTAA
>JAYUKO010000282.1:0-2730 GCA_043764415.1 Bdellovibrionales bacterium | reverse complement strand
GTTTACCCGTTATACATTAGAGACTTAACACTTCAAAAAGCATCAGAGAAGACAATCGAGGAGAGTAGAGCAAAACTAATTCTTGCTTCCAAAATGTCTAGTTTAGGTGAAATGGCCGGCGGCATCGCTCACGAAATCAATACGCCCTTGTCAACAATTCAAATGAAAGCAGAACTTTTGTTAGAGCGCCTTAGTGAGGGCGGTGGAAACGAAAAGGTACTTAATGATTCCTTAAACTCTATTATTGTTACAGTAAGAAAGATTGCAAAAATTATTCGCGGGCTCAGAAGTTTTTCTCGGGACGGAGGGACAGATCCCATGACCGTATGTGCTGTATCACAGATCGTGGATGATACTTTTGATTTATGTAAGCAAAAATTTTTCGATCACGATGTTGATTTAAAATTCAATTTTAATGAGGACCTCAATATACTTTGTCGACCCGGAGAAATTTCTCAAGTTCTTTTAAACTTAGTGCAAAACGCATTTGATGCTATCGAAAATTTGGATCAGAAGTGGATTCGAGTGGATCTTCTTGAGGATGAAGAAAGTGTGATTATAAAAGTCATAGATTCTGGATCAGGAATACTGAAGGATGTTCAAGACAAGCTTATGCAGCCTTTTTTCACAACAAAAGCAATTGGTAAAGGCACAGGGCTTGGACTGAGCATCTCTCGTGGATTGATTATGGCCCATGGAGGCACGATTGAGTTAGAAAAGGATGCTGTGAATACAACGTTTTGTTTAAAGTTACCTAAGATAAAAGCCCTTTAAATTCTTAACTTCGAGGACCTGAGGATTGAGAGCCTTTTCGATGACCTTAAGTAACTCAACACTACTAAAAGGTTTTTCCAAAAAATTATCTGCTCCAAGATCAAAAGCAGAAGCCGTTTCCAACAGCTGCGAATACCCTGTCATGAAAATAAACGAGATCGGTCTTTCTTTTTTGCTCCATTCTAACAATTCAATTCCATTACAATTTTTCATCTGGATATCGCTAATAATGAGATCGAAACTCATCGTGAGAAGACAATCCTTGGCTTCACGACCATCGCTTGCTGTTATCACCAGAAATTTTTTATATTCAAGGTATTCTTTTACGGATTCCTGCAATTGAATGTCGTCTTCGACGAGTAATATCTTCTTCATTATTTCATCTCCAGTCTTACTGAACGTATCGGAGAGAAATGTTAAAACTCTATTAATTATCAAAAATATGTAAAACTTTTTTCCACACGTATCATAGTGAATCATTTTGCACAAAGATTTGTTACGTTTTTGAGATAATCGAAACTCCTTAATAGATTTTTTGGATTTGCTCGAATGGAAAAAAACAAAATTGCAGGGCTTTTTCAATATGAATATTTTTTATTTTTGCCGAAAAATCTAAATCCGCAAGCGTTCTTGCAATTTTTAAACACGCGATCTCGCGCCGTTTGGATTTAAATCGTGGCATGGATTGGTGTTTTTCTAAAAAACTAACATTTTCGTTAGGAGTGCTTTGATTTCTTTCTTTCTTGCGAAACTCAATCGCCTGTTCGATATGTTTTAGAACAACGCTGCTTGCAACAAAATCTTTTTGCTCCGACTGATTCCAATCATTGGTGAATTGCAAGATGGAAAATCGATCTACAAAGGGACCACTCAATTTTTGCAAATACCTGCGCAGTTGTAAACTTGAGCAACGGCATATTTTATGGGACTGCGGACTATACTCTCCACAAGGGCAAAGATTGCTGGTGGCTAAGACGACCGACTGACATGGAAATTCATTGCGCCGACCGGCGCGCGCCATGTGAAACACCCCGGCTTCCATGGGCTCGCGCAACAACGACTGCACGCCCGTTGAAAATTCTAACAACTCATCAAGAATTAAAATTCCGTGATGGGCGCGCATCAGCTCTCCAGGCACAAGCCCATTTCCGCCTCCCGAAAACGCCAACACCGTGGACGAGTGATGGGGCTTTACAACGGGGCGCCACTTTGCAGATTGCTTAAAGTAAAACGAATTTTTTTGAATATCGCGCATTTGTACCGTAGAAGGAGGTGCAAAAAACGACGACGCTCCATCCACAAAAGCCGTCTTTCCCGTTCCCGGAGGTCCCGCAAGCAGCAGGGAATGTTCGCCACAGGCCACAATCTTTAAAAGTTCACACACGCGGGGATTGAGAGTGGGATACAAAAATGGCGGACGCTGGGATTCTTCGCGAACCTTCGCACTCTCCACCCACTGCGGTTCGTCTTTCAATGCCGAAAGTTCATAACGACCTCCGCCAAGCTCTGAGCTCCCGGCGCCTGTTAGGAGGAGTGGAGGGACCACGTCCATCATCACAATGTCCTTTGGCACTCTCACTGCGCCCTGCATGTCGAGCTCTCCATACACCACAAGTTCTGGATCCAGTGCTGGCCGCTGACCGCTTTCAACAAGAATGCCGAGGGCGATGGCCAAATCTAAACCCAAACTGCTTTTGCGAATATCCCTTGGCCATAGGTTGACGATCACCTGCTTGGCCCGTGGCATTTGATAACCTTGATTTAAAAGCGCCGTTTGAATTCGTTTGGTGCTCTCTTGAATCACCTTGTCCGGTAATCCCAAAACAGAAATCACCGGCAACCCCGGTGTGAGAGCTATTTCCACATCCACCGGTCTCAACGAAAAATGATCGCGCACAAAGGATTTGATAATCATGCAACAGTGGCACTGCAAGAGCGATCACTCCACAAACAGCT
>JAYUKO010000281.1:0-2733 GCA_043764415.1 Bdellovibrionales bacterium | reverse complement strand
TTGGCGCTTTGGCCAGCGTGGATTATTTTACCTTGGAAAATCAAGTTGTAGAAACCCAAAAAGGCTATGGTGGTTCTCAATTTAACAGCACGTTTTTTACAACGTACCTATTGAACACACCTTTTTTAACTTCGCACAACGTGGGTTTTTCGTACACCCTTCCCTTGGACGACGAGAGCCGCTTTGAGGGCTACCAAGGAGTTCCCGCGATCTCCACAACGCTGATCAAAAAGGTATGGCCAAAATATATTAACTTTATTCAAACATTTCGTGGCAGTTACCTTATCAACACCTACGACAAATCGGCACTTGGTCAACCCAACCGAGATTATGCTGTGGGCTCAAACTCTATTCTTAGCTTTACGATTTCTCCGAGTTGGTCACTCCTCGCAGGATTTGGAGTTCGTTGGAGTCACCTTACAGACAACAATACAGATTATGCCTACAATAACTTTCAGACACTCAGCTATAACTACAAAAAACTTTCGTTCTTCTTAACCCACAGCAATGGTGGTTTTACAGAAGACGGAAAAGTTTCGCTTTGGTTTATCGATCGCTATCGAAAGTTCATTGATTTAGGGGTTTCCTATGATTTTTAGATGGCTTCTTGTAGCATTGTGTCTTTCTTGTACAGCCAAGGAGACTATCAGAAATCCGCATCAAAAACTGGCCCCAACGCAAGCCACGGTTTCTGCTGATTTAAAAGTTTGTGAGGAAACCTTAATTGGTGCACTCTCTGCGCTCTGTAGCCCTTCGTCTTTAACAGCCGAAAGTGCCACCAACCTGTTATTTTCTCCGGAGCTTATCCACAATCCAGTACTCTTTTACAACGACGCTCTAGATTCTATCCTATGGCAGGTGAATCAACTGATTCTAGACAGCAACAGCAACACTCTCCTTGCCCAGCACTTGTCTAGCATCCTTACAGATTGCCATCTGAATCGCGCCGATTCTTGCAAAGTCTTTCACCGCTTCGCACGAATCAACAATACCTACGATGTGTTTTTACAGCAGCTCCAAGCAAACAATTCATCGCATAAAATCGCCGATCTTCTACTCTTGGCTGACGCGTGCTTAATTAGTCGCAGCGCTTTGCCATTGATACAGGAAATCTCTTCGCGTGTTGGAACGCTTCAGGAAGACAACCGATTGATGGACCTTGTTAAGAACTACCTAGCCATCTACGGTGATCAAATCCCCTCGTTACAAAAAAAGCAGCTCTTTCGCTACATTCACCGATTGGATGGATCCTACCTTAATTTGCTCAACCGCAATGAACTCGTTGAGCAAATCAATGAGCTCCATCAGCAGCTTCCGCTCAATATTTTTCAAAAAACCGAAGCAATTCGTCCCGCCCTCAAACAGTCATTGGGGCTAACAACTATGGGTCAAGAACCTGCCTTTAAATTGTTAGACTTAGTTGCGAACCAACAACTTAATTTAGCTGATGCGCAGGAAATACTTCTAAAGCTGAGCGCAGAGTCGTTAGTTGTGGAAAAGATTAAATTTTTTATGCGTTGGACTTTTGCCTATCAGCTACAAAACACTAACAATCTTGCAAAGCATATCGTTCAAACCATGAATGTGGGCTCCAACGATCTTTTCGATCGATTTCAAACAGAAGCCGATGAGGTTCGCAAAGTTTGGGGAAGCTATAAGTACCAGCAACAAACATTTGTGACGTCGCTTGTGCGATCAAACCTTTCCACCGCAACTAAAACCGCTCTCCGCGATCTCACGACAGGCCTTGATCAAACAATCAAAATGTACTCCGAATATCCCCACATGTTCTACATCGCCACCTACCTTGCGCAACAAGATTTTTCACGGACTGTCTTCATTGGCGCCAATCAGGTGCAGATGTCATCAAATACGATTTTTAACGAAATCGTAAATCCACTACGCACGAGATATTCGTGGTTTAAATACACCGAAGATTTTTTTCCCCTCAATGATTTACTCATAAGAAATACAATTTCTTACATGATGAAATCGAGCTTTTTTCCTTCCATGGGAATTAACAACGAAGTGTTCCTTGGCTACCTTATCAAAAACCTTAATACCCGATTTGTCGAACCGCACCATCGTAAAATTGTAACAATGAATAACTTTATCGCCACGGACAACACGTATCCTCGTCTCAGGGAGCTTTGCGAGCAGGCGACGCCAGAACTCAAAGTTGATTTCGAAAGACTTCGACTGGGCTTTATTCGTTCTAATTTTTCGGAAAAAACTTTTGTAGACCCCATCGAGGTGATGATGGATAATTACACTGGTGGCTCCACTGGATATTTACCTTTTGATCGTCAAACCACTCCTGATTTTTACGAGTACGCAAAGACGGACCTAAATTATTATAAACGAATTCTCGATTTAATTAATGAAAACTTAAAATCTTTAGGACAAAAATCCCCAGTGCTCGTGGAGACTCTGCGAGACATCGAAGTGAAGCGAGCCTATGCCCACACTTCGTTTATCAACTGGAATACAATTCATGCGTGCCAACTCAAACTAATGAAAGAAGAACGAAAGATCTTTTCTTTTGTTTTTGAAAAAGAAAACGAATACATTAAAGAAGTTCATCGCGACATTCGGCGCTTGCGTTCAGCTCGTTCCGATAACGAAGCCGAGCGGATCTTCGAAAAATACAAAGGCATTGCGAGCTTTAAACTCGAGGAACTGGTTCCGTTGCAAGTGCATGGTCTGGATATCATTAGTGTCGACGGCTACTAC
>JAYUKO010000280.1:0-2738 GCA_043764415.1 Bdellovibrionales bacterium | reverse complement strand
TGAAGTTTTCCATCAACGGATTGAATCAATTGCGCGGCATTCACGCCAACGCTTTTTGCAAGCTCCATTCCCGCTTGACGTCCGTACCCAAGAGCAATACCTGCGACTTTGTTCGACTGGCCCGGTTGAATATATGCAGGAACTTTTAAAGTTGCGCCATTCACTTCGACAGTGACTACGGTGCCATCTTTAATGCCCATGTCCTTCGCCGTTTTTGGCGACAATGTTAATACGTTATCCCAAACAATTTTGCTCACCGGATCTGGAAGTTCTTGCAACCACGAAACGTTGGCCAGTGAACCGTCAGTCATATGAACCGTTGGAAAAATCACAAGCTCGAGGCCTTCGACTTTTGAGTCCACAGGTTGAATCTGGCTGGCCGCTGCAGAACTGAGGCTGCGAGCAGATCCACCCTGAGCCACCTCACCGCGGAAACCTTTTTGCAAATACTCAAACCATTCGGCTTCAGAACCAACGGTGCCCGAAACTTTTTTCTTTAGCAGTTCGAAAAATGTTTTTTCCGGCGTGATTTCAGAACCGGCGGCTTGCGCCCACATTATTAAGCTGTCTTCAAAACTTCGCGTGTCACCTAAAGGACGAACCGTTGGCTGCTGAATAGTGTGCACACCGCTTGCGAACTCAAACTCGTTCCAGTTTTCCATGGGGTGCCCTGCGGGCGCCACCACGTTTGCTAAATAGGAGGTCTCGTCCATCCAGTTGCTGGTAGTGATAACCATTTCTACTTTGTCGAGGCGCTCTTCAAAACCTAAAGAGGCTGGCAAGTTGTAGATGGGATTGAGATCGTGAATGATCAAAGTTTTTACTTTTCCATCATCAATCTGTTTCATGAGATCAAAGATGTCCGAAGATTTACCTTCGAGGCTCTGATAGGAACCTTGCGCGGTGATGGTTTTACCTTCGTTGCCGAGAGCCGAGTTGAGCCAGTTCACTACCAACTGAAGATTAATAGCGTTTGCAGATTCGCACTGGATTCCACCGGCCATCACTAAACTCTCCCCCGAATTTTCGAGGAGTTGTTTTGCAACAGTCGTTAGCGTTCCGTTCTCGAAGCCGAGCTGTTCGTCGGTCAGCGCAAACTTTTTAAGTTCGGCAGTCAGACCAGTGCCTTTACCTGCAAGGACGCGCTGTAAAAGCCCCAAGGCCAATCCCAATTGTTGGCTGGCGGCCACTTGATAACCATCATCGGCATTCAAAGCTGTAAGCGACGGCACCGAATGGAAAGAGATGAGCTTTGCCATCTTTTTACCTTCGGGGTTTCGCGATAGATTAAAGTTTCGTGTAAAATGGACTGGCGATAGATAAGTTCCCAAAAAGTCCGCATCTAACGACACTGTCAAAAGTGATTTATCAAAATGATAGCTTGGAACAATGGCTGAACCGTAGGAAATCTTTTGCGCCTCACGCAAACTCTCCGTGGTCATTGTGTCCCACACATATTTTTTGCCGGAAAATTTTCCCAGGAAAGAAGAAATTAAATTCTGTGTGTGTTCAGAAGGGTAACTTGCAGTCAGCAAAGCCACATCGCCTTTTTTTAACTGAGCGGCAACTTTGGCGTCGATTTGCTCCCACTTTGCGTCGGCTCGCAGAGAATTGCGACGTTTTTTAGGATTTACAGAGTTAAAGATGGGGCCTTTTAAACGGTCTGGATCGTAAAGACTTAAGATGTGGGCACTGGCGCGGGCGCTAAGACCACGACCATTTAATGGATGTTCGGCATTTCCCGCAACAAACAACGGGCGACCTTCGCGGGTTTTTACCACAAGGCCTAAACCCTGGGTGCCATCAAACCATGACGATGCATAGTAGTTTGGAAGATCGGGAATGATCTCAGCAGGGCGCTTGTTATAAGGAATGATTTTTTGCACAGGTCGGCGGACACAGGCGGCAGCCGAAAGAGCAACGCTGGCTCCCATCAGTTTCATAAACTGGCGCCGGGCGAGTCCGTCTTGGCCGTCCTCTGATTTTAGAGGTGAAGACGCAAACTCATTTTCCAGAGTTTTTAAAAACTCGGGTGTCTGATATTTTTCGTCGAGGCTCTTCCAATACTGATTTGGGGTATCAACAGGTGTATTTTCCATCATCCGCTCCTTAGTGGTGGCACGTCGAACAGTTTAAAGGACCTTTAGGCTCCGAGTTGCGATGGCAATCAATACACCAACCCATTGAAAGGCTAGAGATCTGCTCAATCACATCCATCTTCGCAACTTCTCCGTGACATTTTTGACAAGCCACATAGCGATCTTCTGGTTTACTAAAACGATGCACGTGTCTTTTATGGTTAAATTTCACATGGTCTGGCAGCATGTGTACTTTCACCCAATTGATTGATTCACCGGCGAAATATTTTTTTTGCAGCTCTTGAATCGCCGGTTTGTCAGTCGCCACAAGCAAGTGACAGTTCATGCAGATGTTTAAGCTCGGTATGGCTGAGTGTTTTGCGTACTCAACGTTGGTGTGACAGTACAAACATTGAATCTTGTTCTCGCCCGAATGAAGTTTATGCGAAAATGGAATTGGTTGCTTGGGAGCATAACCCGTATTGTAGCCGATATGTCCCCACGTGAATTGTTTCCAGTTACAACTTGTCAGCCCAACAATCAGTGCCACAGTGACCGCTAGAAGTTGCCCCAGCCTCGCTTGGTGTCGAAACGACATTCGCTCTCCTCTCTCGTGATGAAGCATTCAGAACGCTCTCAGTCATCGAGTCGAAATTTTTT
>JAYUKO010000279.1:0-2739 GCA_043764415.1 Bdellovibrionales bacterium | reverse complement strand
TTTTTTATTTTGCTTTATTTTTTCGCCTTGCCGCAATTTTTTATCTTTTTCGGCATCATCCACGGAAAGATCGCCCACGACGGCGTTGGGAGTTCGTTGTTTTTTAATATATTTTTTTTGAATCTGGCGATCGTCCAAACCCATTTTTTTTTGCCCATGCTGGCGTTCGTTGTCGGAGCGCGAAATGGCCCGCTCCAAAGATGTCGGTCGGTGCCTGCCTTGCGCTTCCTGGGTAAAATCCAAAGTGGTCATATTTTGATAAAGAAAACCAACCCATGCAAGAGCCGCAAGAATGCCGGCAATTTTATACTTTCTGTATCCGTCATGATCCATAGGAGTCTTCTTTCGTGCTTGATTACTTATCGAACGGAAAGAAGAAAAGTTAAGGATGAAGTGGCCTTAGGCCCAACTACCTTCATAAAGTGTTTCAAAATGAATCAATGATCGTGGGGATTGAGCAAAGATTGTTGATAAAAATTAAGAAGGATATGATGAACCACCGAAGACAATTGCGCCTTATCTACTTGCATTTCTGCATGCAGACGATCAACGATCTCTTGAAAGTTGAGTTTCTGCTTTAACAATTGGGCAATTTTGACATTAAAAGCAAAACCTTCCTCTAAGCGCATGGCTTGCACGGGAATGGTGATCGGTTGTTTGTGATCCGATAGCCATTCAGGAAGTGAGCTCGCAACAACACTCTCGACCTCTTCCGCCTCAGAGACTTTCTCAGCGACAAAGGCGTAAACTCTTTCCATGCGGTGACTATTACTGCTTGGCGATTGCAAATAGGGCGTATATTCATACGACGACTTTAACACCTTAAAGCCATGTTTCTTGAGCAAATGATTCACTTCTTCAAACGAATAGTAGTCTTGCAACCGGGGATTATTGAAACCTAACGGCCCATAATTGATCCACGTTCCGCCAACAGCCAAATGCTTGTTCAGCCGAGTTAAAAGCTGCGAAAAATCCATGGAGACAACATCAATGAGCCAAGGAGTGAGAATAAAATTGGACTGCGGCCATGCAAACTCTTCATCCGTGATGTCACCTAAGATCAATTCAAAGCCCGCGCGCACCGGCGAAGGAGCCCGTAGAATTCGTTCAACGGCAAAGTCTTCGGCTTTCACCGGCACAATGGGAAATTCGCAAAATGAAAGGCTCTCCCCCCTAACGATTTTACGTACGAGCAGATGAAACACTGGGTTGTAATCCACCGCAAAGGTTTTTTGCAATGGAAATGCTTGGTGAAAGTCGTAAGCCAGTCGTGAGGCTCCGGAACCGAGCACCAAGAGGTGATCCTTCGACGTGATGTTGAAGTCAGACATTATTTTTTGCAAACACGTAAAGCTCGCTTTGTTTTCTTCATCACCCCAGCACCAGTCACGAAAAATATTATCAATGTTGTGAACTAAAAAGCTTGCGCCCGCCTTCATCCCGTAGGAACTCATGTATTTTTGCTGATCGATTTTTTTCCACTCCAAGGGAGATAGCAGAGACTTATAGCGGCGGAGCTGAGCATCGACTTGATCACGGATTTTTTTTAATCGCTCGCGGGAAAGGCGCATCAAATCTGGTTGCTGAAGAAGACTTTCTAAACTTGCCCCATGAATCGTTAAATCGTAAATCAGTTTAAACGACTCCACGGCCCATAAATTTTGGGTCAACTCACGATTGGAATAATGACAGGGAATTCCCTCTAAAGTCCAAGTGCTCACTCATTTGAGTTTGAGCGATGAAATCTAGGAGGTCAACCTGGGTGGTAGGCCTTACGGCCTAATCGATCTTACGCAATTGAAAAGAAGATTTCAGAGGTGTTTCGTAAAACAGCTTATACATCCCTTTGGGACTGGAAGCTAAATCATCCATCTCTAACAGCGTACAACTGTCGGCAACGCGATCTGCAGTGCGATGGTGAACATACTGAAAGAAACTTTCCACCATACATCCACGGGCTTTACCGCTATCGGCAAGCAGTCTGTGGAAGTCCCCGACGCTGGCAATGCTGCGAGAGTCAGAGAGATCAATTTGTGGCTGAACGATGGGGTCAACCGGCAGCTGATTTAAAACTGCGCCAGTTTGTTCATCGTAAACGGTCTCGACGGTGCGCGCGCGGCCAAAGCCGTCAAAGCCCTCCAGGACAAAACCGAGTGGGTTGATGGAGACGTGACAACCGATGCAAGCGCTGCTGGCTGTTTTCTGCGTGTAGCGTTCGCGTGTTGTAAGGTTGGGATTAAAACCGGGATCGCGGACCATACTTGCAATATTCGCGGGCGGCGGAGCTAATTCTTCGCATAAAAACTGTCGTCGCACTCTCAGTCCGCGGGTGATGGGACTCGTGTTGATACTGCCCGAAACCAAAAACGCCGCTCGGCTCATCAACCCCGCCCGTTGCTTTCCAGGAAATCCAATCATCATATCAAGGTTTGGGTTGTACGCGGCAACGCCGTACATTCCAGCAAGATCTGCGTCCGACGCGAAGGAGTATGGACTTGAAAGGAGATCCTCGAAACTCCCTTGCCCTTTACCTGTATAGTAGCGAGTCATATTTTGAAGTTCATTGAGCAAACTTGTTCGCAGAAGAGTTTTACCACCGGTAAATGCTTTTTCAGCAGCCGACACTGGCGCCACTGGATACGCTACACGATTGTATGACAGCCAGCCCTCGAAAAACTTATCTTGCGAATAGGTCGCTTGCTGCGGGTAAGCGCTAATCAGTCGTTCGACTTCTGCCGT
>JAYUKO010000278.1:0-9339 GCA_043764415.1 Bdellovibrionales bacterium | reverse complement strand
CCTGTTCGAGATCGTGGAGATTGCAGTTAAAGAAATTCACTTTTTCCATTGGGGCTTGTGTATAACACAGCTCGCCATCAAATCAAAGGCGAAGTGCCGGGATTTTGGGAGCTGGGGAGCGTTTTACGGGGGGCTGGCGGAGTTTGACGTGGTGTGGGTGTTTGTTGAGGGGGGTTGGGGCGGACGAAGTCTTTTAAAAATATGTGATTGTGATTGTTCTCCTATTTTATCTGCTGATCCATTCAAGAAATAACGTTTTGGCCCTTAAGCCCGCGGGTCCATTTGTTTCTTGGCCCTTTATATTGATGAACCGCAATGCCAATGCATAATTTCCGCGAGGGGACTTCGCAGTTCCCACAAACCATCCAATTTCAGAAGAATTTTTACTGCCCCCTAAGAAACAGGAGCCTGTTTTACCAGACACCTCAAAACTACCTATTCTTTCGATTGGCAAAAGCTGTAATGCCTTCAAAAGATTTTCATTTTGGCTCTGACGAGATAAATATTGGATTTGTTCTTCCACAGATATGGCCAACGGTCCTTTAATCCAGAACTCCTCTAAACCCACCAAAGCATTTCCATACTTCAGTTCACTTAATTGCAATTGGATTCTGTCTCTTGTGACACGATCAACAATTAATGACGATACCCAAACAACGGAGTCCCTCATCCAGCTGCGTAGATCTTGATCTTTATTGAGAGCGTCGCGATCTCGTTTTTTTCCATCCCATTTAAAATATTCACCTTTGACATCAATTTTTTTATTTTTAAACGCGATCTCCGCAAGCGCAATCTTAAACGTCGAGCATGGAGGAGAGCGAACACTACAGTTTTCCCCAAAGACCTGTGTTTCTTTTCGGTCGGCTAAATTTGTGTAAATGAGACAACCATTTTCTGTGGTAGAAAAATTTGGCCCTTCACTTTTTGCCGATGCGAAGAGAGAAATCGAAACTAAAAATAAAATCAGTTTTATCATTTTCTTAAACTAAGATATCTATACGTTGTGAGCAATAAGTGAAATATTATTATTACACCTCGAGTCCATAAATAACTCTATTTTAAAGTCGGACATAAAAAATGTTGACGAGTTTTTAGAGCTTTAAAATCAGCTCCATTAGAATTTAATTTCCTAAACCGCGCACCTCTTACTCTTCAAAAGTTCCGGAATTCTACGTCATTTATGATCGTTAAAAGCTCGAATTTAAACAGTATTAAAAATTCATTGTTCTTTCAAAAAACCACAAAATCGAGGCAATAAAAACCTGTGGTATTTAATTGGAAAGGCACTTCTGCAAAAAAAAAATGCGAAAATCGACTACCGCTTCGGCAGTGAACTGAAAGGGTACAAATGAATTTAAGCAATCTCTCCAACGAAATTTTAGAGGCGCGCTTTAATAAGCTTGTTAAGACCGAGCACAAGATCACTCATCTTGTTCTTCATTGTATTGCCGAGATCGACCGAAGAAAGCTTTACTTAGAAAAAGCGTATTCCAGTTTGTTTGAATTTTTAGTTCAGAGTCATGGTTACAGCCCCAGTGCGGCCATGCGCCGGATTGATGGCGCGCGACTGCTGCAGCAAATTCCCGAAGTAGCCGAAAAACTGGAAGACGGTTCAGTCAACTTAAGTCAGGTCGCTTTACTTCAACGGGCTGATCGCGAACTCAAGCGCGAAATGGGTGCAACGATGCCTATTGAAATTAAACGCGAGTTACTTGCAAAAATCGAAAACCAAACACAGTTAAAAACAGAGCAAATGATTTCACGAGCTTTGAATCTTGATTTTTCACCTAAAAATAAGACCACCCACCACAAAGACCAATCGGTCACTCTCACCATCACTTTGACTCGGGAACAAATGCAGATTTTGGAGCGCGCGCAGGCGACTTTGTCGCACGCCGTGCCCGAAAAAAACTGGGCGAGCTTGGTGACGTATTTGGCGAAGAAAGAACTGTCGCGCCGGGCACCAAAAAGCAAAACTAAAGCTGTTAAAATGGATCTTAGTAAAACACCAACCTTAGAACAGTTGAGCGGTACCGCTACGGTAATAAGCTCGCCTACTAGAAAAGCGCAGCGCAAACCCATTTCTCAACCTCTCAAAAAACAACTGCTAAGCAACAACCATCAATGCACGTTCCGCGATCCTCAAACAGGGAAAATTTGCGGTAGCACGTATTTTTTGCAAGTGGATCATATCCAAAGCGTGATTCGTGGTGGAGGCAATAATAGAGAAAATTTTCAAATTCTTTGCGGACAGCACAATCGCTATAAATTTACACAGGAGATGAACAAATCCATTTGCACAACCGCTACGAATTTAGATTTTACGGTTGGAAAAAAGTGCGACCATAAAGATTCCGAATGTTGAGCCTAAAACACAACAGACGAGACCCAAAGATAAACCGAGAAGCCAAAAACCAAATTCGTCTTTAATTAAAAATATGAAAATCAAAAGGAGTGGAATTGGCGCAAGAGCCGAAATCACGGACGAACTCGCACTCTTTTTTAAGAAATGAAAAAGCAATCCACTGGTCAGACAGGCAAGAGTGCCTGTTAATATTAGAAATAGTCCCATCTCACTGACACTTTCTTCTGGCATAAAAACTCTGGCGGTTTTAAGAGCAACCGCCAGCACTGGTTCTATTTAACTACAAATGGTTCTGCATAATTACAGACGCTCTGAGGGAACCATGTAAGTTTGAAAAGAATTATCCTCGAAAACTTCGCCTTTAAGGCAGACTTGTTCACCATCGACAAGGGTATTAATAATCATCGACGCCTTTTCGATTTTGTCAAAATCTTCGCCCGATGCCACGATTTCGTAAGTTTCGAAGGCAGGCAAAAAGTCGCCCGCGGGCACTTCAAGTTTATAAACCATTACTGTGGCCATACCATTTGAAGATTCGATTCTCACAGTACCGCACACGGGCTCATTCGCACTCGCGTACACGTTCATTGAAGCCAAAAACACTATTAATGACATTATTTTCATATACCCTCCCAAGGTTGCCCCTGAAATATAGGTAAAAAAAATCTTAAGCAATGCGGGACCTGCGAGGCGATAAAATTTGTAAAGTTTGTAGGTACTCTGACAGATTCTTTACTTAGCTGCCCCAAGTCGAATGATCACATCTTCATTTTGCAGGTCAAAGAGACACTTAATGCCTTTGAATGAAGGCTACCAGCTCGCTGATTTCGCAGGGAACGCAGCCCACTTTGCCCACCACGACGCCGGCTGCGAAGTTGGCGAGGTAGCCGGCTTTTTCGAGATCCCAGCCTGCGGCCAGAGCCAAGGCCATGGCGGCAATCACGGTGTCACCCGCTCCGGTCACATCAAACACGTTTTGTGCAAAAGTTGGCAGCTGTTGGCTTTGGCCTTTTTCAAAAAGCTTCATGCCCTGCGCGCCGAGAGTGACTACCATTTGTTGACTGCCGATGGCTTCCATCAACGTTTTGCCAATCACATCCACAGACGCTGCCGCATCCGTAATGTTGAATTGAATCTGTCGCGCAAGCGCTACGGATTCGTCTTTGTTGGGCGTCATTAAGTAAGCGCCCTTATAAGTGGCTAACGGAGTGGAGCGATACGGATCCACCAGTACTTTTTTGCCCAGAGAATTACATTCTTTAATCAACTGTTGTGCCAGCTCGGCGTCGATCATCCCCTTGGAGTAATCTTGCAAAATCACAATGTCGGCATTGGGAAGGGCTTGCAAAATTTTTTGCACTGTTTCGGCTTTTACTTTTTCGGGCAGCAGATGTTGTTTTTCAAAGTCCACTCGGGCCAAGTGATGCTGCCCCGTGAGCAAACGCATTTTACGCGTCGTTGGCCGCTCGGAATCAGCGATCAAGTTGAAAGATAAAACGCCTTGTTTTTTTAATAAGTTTTGCAAATCGGTGGCGGCCTGATCTCTTCCCACGACACTGATAAGGTGACATTGCCCGCCGAGAGTTTGAATATTCTGTGCCACATTGGCGGCAAGACCCAAGCGCGTGTCTTCGCTTTGCACATCTAAAATCGGCACTGGCGCTTCGGGGCTTAATCGTTTGACCTCGCCCATCAAATAAACATCCAGGCCCACGTCGCCGACAACAAGTACTTTTTTATTTTTAAGGTCTTGCAAGTGGTCGCAGACCCAGGCGGTTTGCTTTTTTATTTCGTCTTTTTTTATCTCGTCTTTTTGAATCATACAGTACCATTATCACGCACATAAAGTGATGCACAAGAGAGTTTTTTAGGCGGCCAGAAGGGACAGCTCAACGAATGGCGCTCGAGCAATTTTAAAGATGGGAGCAGTAGTGATCGAGCTTCATCAAAAATTCTTTCTTCCTGTACACCCTGGTGGACCACGAATAAAAATCCACGATCGTCTAAGCAGCGCTCAATTGCGGCAACCCATTCTTCAACTTCACCAAAGCGCTCCGGCAAGCCCCAGCTCAACGCCGGCCCTTTGGTGACAAACGGAAAAAAACAGATCAACCCTTTAGTTTTCTGTGACCACGTAAAAAAATCCCCAGCAAAAATTTGATCTTGGGTTTGCGACCCATTGGCCTCGCATCGGCCAAGGCGTTCGCGCACAAGCAAAAAAATATAATACTGCGCTCGGTCCCAGCGCGAGTGCAAATCGGAGAGCACGGGGAAGGGATCAAGTTCCAAGCCGTGAATAGCTACCTCTAATTTTTGATTTTTGAAAAAATATTTCAGAGCCGGCAGTCGAGAAAAATCCTGACAACCCACTTCGACAAAAGGGACACTGCCATCCAGTGAAACTTCCGACCACTGCGCAAAATTATTCAGCAACCACAACGTTGCTAAGTTTCGCTTCCACTGCAATGGGCTTAAAACATGTTTGAAACCAGCAAACGAAAATTGACTCACAAGCTCGCGCTCATGAATTGTATCTTCTTCACCCTCAGTGCCAATCTCCCGGTACCCTTGGCGGGTAAAACGCAGTCGCGAGCGCATTTTTAAAAACAATTCGTTTCGTAGAGAGGCAAGCATCAGTCATCTTACCCATATATTTTGGTCCAGTCTCTTCTGACGCGGACAATAAATTTGCAAATACTTGGTCATTTACTTGGAGTTTCACTAAGATGGTCCTTCATTATCGTTGATTGTTCTGACGGAGGAACGCATATGAAGCATGTGACTGAAGGCGAATTATTTAAAAACGTGATGCAAACCCTGGATACTGCAGGAAAAGCAATCAACATCGACCGCAATGTTATGGCCCGACTGCGCCAACCTCGTCGCTCCATCACCGTCAGCATCCCCGTGCGCATGGATGATGGCAATGTAAAGGTTTTTACGGGCCACCGGGTTCAGTACAGTTCTACGTTGGGTCCGTATAAGGGTGGGATTCGTTATCACCAGGACGTAGACATTAGCGAAGTGGCTGGCCTCGCAGCACTCATGACATTTAAATGCTCACTTTTGCAACTTCCCCTCGGTGGCGCCAAAGGCGGCGTCGAAGTGGATCCCTCAAAGTTATCGCGAGCGGAATTGCAAAGTCTCACTCGTCGATTTACCACCGAGATCGCCCCTTTCATCGGCCCCCAAGAAGACATTCCTGCGCCAGATATGGGAACCAATGGCCAAACCATGGCATGGATGATGGACACTTATTCACAACAGAAGGGCTTCGCAGTCCCAGCCGTTGTGACCGGTAAGCCCATCGAAATTGGCGGCTCTTTAGGACGCGTGAGTTCAACAGGGTACGGGGTGATTTACACTTCTGAAAAAGCTTTAGCGACAATGAACAAAACCCTCAATCAAAGTTCCATTGCCATTCAAGGTTTTGGTAACGTTGGCCAGTATGCGGGACTGCTTGGTTACGAATCTGGAATGCGTGTGGTTGCCGTGAGTGACGTGACCGGCGGCATTTTTAACGGCGATGGCTTAAATATTCCTGAGGTGTTGGAATACCTAAATGCGAATAAAACTCTGCAAGGATATTCAAAAGGGCAACCCATCACCAACGAAGAGCTTCTCGCTCTTGATGTGGACGTTCTTGCTCCCTGTGCGCTCAACGGAGTTCTTACCAAAGACAACGCCGCAAATGTAAAAGCTAAAATTATTGTCGAGGGCGCCAATGGTCCAACTACCACAGAAGCAGATACAATCTTGAACGAAAAAGGCGTTTTTATGGTTCCCGATATTCTCGCTAACGGTGGCGGCGTGATCGTGAGTTACTTTGAATGGGTGCAAGATATTTCCAACTACTTTTGGGATGAAGAGCAAATCAACAAAAGCATGCGCAAAATTATTGTCAGTGGCTTTGATCGCACCTGGAAACTTTCGCAAGAAACCAAGGTCAACATGCGCACGGCGGCCATGGCCACGGCCATTCGCCATCTCGAAAAAGCCATGCTTCTTCGCGGCCTGTACCCGCGCTAGTTGAAAATGAAACCTTGGCTCCTTTTACCGCCACAGTTAGCCCATGATCTCGGACCGTGGGGCTTACCTGTGATTTCAACTCTCTGCAAAGTAAAGAATCCGCAGTGGCGCGAGCTCAAATGGCGCGAGCTCTCTTTTCGCAACCCAGTTGGACTTGCCGGTGGTGTTGATAAAACGGGGCAAAGTCTTTTAGCGTGGCAAAAATTAGGTGTGGGGTTTTTAGAAGTTGGCACTGTGACTCCACTTCCACAAAAAGCCAATCCAGGAAAAATTTTAGCTCGCGATGTTCCCAATCAAGCTTTATGGAACAAAATGGGCTTTCCAAACTCGGGGTCGGTGGCCTTAGAAAAAAAAATCAAAAGTCTAAAACCAAAACTACAAGTTCCTCTATTTGTAAATATCGGAAAAAATCGCGCCACATCCAACGAATCCGCCGCTCAGGATTATGTCTCATGCCTGCAGAGGCTTTGGACTTACGCTGATGCGTTTGTTGTAAACATAAGTAGTCCAAATACAAAAGATCTTCGCGCTCTTTTACAGCCCGAGAATCTGCGCCGTTTTTTAGAGCCCATCATACAAGCGCGCAATGAGCTTGGAAAAACCAAACCTCTTTTGCTAAAATTAAGCCCGGATATGGAGGCCGCATCCTTAGAGAGCGCTCTGCAAACATCCTTGGACTTGGATATCGACGGATGGATTTTAACAAACACAACCGTATCGCGCCCCCCGAGCGTTCAATTTCCTTTGGAAGGCGGACTCTCAGGAGCTCCGCTCAAAGAAATGTCCCGCAATTGTTTAAAGAATGCGCTGACTTTTTTAAAAAATAAAAAGGGCGACCGACTTTTGATCTCCACTGGCGGAGTAGACTCGGCGCTCGAAGTGAAGCACCGTCTCGATGAAGGGGCCGATCTTGTTCAGATCTACTCAGCACTGATCTTTGAGGGACCTTTGCTCTTTCGCAACATTTTAAATACCCTGCAAACTGCGCAATTCTGACCCGTCTAGACATTACAAGATAGCCAGTTTCCACTATCCTGGAATTTATGACCTCGAAAAAACCGACTTGGATTCCAGTTGCGACGGGTATTTTACGAAAAGGCTCTCTTGTTCTTGTGGGTCAGCGGCCGGAAGGACACACTCTCGCCGGGCAGTGGGAATTTCCGGGTGGCAAAATTGAGCTCGGCGAGCAGCCAAAAGAAGCCTTGCAGCGAGAGCTCTTCGAAGAGCTCGGAATTAAAGCAGACATTGGTGAATTAAAATTAACATGGACGCACTCGTATCCCGAGGTGGGCATCCTTTTACTATTTTTCGAAGTTCTTTTTTGGAAAGGTGAACCAAAACCTGTTCACCATACAGAATTGCGCTGGGTGACCTTTGAAGAATTAGAAAAATTAGAAATCCCCGAAGCCAATCGAAAGCTTTTGCCCATGATCAAAAACTTTATCACATCTTGATCTGTCTTCAACCCCGCAAGACAGACTTGCGGGGCTTGAGCAAACCGTTTAAACTGATCGAGTGTTGCGCAAAGATTTACCGCAAAAACTAAAAATCGCCATCGTCTCGCCAAAGTTTACGATCGGCAGCGCCTCCTCCTCGCAAGGATTTGTTTGGCCCATTTTGCGTCAGCTCGCTCAGCAGGGGCATCAGGTGCACGTGCTTGCTTGGACAAATTCGCTCGGCGAACCGGTCGTTAAAACCGACAATGTGCAAATTTCTTTTGTGAGCGAACTTAAAAAAAGCAAAAACATCCTCGAGTTCCCGCGTTTGATCCGCGACGTTTTTTTAGAGGAACATCAAAAATCGCCTTACCACATTCTTCACAGTCTCACGCGTGATGGTTTTTTATTGGCCCGGGAACGCAAACAGCATTCGTTTGCCACAGCCTTTGATATACAGGCTACCTCCATGGCACAGCTCTACTCCCTCATTGGCATGTCAGAGGAGACCCCAGTCAGTAAAATCCGTAACGGCTTTAAAATTTCGTACACGTTTTTAAAAAACTATGTGCAAAAGGACCGCGCGCTCCTCGGCGCAGCCGACGCCGCCTTCGTGACTAGTTTGCAGCAAAAGTGGATTCTCGAACGATATTATCTGTACCCGCCGATGCATGTGTTTACGATTCCTTACAGCCTTGATTTGCATGATTTGTCGGTTCGACAGAAATCAGACCAGTTGCGAAAAAAATTAAATATCCCACAAAACTGCAAAGTTGCTGTGACCTTTTCTGACATGCTCGAAAAAACCGAACTCACTCACGTTTTGCGTGCGTTTCAAAAAGTGGCGGTAAAAAAACCAAATACGCGACTGGTTGTTGTTGGCTCGGGTCCATTTTTTAAAGCTCTTGAGTACGAAATGTTAAACCTCGCTCTTGCAAGCAAAGTGATTTTTGCAGGAGCCGTTCCCGCTTACGAGGTTCACGACTATATTGATCTTGCCGATGCGTTTATCAGCTTTAATCCCCTGTCGTCGGGTTTCGAACCAACGACGTTTGAAGCCATGGCTCAGCAAAAAATCGTGATTGGGTCCGACGTTGGATCCTTGGCCAATATTATCGACAATACGGGAGATGGTTTTTTAATTCGCCCCGCAGATACCAACTCGTTGTGCGAGCTTTTGATCGATATTTTTTCGTTTTCGGCCAATTACGAAAACGTTGGCGAACGGGCGCGGCAAAAAGTTCTCTCGCTTTTTGATTTAACGAAACTCACGCAACAGACCCTGGATGCCTACCAACAAACGCTCTCTATGACGCACAGGTATAAAAAACATTTAGCTGAGCACAAAGATATGCGACCTTAGGCTAAGTTGCCTTTTAGCTGTTGAGCCTAGGGTTTTTTTCGCTATAATTACAAATAGTTAGATCTGTCCTTGGCGAGGGGAATTATGACAAAAGCAGACTTGATTGATTTGATCGCAGAGAAACGTGGCATCACACGAGTCAAAGC
>JAYUKO010000277.1:0-2745 GCA_043764415.1 Bdellovibrionales bacterium | reverse complement strand
ACAGCCGCCACGGGGATGCAAGCGCAACAGACCAACATGGACACCATTGCCAACAACATAGCAAACACCGGCACCACGGGCTTTAAAAAGACGCGAGCCGAGTTTGAAGATCTTCTCTATCAAAACATCAAAGAGCCAGGCACGGCCACCGGGCTTAACGCTGTTTCGCCAACGGGCGTGCAAGTGGGATTGGGTGTAAAAACTGCCGCTACACAAAAAGATTTTTCTTTGGGTTCCTTGCAAATCACCAACCGCGATCTTGATGTGGCCATTAATGGTAAAGGTTTTTTACAGATGTTAAAAACCGATGGCACCATGGCCTACACGCGCAATGGCGAACTCCATCGCTCCGCAGACGGACGTATTGTTGATTTTAATGGTAACGTTTTACAACCAGAGATTACAATTCCTGCGGATGCAAAAGACGTAATTATTAGTGCTGAGGGCGAAGTATCGGTGCTGACCACTGGTAACGAGGCGCCCCAGGTTATTGGGCAAATTGAATTAGCAACTTTTGTAAATCCAACAGGTTTAAAAGCCGTTGGGGGAAATCTATTTTTAGCCACAGCAGCCAGTGGGGATGCGGTTGTGGGTAATCCGAATCAAGGGCACTACGGGGCTCTTGGGCAACGCGAGCTTGAGAACAGTAACGTCAACATCGTTGAGGAAATGGTCAACATGATCACAACTCAGCGGGCCTACGAGACAAACTCTAAGGTGATTCAAGCCAGTGACCAAATGTTACAGGCATTAACTCATTTGAGATAGGCGCTGATGCTTTTAATCTTTTCGTTTTTTCTTAATTTAGCAATGGCTTTGGAGAAACCCAGTGTCTTGGTTTCTTTTGAGCCGCATTTGCCTGAGCAAAGAGTTGTGTATCTTAGCGACGTGGCCCAGGTTTATGGCTTGCGCGATTCTACCAAGTCGGCCGTTGAAAAGATCGTGCTCAGCCTCACACCCCTAGAATACAAAAAGCTGTCGAAAATTGAGCTTATCAAAACAGTGCGCCGAGAGCTCAGTCCTTACGAGCAAGAATGCGACTGCGAAATTCAATTGGTATTTTCGCGCGAAGGAAAAGCTAAAAAACAAAAAGAATTTTCTCTAGAACGCGTGCAAAAAGAATTGCAAGCTCGCTTGCAGGCGCTGTGTGCCGACTGTATCTACCAGGTTTCTAATTTAAACCTCCTTCGCGGCCAAGTACCAAAAACCTTTTCTCAATGGGAAGTTCAAGAAGACCTGCGCGATACGCGCGGTGCCGCCATGGTGCGCGTTTATTTTGACGAACAATTTTTAAATCCCCTAGTCCTTCAGGGTTGGGTGCGCGTGCAGCAGCCGGTGATGGTACTAAAAAAAGCCATGCTAAAAGGGGCAATCCCCGCGTCCCCTGATTTTGAAGTTATCACTCGGGATGTTACAAACGCACATCAATCTTTCGCAACGATAAAAGATCTTTTGGGCAAAGAGCTTAAGCGCTCTTTGAGTGAAGCGCATGTGCTAACCCTTGAAGATGTTACGGATAAGCAGGTGGTGCGCATCGGCGAGCCAGTGGCCGTAGAAGTGAAAAAGGGCGTGATTCTTGTGGAGATGACCGGGATTGCGCAAAAAAGCGGAAAAATTGGCGATCGAATTCCAATTCGCGTCACAAAAACACAAAAACAAATTATTGCAGAAATAGTTGCTGAATCACGAGTGAGGTTTGAATGAAGTGTTGGCTAACAATGATTTTACTGTCGATGGTATTGACCGGTTGCGCGTCTTTTATGGATTTCTTTCGTCGTCACGATGATTTAACCCCGGTGGCGTCCCAGCCCAAAAATCCTCTTCCAGAAACTAAACGAAAGACACGGCAGTCGTTGGAAGAAGAATCATTGCTGTATGAACAAAGCGGCTCATTGTGGGTGTCGCGCGGCCAGTCTTCCTTCCTTTTTGCCAACAACAATCAACGCCTGCTCGGAGACTTGCTAGAAATCAAATTAGAGGGTTACCCCAAAGAGCAAGTCCAAACTAAAGTCACTGTGATTGCCAAACTTCTCTCTGAGATTCTTAATGAACAAAAACAAGATATTAAATTAAAACAAGATGAGATTAAAAAACAGATGACTCCAGAGTATCAGGAGCAAAAAGAAGCCGAAAAAGTGGACACCCGAGGGCTTGCTTCTTTGATTGGCCTCGATGGCGACGAGCTCGTGGAGCCGGTGGGACCAACGCCTGAACAGCTTTTGAAAGATCAAGAGCGGGCTCTTAAAAAGATCGACGATGAAGAACAAGATATCAAGGGTCTTTCTAAAAACAAAGAATTTCCAATTCGTACGGTGTCCACGCGAATTATGGAAATTCAAAAAGACGGAAATTATCGCGTTCGCGGAGAACAACCATTTATGATCGGTAAGCGTGAGTACAAATTGCTTGTCGCCGGCGTGGTGCGAGCCGAAGAATACAACGAAAAGGGCATGAGTGCCGAATCCCTCATCGACCCCGTATTTGATATTATCAGCGATAAAAAGAGTGAGGACTTATGATTTATTTACTGCGTGTTTTTTTCTTAGTCCTTTTATTTTCCTCTACAGCGCAGGCTATTCGCCTTAAGGACATCGCCAATGTGCGCGGCGTTCGTGATAACCAATTGATTGGTTACGGCCTCGTTGTTGGCCTCAAGGGCACTGGCGATAGCAAAAGCGAATTCACTAACAAGAGTATGGTGCGCATGCTCGATAAGTTGGGCGTAAAAGTTGAAGACACCGACGT
>JAYUKO010000276.1:0-2751 GCA_043764415.1 Bdellovibrionales bacterium | reverse complement strand
GGCAATTTCATCCTGAATCCATCTTGACCGAGTTTGGCGAGCAACTCGTCGTCAACTTTTTCCGCAATTGAAAACCTAAATCACACACCGCTGCCTTCTGCTTATGACCAAAGGTTGCGCACAACCATTACCAACACAGCCTACCGTATTTAACTGCTGCGAACACAGAGGCGCCACGATTAACCAGGTCAATGGGGGCTGTGAAAACTGTTCAAACTCGGAGACTCAACGATTGTTTGAAAAAAGAAAGTTTGACTTTTATACCTTCGTTCATGTAATTATCTAGACAGTAACCAAGTGAGAAGTATTTGAGCCTTAAGAGACAGTCCTCTAAACAAATAGACCTTTTCCCCAAGAGATCGAAGTCCTATGGGGGAATTCTTTTAAAGAAGAGCAAAAATAGAACCTACGCTCGTCCCATTTCTACGTCGCAAACCATGCACTTGGTGCTACGCTCTTCCAAGGCTGTAGAGGATATGTCTTTTAAGGCTCCCCAGAATCGAAGCGCCATCGAGAAAATTATTTCTCGCTTTTCGGCAAAGTACGGCATTCGAATCATTTCGCTGGCCAATGTGGGAACGCATTTGCATTTTCACGTGAAAATCGCGAAGCGCCGGGGTTACCTCTGCTTTATTAGGGCGATTACGGCTGCAATAGCCATGCATGTCTCTGGCAAAAACCGATGGACGGTTAAAAAGCTGGTGGATCCCGCGCGCACGACATTACGCCGCCCCGAAACGCAACACCGTGATAAGTTTTGGGACTATCGCCCCTTCACACGAATCATAGATGGCTTTCGAGCGTTTTTAAACTTGCGTGATTATATTCAGGTCAATCAACTTGAGGGATTGGGTGTTCCCCGTCATCAAGCGCGTTTTCTACTGGCCAGCGTACGGCCAGCGCGGTGCTAGAAACTATTATGATTTTAGAAGAACAGTAGGTTGCTACTTTTTCGTCGAAAAAGACAGTGGATAATACACCTGAACTGTTTGCTTTGCTGGTGGCTTTGGAAAAGTCCAAGTGTAAGCCTTTTTAACGATACAGCCGGCAATAGAGTGGCTTTTGAGTGTGGATCGTGTGGAATCCATGCCCATGTACAGAACAGATCCATCACCTAATATGGTAAAATCCAGAACCATTTTACCCTGCACCGTCGACTTATCTTTGGCGTTGGCGAGGGCCGAGTTGTAACAGCCCGTGAGATCTTTTTGATGATCTAAGAAAACTTTTTTAATTCCGTCACGATCAATTTTTTCAACGCTAGTTTCCATTTCGGAATTCGCATCAACAGCCCATGTATTGGACGTTGATAGCATAAGTAGTACGAATAAAATCTTCATAAAAACCCCCTCTTATAGAAGCACAGGTTGTGCTTCTGTCTTTCAAAATCATAGTGCCTTCCGAGAAGATTGCACATCAGGCTTTAACTCGGAAGAAGCTTGCCTAAGCTTTCACAGCAGCCGAAGCAACCACTTCGTTCACTGTACAACCATCGAGGATGTACTTAAACACCTTGTCTTCAGTTATTTGGTAAGACATTTTTTGTAGGCCTTCTTTTTCTTTGTAGAAACCTTTGATCTTTTCTTTTTCCATATTAAAGCGTTTCGCCATGTCTTCAAATTTTTCATCCATGTCGGCATCAGTTGCGTGGAGTTTTTCTTCCTCGGCAAGCTTGTCGATAAGGAAGGCCGACTTCACCATAAACTCGGCGGTTTTATCAAAATCCTCATTCCACTTTGCTTGGTATTCGGCAAAATTCTCGTCGCTGAGGCCCTGGGATTTGAGGCGGTTTTCAAAGTCTGCCACAAGAGCTTTGCGCTGCTCTTCCAAAAGAGCCTTTGGAGCTTCAACCGGGTTGGCATCCACAAACATCTTCATCACCTGATCGCGAAGATCTTGCTCGATTTTTTGTGAATCGCTCTCTTCCATTTCTTTGCGAATTTGCGCTTGCAGGCTGTTTAAATCTGTTTGACCGATTTTTTTGAAAAACTCTTCGTTGAGTTCGGGCAAAGCTTTGGTTTTGATTTCGGTCAAGGTCACTTTGAAAGTAACTGGCTGATCTTTTAAATTTTCAACGTGATAGTCGGCAGGGAACTTCAGCGGCACTTCTTTTTGCTCGCCCACGTTCATTCCGACCAAAGCTTCTTCAAAGCCCGGGATAAATTGGTTGGCGCCGATTTCTAGCTGATGGCCTTTAGCGCTGCCATTTTCCAAAGGTGAACCGTTGACGATACCTTCAAAGTCGATGATGGCAAAGTCGCCCTTAGCAAGGGGACGAGTTTCGGTGAGTGTTTGAAAACTCGAATTGCTTTGACGAACATTTTCAACAACCGAGCTGATGCGTTCGTCGCTGATGTTGAGCTTTTCTTTTTCGACAGTGAAGCCGGTCTTCTTTTGAATTTTTACGTCGGGTCGAATTTCAAAACTGGCAGTAAACGTAAAAGGCGCGTCTTCTTTCAGATCTTCGAAATCGATGGATGGCATAGAGACGGGGATGAGCTTGTGCTCTTTTAAAGCGTTCCAGTATGTTGACTGAACGATATTTTGTACCACATCACTTTTTACTTTATCGCCATACATGGTTTTAATGGTGGCGATGGGGGCTTTGCCTTTGCGAAAACCCTTGATATTGGCTTCTTTTTGGAGGTACCTGAAGGCAGCGGTGTGTGATTTAGGTTTTCAATTGCGGAAAAAGTTGACGACGAGTTGCTCGCCAAACTCGGTCAAGATGGATTCAGGATGAAATTGCCA
>JAYUKO010000275.1:0-2765 GCA_043764415.1 Bdellovibrionales bacterium | reverse complement strand
AAAATGCTCGCTTGATCCGCCGTGTAGGTCGGATACAAATCCGCATTGGAGTACCCGCCGAGTGGCACCCAAGAGCCGATAAATCTTTTTTGTATCGGAATCGCCTGCCCCCACGCTTCGCGAGGCCACATTGAAGGTAAAAAAGGAAGCGCGACCAAAGTCCGCGCTGAACCAACTAAAAACTGCCTACGGGATTTTGAATTTATGTACATGCAGAATTAGTCTGCAAAAATGTCTCCAACTTATTGATTTTTATTGAGACATTTTGATTTTTAAAAACCTCTTAGATTGCTTCTCACGAGCGAGTCTCATACTAGAACGCCGAAGGTTTTTACACTGTTTATTTTTTATTCGATGGCGACTAATCTTGAGTCACTCGAGTTTTGCTAGATTTGTGTCACACGGGTGACGCCTAAAATGCCTTTGATCTTTTGTAAATTGTGGATGGCTACATTCAACTGAGCCGTGTCGCGAACGGCCACGTCGAACAAACAAATGGCTTTCATATCTTTCGTCACGCGCACCTGCGCATTAAAAATATTCATCCCTAAACTGGCGAAGGTTTCACTCATTGCTTTCAGCAAGCCTGGACTGTCGTTACTGATCACACGTATACGTACGGTTCTCTCCACACCTTCAGGCGTGGACGTTACGTTCCAACCCACTTCCACTTCACGGTCTTTATCAAACGTGAAAACCTTTTGGCAGTCGGCCTTATGAATGGTGATTCCTCGCCCTCGAGATATAAAACCACGAATCGGATCACCTGGAATCGGGCTGCAGCATTTTCCAAAGCGCACGAGAATATCGTCCATTCCGTCCACAGAGATCAGCGAGCGACTTTTCTTTTTTTCCTTTTGAACAGCCGATTTGTAAACTTTTTGTAAAAAAGAATCCGGTTTGTTTTCAGCTTTGATGGCGTTTTCGTCGTCGTTCAGGTCGAGAGCTTTAAAAACCTGACGAGGGAGCATTTTTCCGTAACCCACGCGGACGTAAAGATCATCGAGATCGTTGGCTCCCGTTTTACGCAGTTCTTCGATCTGCATCACCATTTCGGGTTTTAACGTTTTTGCTAAATTGTGACCATGCTTGCGAAACTCTTTTTCTAAAAGCTCGCGACCAAGCTCCATGGCTTTTTTGCGTTCTTCGTTTTGGATGAAGGCGCGAATGCGCGACTTTGCCTTGGACGTTACGCAGAACTTTAACCAATCTTTTGATGGCGACCGAGTTTTCGAAATCATGATTTCGACAGTGTCGCCATTTTTTAACGGCGTTTTCAGCGGTACCATTTTCCCGTTCACTCGGGCCGCCACCGTGTGCGAACCCACGTCGGTATGTATCGCATAGGCAAAGTCCACGGGTGTGGCACGATCTGGCAATTCCCGCACATCCCCCTTGGGTGTGAACACATAAATCTGCGCTTCGGTGAGATCGGTTTTTATGTTTTCTAAAAACTCTCCAGAATGCGAAGATGATTGATTTTGATTCACCAGTTCCTGAAGCCACGCCATGTGCTGCATGGTGGCCTCGGACACATTGCCACCCTCTTTGTATTGCCAGTGCGCTGCGATCCCGCGCTCGGCGATCAAATGCATTTCTTCGGTGCGAATTTGAATTTCAATGCGCTCGGCACCCGGCCCAACAACGGAAGTGTGAAGACTGCGGTAGCTGTTGACCTTGGGCATGGCAATAAAATCTTTAAAGCGCCCAGGAATCGGTTTCCACATACCGTGGACGTGACCCAAAACCTCGTAACAGTGCGGGACTGTATCAACGATCACGCGAAACGCCAGAACATCGTAAACGTGTTCGTAATCCACTCCCGAAAGCGCCATTTTTTTATAAATCGAATAAAGATGTTTCGGGCGCCCCTGAACGCGGAACGGAGACTTGATGTGCTTCGCCAACTCGTCAATTAAATTTTTCTTTACATCTTCAATGTACTTTTCGCGTTCAACCTTTTTTTTGGTCACTTTTTGCGCGAGCGAATAATACATCTCGGGATTGGAATAACGAAAAGCAAGATCTTCCAGTTCAATTTTTACCGAGTTGATCCCGAGGCGACTGGCTAAAGGCGCGTAAATGTCGAGAGTCTCCTGGCCAATGCGCATTTGTTTTTCGTAGGGCATATGATTGAGAGTGCGCATATTGTGCAGGCGATCGGCCAACTTTACGAGAGTCACGCGAACATCTTTGCCCATGGCCACGATAAGTTTGCGTACATTTTCACCCTGCTTTTCGTGGGTGTTCTTAAACGACATCTGAGAAATTTTTGTCACACCGTCTACCAACTGACGAATCGAAGCACCAAACTCTTTTTCAATTTGGTCCAAGGTGACTTTGGTGTCTTCGACCGTGTCGTGCAAAAGGCCCGTGATAATGGTGGCTAGGTCTAAGCGAAGATCGGCTAAAATTTCAGCCACACCAATGGGATGAAAAATATAGGCTTCGCCGCTTCGGCGAAATTGTCCCTCGTGGGCCGACTTTGAGAACTCGTAGGCTTTTCGAACCAAATCGATATCGGCCAATGGATAATAGGCTTTGATTTTATTGCAGAGGTTATCAATTTCTGTGATCTCAGAAGGCTTCGCCATAGTTCGAAAATTTTCCCTAAACTCCCATGCTAAACTGAATGGAAGAAGACTTCAATTTCTCGAAACTCATAATGATGAGAGCCAGACATTCGCCCCGCTGGGGCGACTATTAAGAATCGAGCAATTTTTTGCTAAGATCCGCTTCCACTTGTTGGATAAGAACACTTGTTT
>JAYUKO010000274.1:0-9450 GCA_043764415.1 Bdellovibrionales bacterium | reverse complement strand
GATGACATCCACCTTGTAAGGGTGGCGCTCTACCAACTGAGCTAATTCCCTAAAATTAAAGCCCTATCCGTATATTGGATAAGGCTTTTGTTGTCGAGTTGAAAAATGAAGTTTTCCGCTATTCCGAGATTTTATAGAAGATGTCTTGGTACACCTTCTCTTTAAATTCTCCGTAATTATAAACGGTTATGCCTAAATACTGGCGGCCCAGCTCCTGGGCGCTCTTATCCTTCCAAAGGCCAACAATTTCAACATACTGGCGCGTATTGTCAGATTCGTTGGACAATATAAAGGTCACTTTTCGCGGGAAACTTGAGCAAATCACATCGATGTCTTTCGACGAAACCTCGCCCGAGTAGGGGTTGATGGCCGTTACAGTGACCACATACGGGCACGACAAATTAAAGTTGGCTTCCTGAACCTGAATTTTAAAAGCCTGCTGCGGGTTAGTTAAATTAAAACTTCCCCAAAGACCCTGAAGGTCGTCCACAAAGACTTCGCGCTGATCAGCCTCTGGCCATGGTACTTCTGGGCCAGCAAGTGCAACATTGCAAATCAGCAACAGACACATAGCTATACTTTTCATAATCTCTCCCTCATCTGCTCTTTCACAACAATACTAGATTCTTTATTGAAATAATATCCGCTCTTCGATCTAAAAATGTACTTTGGTTTTTCGATATCTGGCTCGATCAACTGTCGTAACCGCTTGATGGTCACATAAATTTTATTATCGTGCACGTCAGGATTGTATGATTGTTTCCAAATTAATTTGACCAATTGCTCTTTGCTAAAAGACTGCCCTGGGTGGGTGAGGAATAACTTTAGCAAATCAATCAGAATAAATTGGTTGTTAAAGTCGATACGCCCTTTCCCTTTTTCGACAACCGAGTGATCTGAGTTATCAAAAATAATGTCGTAGCGAGGCTCATCGCCGGCGCCGATGTCTTTGGCCAAAGTTTCGATAAACGTTCCAAGGCGTTTTAAATTGTTTTTATCGATAGATTGTTGCACGAGCTTTACGTAGTTTCGCGCTTCCGTAATTTGCCCGGCCTCTTTATAAGTCAGAGCCATGCCGTAAAGGAGCGAGAGCGAAATATGAAAGTTTTTTTGCTCTTTTAAAAGCGCGTAACCGTCCCACAGCATCTCAATGGCTGCATCGTACTTTTTCATTTTGCGATAGATGTGCGCTTTGAGAAGTTGCATGGATATACGAATCTCGGGAAGCGGCAGCACGTTCATAAAAACTTGCAAGTTGTAGATTTCCTTGAAAGCGTCGTCGATGCGATCTAACGAATAGTACGAAATCGCTAAACCGAGAATGGCGTAACAAACAGTTTCTTTATTTTCCTGAGCTAGAGAAAGCGTTAAAGATTTTTGGCAATACTCGATGGCTAAATCGTGTTCGTTTTTATACGAAGCACAGAGTGCCAAAATGTAGTAGGTCTTGCCGGTAACAGTAATACCCTCTTTGCCCACGCGCTCGAGAAGGAGAGTTTTATAAAATTCGATTTTTTCAAAATTAAGAAGCTCGGCATAACAACGGAATAAGAGGTGAACCACTTCCAGAAACTGATCGTCTTGTTCGATACTTAAAAGTCGCGCAGCTTCTGTCTCCAGAACAGCTACGGCTTTAAGCATGTCTCCACGCTCATAATACAGTCGCCCGATCTCATGGGCCGTTATGGAAGTAGACTCCATTTTCCTCCCCCAAACGGCAAAATCAGTTTCACCGTTTAAACCCCCAATGGGAGTTCGGAAAATAAGTTTAGCGTGAGATTTTTATTTTACAAGCGGGAGCTCTAAAAAAACTACAAAAGTTCGTCTTTGACACTCATGGCGTCACCCAGGACGGGTGACGCGGAACTAACAAATGCTTTAGTGATAAGAGTGACCCGTATATTGGGCTTTAAGGCCAAGGTTGGCGTCTCGCGTTGATTTGAAAAGATCCTTCGCAGTGCGAATATCTAACGCATGCACAAGCACCTGATCCACATGATCCACGAGAACAATCTTGAGATCTTTTACGACTTCCTCTGGAATATCGCGTAGATCCTTTTCGTTCTCCTTAGGGAGGATCACCGTGCGGATCCCGCCGCGGTAGGCAGAAAGAACTTTTTCCTTCACGCCGCCAATTGGCAAAACTCGACCGCGAAGGGTGATCTCACCCGTCATCGCCACCGTTCTTAACACCGGAGTTTTTGTAATCGCCGATACAATACTCGTGGTGATAGCGCACCCTGCCGAAGGACCATCTTTGGGAATGGCTCCCTCAGGCACGTGAATATGTATGTCGATAGCATAGAAAAAGTCTTTATCCAGGCCAAACAGCGGACCCCGCGAGCGCACGTAACTCATGGCTGCCGAGCAGGATTCCTTCATCACATCGCCCAACTGCCCAGTCACGGTGAATTTCCCCTTACCAGGAACCACCGTCACTTCGATGGGCAACAGGTCTCCGCCCACTTCGGTGTACGCCATACCATTTGTTAAACCGATCTCGTTGATCTCTTCGATTTTTCCGTGCTTGTACTTATGCGGTCCCAACATTTCCACAAGTTTCTTGGCGGTGATCGTGTACGTTTTTTTGATCCCAGCTTTACTTACCTGTGAGCGCGTCGGCTTTTTTTGGTTGTTCTTCATGTGACGCTCGATTTCTTCCTCGCGCACAATCTCTTTTGCAATCTTACGGCAGAGATTTGCGATCTGTCTTTCCAAGTTTCGCACGCCAGCTTCG
The DNA here is from genome assembly GCA_043764415.1 of Bdellovibrionales bacterium. Taxonomy (GTDB): domain Bacteria; phylum Bdellovibrionota; class Bdellovibrionia; order Bdellovibrionales; family JAGQZY01; genus JANPLN01. Next base: position 6,713 of record JAYUKO010000274.1, on the reverse strand, counting down.
CGAGTGTAATACTGAACAATATCTTTGATCACAGGATCAGGAACTTGAACCTTGTAAGGACCAAGACCATGCTGTTGAAGCTGCTTAGGTAACAAATACTTCTTCGCAATGTGCAATTTTTCGCTATCGATGTAACCTTCTAGCGAAATCACTTCCATTCGATCTAACAGCGGACGCGGAATACTGTGCAATGAGTTCGCGGTCGTAAAGAACATCACCTTTGAAAGATCATACTCCACTTCGAGGTAGTGATCTTGAAACGTGGAATTTTGTTCTGGATCGAGAACTTCGAGCATGGCCGCCGAAGGGTCGCCGCGGAAATCATTACTCATTTTATCAATCTCATCGAGGAGGATCAGCGGATTTCCGTGCTCTACCTTACGAAGTGATTGAATGATTTTTCCTGGCATCGCACCAACGTAGGTTTTTCGGTGGCCGCGAATCTCTGCCTCATCGCGCACGCCACCAAGAGAGATGCGTGTAAAGCTGCGATTAAGGGCTTTTGCAATGGACTTCGCAAGTGATGTTTTACCTACACCCGGAGGACCAACGAGGCACAAAATTGGCCCCTTGGTTTCTTCGCTCAAGCAATGAACCGCAATGTGCTCGAGAATGCGCTCTTTTACTTTTTCAAGACCCCAATGGTCTTCGTTCAAAATATTTTCTGCAAAGGCGAGGTCCTTCTTCTCTTCCGAGTAGTTGAACCACGGTAAAGTGAGGAGCCAGTCGATGTAGTTGCGCACGACCGCAGCTTCTGCACTCATGGGCGACATCATCTTGAGTTTTTTAAGCTCTTTAAAAACCTTCTCTTTTGCCTCTTTGCTCATTTTCTTTTCGCGAGCTTTTTCTTCCAGCTCCATTAGTTCAGCTTGATAATCGTCTTTCTCGCCAAGCTCCTTTTGAATCGCCTGCATTTGTTCGTTGAGATAGTATTCTTTTTGCGACTTCTCCATTTGCTTTTTTACACGACCACGAATCTTCTTCTCGACCTCGAGAATCTCGATTTCGCTCGTCATCATATTTAAAAGCTCTTCAAGGCGCGTTGACGTATTGATCTGCTCTAGTAACTTTTGTTTATCTTCAAGTTTGAGATTCAGCTGGGCAACGATAATATCGGCAAGTTCGCCCGCAGTTTCAATGCTGGAAACGCGCATCAAGATTTCTGGCGGAATGCGCTTATTGAGTTTTACGTATTTTTCAAACGTCATTTTAACGGAACGAATGAGCGCCTTGAGTTCGACCTCATCGCCCTGGTCTTCTTCGTAAACTTTCACCTTCACTTTGAAGAATTTTTCGTTGTCGGTAAAGCTTTCGATTTTAACGCGCTTTTTGCCTTCGATCAAAACTTTCACGGTTCCGTCTGGTAAGCGCAAAAGTTGAATGATGGTTCCCAGAGTTCCTATTTGATAAACTTCGTCGGGATTGGGGTTGTTGGTTTTTGCATCTTTTTGCGCGGCCAAAACAATATCGATTTGTTTTGCCATGGCCTCTTCGAGAGCATTGATGCTTTTTTCTCTTCCAACAAACAACGGCATCATCATGTGTGGAAAAATGATGAGATCTCTAAGTGGCAATAGCGGTAGTTCGAGAGTTTCCATTTGAGCCATTCCTTCCCCCTTTAGTTAAGACGGATCCTATAAAGACCCGGTCGAGGAAGGAATCGGTTAACGAATGCTTTAAGCGCTCTCTGCGCCTGAGGCTTTCGCCTTCTGAAGTTCTTCCTCGGTTTTAAACACTAAGACGGGTTCGGCTTTTTTGCTGATCACGTCTTCATTAATTGTACATTCCTTCACGTTGTCCATGGAAGGAATTTCGTACATGATGTCCAGCATTGCAGTTTCGATCACACCGCGAAGTCCACGGGCACCCGTCTTTCGGTCCATAGCTTGTTTCGCAATGGCTTTCAGGGCTGGTTCGGTGAATTTCAGGTCTACATTTTCGTACGAGAACAGCTTTTGATACTGCTTGATCAAAGCATTTTTTGGTTTGACGAGAATATCAATCAGTGCATGCTCATCGAGCTCCTCAAGAACAGCGACAACAGGCAAGCGCCCAATAAATTCTGGAATCAAACCGAACTTCGCCAAATCATCTGGTTCCAGATTTTTGAGCGTTCGTGTGAGACCTAAAACGTCTTTTTCTTTTTGCGTTTTAATGTCCGCGCCGATACCCAGGGTTTTTTGTGTCACGCGGTTTTCAACGATTTTATCTAGACCCACAAAAGCACCACCGCAAATAAACAAAATATTTGTTGTGTCGACCTGAATGAATTCCTGCTGAGGATGTTTTCTTCCTCCCTTGGGAGGAAGATTGGCAACAGTTCCTTCAAGAATTTTTAAGAGCGCTTGTTGCACGCCCTCGCCACTCACGTCGCGCGTGATGGATGGGTTTTCGGACTTGCGCGAAATCTTATCGATCTCATCGATGTAAATAACTCCGCGTTGCGCCTTTTCGATATCGTAGTCGGCGGCTTGCAAAAGATTTAAAATCACGTTTTCCACGTCTTCGCCCACGTAACCGGCTTCGGTTAAAGCAGTGGCATCGGCCATGGCAAACGGAACATTTAAAATCTTTGCGATGGTTTGCGCAAGATAGGTTTTACCCGATCCTGTGGGTCCAATCAGAAGAATATTACTCTTTGAAATTTCGATATCATCTTTTTTACGATTTTTAGTTAAGTTATTAATACGTTTATAGTGGTTGTGTACAGCCACCGAAAGCGCTTTTTTCGCCATGGTCTGCCCGATCACATATTCGTCCAGAAAAATCTTGATCTCGGTTGGCTTCGGCACCTTAAACTGATGCGACTGCTTTTCTTCGCGGCCCTTTTCTTCTTCGATAATATCCGTACATAAATCAATACATTCATCGCAGATGTAAACACCAGGACCAGCGATCAATTTTTTGACTTCGTTCTGGTTTTTGCCGCAAAAACTACATCTCAGTAAACTGGCTGCATCACGTCGGCTCATTGGTTGTTTTCCTTTTTAGAAGATTTACGTGAGGCAACAACGGTATCAATAAGGCCGAAATTTTTAGCTTCTTCGGCAGTCATATAATTATCACGGTCCATGGCTTCATCGAGAACATTATAAGATTTTCCTGTATGATGCTGATAGATTTCGGTGAGAGTTTTTTTGGTTCTCACTAACTCTTTCACATGAATTTCGATATCGCTCACCTGTCCGCCAAGACCTCCACCACTAATCAATGGCTGGTGAATCATCACTCGCGCGTGCGGTAAACAAAAGCGTTTCCCTGGAGCGCCAGCAGTTAACAAAAGCGAACCCATGCTCGCCGCCATACCAATGCACGTCGTAGACACATCGCACTTCACAAACTGCATAATGTCGTAAATACCCATTCCAGAGGTCACAACTCCACCCGGGGAATTGATGTAAAGCTGAATGTCTTTTTCTGGATTGTCTGCCTCTAAAAACAGCATCTGTGCAATCACGTTGTTTGCAACGGCATCGTTAATGGCGGTGCCCAAAATGATAATACGGTCTTTCAAAAGCCGAGAATAAATATCGTAACTTCTCTCGCCTCGTGATGTTTGCTCAATAACGATTGGTACTAGCGTGCTCATTTGATCCTTGCTCATAGAACTCCCGGTGTAAATATGTGCTTTTTCTTCCTATGACAAGGTCTCTTCGGGAAATATACCTGTGATATTGAGTGGAAAATCCTTCTTCTCAGCCAAACAGGACTATGGTAGAGATGAGGTCTTCAGTTAGGGCTTAAATAAGGAGATTTTTTATGAAATTAAACGTTGTAGGAACTTCAAATAATGCAGCTGCCGAGTTGGTGGTGGTCTTTTGTGGATCAAAAACAAACAAAGACAAAACCCAGACGTTTGTCGCCAGTCCAAAAACGCCAACTCTTGTGACAGAAAATCTCAAAAACATCTCCGAAGAGCGCTTTAAAGGTGCTGAGGGCGAAACTCTCTTTCTCCGCCAGAGCAAAGTACCTCACTTTCTACTTCTCGGTTTAGGAGAAGGAAAAAAATTCACCGCCGAAAACGCGCGCCGCTTGAGCCCCGTTATTCTGGGCTGTATGAAAAGTGAGAAGCTAAAATCGGTTGCGATTCTCTCCCCCGCTGGACTTTCGTCCCAAGATGCAACCACTGGTTTCGGCGAAGGCATCGTCATTTCTAATTACCAATTCACAGCCTTCAAAGAAGAACCGAAAAATAAATTCACTGTGGAAAAAGTAGATATCTGTGTGGAAAAGTTTTCTGCATCGCTTAAGAAAACTCTTGAGGACGCGCAGGCTGTTGGCGACGCTGTTAACTTTGCGCGCTACCTGGGAGATTGCCCAGGTAACTTTATGACTCCCACGCAACTCGGCAAAGAGGCTGAGAGCTTAAGTAATGGCACCTCTCTTAAAGTGCAAGTTTGGGATAAAAAACGCATCGAAAAAGAAAAAATGGAATCCTTTCTTGGCGTGTCCCATGGAAGCGATCAAGAACCTAAATTTATCTGTATGGAGTACAAAGGCGGAGGCGCCAAACAAAAACCAATCTGTTTTGTTGGTAAAGGCCTCACTTTTGACAGCGGCGGTATTTCGCTAAAGCCAAGCGCAGGCATGGAAGAAATGAAATTCGACATGTGCGGTGGCGCCGCGGTGATTGCTGTTATGGGTGCCATTGCTAAAATGAAACTAAAAATCAACGCTATAGCTTACGTGCCTACCACAGAAAACATGCCAGGACCGTCAGCCACTAAGCCGGGAGATATTTTTAAAGCCCGCAACGGAAAAACCATCGAAGTGAACAACACCGATGCCGAGGGCCGTTTGATTCTCGCTGATGCGTTGGTTTACGCTTGCGAACAAAAACCAGCTTTGATTCTCGACACCGCTACTCTCACCGGTGCCATGATGGTCGCTCTCGGCAATACACACACTGGCTTTTTTACTCGCGATGAGAAGCTTCGCAAAAAAGTAGAAGTGGCTGCAGACACCTGTGGTGAGCGCGTGTGGGCCATGCCGCTGATTGATGACCACGTAAAAGACATGCGCGGCACTTATGCCGATCTCACAAATCTTGCGCCTTCTCGCAATGCCGGCAGTGCCACGGCCACGGCATTTCTCGAATCCTTCGTAGAAAAGGACATTCCGTGGGCCCATTTCGACATCGCAGGCACAGCGTGGAACGTGAGCAATCGTTTGCCTTATATTAATTCCAAAGGAGCATCGGGCGCTATCGTTAGAACATTTATCGAGATGGCCAGAAACCACAAGTAGAGTCGATGTTGGAAACGCAAGTTGTTACCTATTCACCTCGTTGGTTGAAGGACTTTGCCCGCCTCAACGAGTAATGGATCGAAAAGTATTTTAAAATCGAAGAAATGGACCGTGCGCAACTGTCGCGCGCGGAAGAGCTGATTATCCAGCCCGGCGGCGAGATCTTTTTTATCATCCAAGATGATCAAGCCATCGCTACCTGCGCCATGGTCAAACACGGCAGCGGTTACGAACTCGCAAAGATGGCCGTCAGCCCCAGCGCCCAAGGGCAAGGATTGGGTCACGTGCTGATGAAGGCCGCCATCGATTGGGCCCGTTCTAAAAACGCCGACCACATCATGCTGCTTTCAAACACGATCCTCACGCCCGCCATTGAGCTTTACAAAAAGCACGGGTTCATCATCAAGAATCTTGGACCCCATCCCGACTATGAACGTTCGAACATCGAGATGGTTTTAGAACTTTGAGTGGCTTAAAATAGCTATATTCCAAAGTGTCGATAGCGTTGAGATTATTTAATCTACCAAGTCATCATTTTGGTCTAACTCATCATCGCCGTTATCGATCCCCAAATTCGATTCAGATTCTAATCCTTTTCGAAAACACGTGTAAAGGTCGGCGGCGGATGCATCAATGGCTGGACAAGGGTTCGCTGTCGGAATCGGTGTGCTCGCTGAGATATCAGTGGGCGCAGCAATCGAAGACATATCAATCCTTCTAAAAAGATTCGCAATTTGCAGTTGTAACAGAAGTTCAGAACCGGAGGCCGGACTGACCGCATTCGGTCCACCAACCTGAAATTCCGATTCTTCTGTAGTTCCAAAGGTAAAAGCAACACCACCCACCGTACCAGAAATATAAATGCTTTTGTTAAGGAGCGCCAGTGGAGCTCCGCTTGGCAAGACCGACGTTTGTTTCAGCTTAGCCTTGATTCTGCGTAAGGATGAAATGTTAAGTGCAACAGTGCCGATAGGATCTACTGTTGTTACCAGCATGTTTATTGTAAAAGGTCCCACAAATGCTACTTCATCACCATCGACCTCGCTTGGAGACGCAGTTGCTTCTGTTTCAAATTCGATCTCTCCCATAGTTGTCCAAAGTTCACTTAATATTATTGTTCTCGAGCTAGCATCAGAAATCGATGCGGGGCCAGCAACGGCCACTGGCACCAGGAAATCTATGACTTTTTGCCAGAAGTCACTGCGCGCGACTGTGGCTAAGTTTGAAGAACCGTTGATTTTTAAGGCGATCACGGGATTGCCTGTGTCGGTCCCATTTTGAGAGCAGCTAGACAAAAACAGGAGTGACAAAAACAAAAGTTTTTTCATAATTTTTCCTTTTCAACTTTTTTCTGAGTTAAGGGAAACGCAGCAAGCTCGATATGATAAACCTGATCAGCATCAATGGTTTTTTGCCCTAGCACGTGTAACTTATTGATAGCTTCATTCAATATTTCGGTAACTTTC
>JAYUKO010000273.1:0-2802 GCA_043764415.1 Bdellovibrionales bacterium | reverse complement strand
CGGCTTTATCAATTAAAGTGGGTTGAATATTTTCGTCTTTTAAAAGCTGTTCCAAACGGCTTTGCGGAACGGTGATGGCGGTTAATTCGTGTTTTGTGGTTTTAAAATATCGACAGCACCAAAAGTAATAGAGCTCTAGGCCACCGAGTGAAGAATTAAGGCAAACTTCGGCGATTCTCATAGCTAAATACGCGCTAGCTTCCAAAAAGAACGAAACGTTTTCTGCACGTTTTTCTTAAAAAAGCCAAAGGGCAGCCAGCGGCAGATGGAATTTACAATTTTAATTTTTGTGGGCATTGTTTGCTCATACTGCAATTGCCATTTTTTCATCTTATCGCCCGTGAGGTGCATATCCACGCCGGCAAAAATTTCTTCAAAGTGGAAACCGTCTTTCCAAAAAAAGCTCAAAATCGAGGGCGTATGAATCAGGTAATATCCTCGTTGCTTTGAGGAAACGAGTGGCGTTTTTTGAGTAAAGTAGAGCCCCTTGTCCTTGGCCTCAACAAACCACCGATGGTGTTGAAAACCGGTGTAGTCGAAGGCTTGGACACCGTACAGGTACTCCGCGGCCCGTGAGGGTGTTTCAATATATCCTGCTTTCGCGACCCGAATCATTTCACTACACACCCAAAGGGGATCGCGAATGTCTTCCAGCACGTGGGAGCAAATGACAAAATCAAATTGTTTATCTTTAAAGGGCCACGGCTCGCGGCCACAAATATCAAACTCAATCCAAGTGTCTTTTGTAAAGCGCTCGGGAATACCGAGCTGCCCCGTTTTACCCCGCGTGCTGTAGGGCATGGCATCTATAACATAATCGGCCCGTTCGAGCGGATGGGCCCAGCCGCCGATGTCGAGCAACAGATCGCCTTCTTTGATCGCACTTATGACTTTAGGTAAATTGTCTTTATGCATAGTTCGGTCACACTAGGTGCGGTGCTGGCTTGAAATCAAGCACACATCGGCATAATGCAATTTGTCATGTGAGCGTTTCTGCAGACACAGGCTTAAGCACGCGACCCACCATCTTTTTAAGAAGGTTCACATCGGCGCAAGAGTAGTGAATATCTCCCCCGCGAGGAGTGATATTTTTGATCAGCGACGGATCTTTTTTTTCTTTATTCACGTAAAATTTGGCTAGCTGCCCAATGGTGAGTGGCATTCCGGTGGCCACGTTCATGGCTTTGAGGGAAAGCCATTGGTCTTTCTTTTCAACAAGCCCTAAACCAGCCTCTAAACAAACCTCAGCCACATCTTCCACACGCACAAAATCTCGAGTTGCAGTTCCATCACCAAAAATTTGTAGCGGCTGGTTGTTTTTTGCCGCCAACGAAAACAACGTCATCACTCCACTGTAGGTGGACTTTGGATCTTGACCGTGGCCGTAGACGTTAAAAAAACGAAGATTCAAAAACGGGAGTTGATGAAAGGAGCGGTAGTTGTTTATTAAATCCTCGCAACTGCGCTTGTGGGTTGAATACAAACTTAACGAAGGCCCCAGAAGTTCTTTCTCGCTGGCAATTTTTTCCCCCAGGTCCCCGTACACAGCACTGCTGCTGGCAAAGACCAAGGGAATTTTACGACCGCTTTTTTGGATAACATCGCAAAGCCCAAGTGTTGCAGACACATTGGTCGCAAAAGTTCCCACAGGATCGGCTTGGCAAAGGGGAACACTGACGATTGCGGCAAAGTGATAAATCAAATCAAATTTTGTGATTTCGCTTTTAAAATCTTCCAGCTTTCGCATGTCGCGCGTTTGATAGTCTACACCCGAAACAGAATGCAACGGCTCGCGAATATCCCAGGAGGTCACAGTGTGGTTGTTAAGCAATAAAACTCGCGACAGGTGCGTGCCGATAAAACCGGCTCCACCGGTGATTAATATATTTAACGGGTCAGTCATCTTTCCTGTATTCTTTTCTGTATTCATTGCAAAAGCTCATTGTAGGATTTAAGCACACTATCTCCTGAAAAATATTTTTCCGCAAGTTTGTAGTTGTTTTCTACTTTTTGCGAGAAAAGTTCAGGGTCCATTTTGAACGTGGTTTGGCACATCACCTTTAAAGCCTCGAGATCCCCATCGGACACTTGTGGAAATTCAAAACCAAGTTTCAGAAACTCTGGAAACACAGTGTTGTCATAGGTGATTGGAAGTACTTTAGCGAGGAAGGCCTCAATCAAAGTGTTTGGTAACCCTTCTCCGCGAGATGGAAATAGTAAAAAATGAGCCGGAGATAGATAGCTCTGAACATGAGTTTGAAATCCTGCGAAGTGAACGATTTCAGATAATTTGGGGTGTTTGTACATTTTGTTTTGTAACTTTTCGCTGATGCTCTCATCTTCAACGCCGCCAACTAAGGTTCCTCGAACTTCGAGAGTTTTTGATACCGACTCTACAACTTCAAGAAAATCCTCATGGCCTTTTCCCTTGGCAATTCGACCCACATGGACAATTTGCACCGGAGAGCTGAGCGTCTTAGCCGCTGTGCTGGTGTGATCACAGGGAAGATACACCACTTTTACGTTTTCTTTGTTCGAACCAGGGATGATCGCGAGGACATTCTTTTTAAGGTGTTCACTCACCGCAATGTGAAAGCGCACACCTTTATAAATAAGCGCGTGCAAGGGATCTTTTTTACTATGAGTTTTATTTGTTCCATGAAAATTCAAAATTCTCACGCCCAAACCTATTTTTGCAACGACGATGGACTTTAGCTCCGAGGCGCCAAAAAAAATAAGATTTTTAATCTTTTTCTTTTTGAGAACTTTTCGCAAATCTAAAATGCAGCGTAAACTAAAATT
>JAYUKO010000272.1:0-2807 GCA_043764415.1 Bdellovibrionales bacterium | reverse complement strand
GGCGCGAGTGAAGAAGAATTAAAAGCCAAAGCCATAGAATACAACGCCGGAAGTTTTCCGTTCACCGCCAATGCTCGGGCCAAAGCCATCGGCATGACAGAGGGACGAGTGAAAATTCTTGCCGATAAAAAAACCGACCAAGTTTTGGGTGTACACATTGTGGGCCCGAGAGCTTCGGATATGATCGCGGAGGCCGTCGTGGCCATGGAGTTTGGTGCAAGCAGTGAAGATATCGCTCGCAGCTTCCATGCCCATCCAACGCTTTCGGAAGTGATGCGTGAAGCCGCGCTGGCCGTGGATAAACGCGTACGTCAGATGTAGAGGGGTTGCGCGAGCAACCCCTTAAAATGGAGTAGAAAATTTAGCAACATGACAGTAGGAGAACAGATGAATAAAGCAGCAAATGATGTGGTGATTGTTGATGGAGTGAGAACTCCGTTTGCTAAGGCGGGAACCGTCCTTCAAGACGTGCATGCCGCCGAAATCGGGCAGATTGCTCTGCAAGAGTTGATCGCGCGCACAAATCTCGATGTTAAATCCGTGGAAGAGGTCATCATTGGCTGTGTGGGAAATCCCGCCGATGCCGTGAACATTGCTCGCGTTGTGGCTTTGCGCGCGGGAATTCCGCAAAGTGTTTCTGCGCACACCGTGCATCGCAACTGCGCCTCGGCGCTTGAGAGCATTGCGACAGGATACAATATGATCAAGGCGGGTTCCGCCGACGTGGTGATTGCGGGCGGCACCGAAAATATGTCGCAAGCTCCATTGTTGTTTAACAAAAAAATGACGGAGCTTTTTTCCAAGCTTCAGTTTTCAAAAACTTTGGGCGCTAAACTTTCGGCGCTCATGCAGTTTCGTCCTTCCTACTTGGCTCCACGGGTTACAATCATGGAAGCGTTAACAGATCCTTTTGTCGGAATCAACATGGGACAGACTGCAGAAATCCTTGCCAAGGAGTTTGGGATCTCGCGTGAGGAGCAGGATCAATTTGCCTTGCAATCGCATTTGAAAGCGGCTGAAGGCAATAAGAATGGTAAACTCACGCAAGAGATGACACCGATTTTTATTGGTCCCGATTACAAAAAAGTTTTAGATAAAGATAACGGTCCTCGAGATGGACAGACCATCGAAGCCCTGCAAAAATTAAAGCCTTACTTTGATCGCAGAACGGGAACCATCACTGTAGGCAACGCCTGTCCGCTAACAGACGGTGCTGCAATGATGCTGTTGATGAGTCGGGCCAAAGCGGAAGCGCAAGGTTACAAACCGCTCGCGCGCATTCGTAGTTATGCGTTTGCTGGGCTTGATCCTGAACGCATGGGCTTGGGACCTGCCTACGCAAGCCCCATCGCCCTTCGCAAAGCGGGCCTCACGTTAAAAGACATGGGGTTGATTGAACTCAACGAAGCCTTCGCAGCGCAGGTTCTTGCTTGTAAAAAAGCTTTGGCCAGCGACAAATGGTGCCAGGAAAAATTAGGTCTCCCGCAAGCGGTGGGTGAAATTGATATGAACACCTTGAACGTAAACGGTGGAGCCATCGCCATCGGTCACCCGGTTGGTGCCACTGGCACACGCTTAGTACTGACATTGGCAAAAGAAATGAAACGTCGCGGAACACAATATGGTCTGGCCACACTTTGTATCGGTGGCGGGCAAGGCGGCGCAATGATTATAGAGAATGAGGGGTAGTGATGAGCATCCAAGAGAGTTTAAAAATTGTACCCAAAGGTGAAATCGCCGTTCTCGAATGGGATCACATTGGCGAAAAGGTCAACAAACTGAGCACGCCGATTATGGTGCGCTTTAAAGAAATCTTAGCAGACCTGCAAAAATCTTCTTACAAAGCCGTGGTGATTGTTTCGCGGAAGCCAAAGATTTTTATTGCGGGAGCCGACATCGAAGAAATAAAAAATCTTCGCTCCAAAGAAGACTTTCGTTTTGCAGTGGAATCGGGCCAAGGCATTATGAATCTGATCGAAGACCTCAGAATTCCGGTGATCGCTGCCATTAACGGCGCCTGCGTCGGTGGCGGCTGCGAGATGATTTTGGCCTGCGACTATCGCATTGCCAGCGAAGACAAAAGCACAAAGATCGGTTTGCCCGAGGTAAAATTGGGAATCATTCCCGGTTTTGGTGGCTGCGTGCGTTTACCGCGAGTGGTGGGTGTGATGAACGCTCTCGATATTATTTTAGCTGGCAAAACAGTGCCCGCTGTAAAGGCTTTAAAAATTGGTTTGGTGGATGCAGTTGTTCATCCCAGCATTTTAGAAGCAGAAGCTTTGAAGCTCGCGCAAAAAGTGATTAAAGAGGGTGGAAAAAAACGTCGAAAAACATTTACTGGTAACAACCTGCAAGAAAAAATCATGAACTCATTGGCGCTTTCCTTAGTTTATTCGGGTGCGAAAAAACAAGTGATGAAGCAAAGTCATGGCCATTATCCAGCGCCTCTCGAAGCTTTGGATGTGGTTAAAAAATCCCACGGAAAATCCCGCGAAAAAGCAATGGCCATCGAGGCCGATGGATTTTGTAACGTCGCCGGCGGAGAAGTAAGTCGTAATTTAGTGAATCTCTATTTTATGATGGAAGCGGTAAAAAGACGCACAGGTGTTGCAGACACGTCTGTGAAACCTCGTGATGTAAAAAACATTGCAGTTCTCGGAGCGGGAACCATGGGTGGCGGCATCGCTTATGTGGCAGCCGATAACGGAGTTCATGTTCGGATGAAGGATATTACCACCGACGCCATCAGCAAAGGCTTTCAAGCAGCATCCAAGGTGTGGGACAAGCTTTTAAAAACACGACGAATT
>JAYUKO010000271.1:0-9643 GCA_043764415.1 Bdellovibrionales bacterium | reverse complement strand
GTGCTTAAGCTCTCTATTTTTTTAAGGTTTAATAGAATGAGTCCAACAGAGAGGTACCTTCATGATACAGAAGTTTTTGGTCGTTTTTGCTATGTTATCCACGACCTTGTCCGTGCAAAAGATTCAAGCACAGGGAGAGTTCGAAGACGATACCGAACTTCTCGAAGAAGCCGAGGAAGTCCCTGCCCCGCCGCCACCTGGAGATGAAGGGTTTGAGGGAGATAATAACTTTAATAACACGCCCCCCCCTCCCGGTCCTGGGCCCTCGCGGTTCCGCTCTGGTGGCCGCTTCAATGGTGGTAACACAGCCCCCTCGCGGTTTAACAACAAGGCCGCAACCTCTGGCGACTCTTCTAACAACACCAACTCTGCTGGCACGACTGCTCCAACAAACATTCCCGCCACGGGCGTTAAGGGCAAAATTCCGTTTATGGACGCTCAGCCGGAAGATATCCACAACGAAAACTTCCCCGACACTGTCGCGAGCTTCGATTACAAAGACGCTCCTATTGCGGATGTGGTGAATGCCATTGCCCGCCTCACTGGAAAGCGTTTTATCTTTGAACAGAACCTCAACGGAAAGATCACCATTATCTCTCCAGGGCCCATCACTGTCGCCGAAGCCTGGCAGACATTTTTGTCATCATTGTCAATGAACGGTCTCACTGTGGTGCCGTCGGGAAAGTTTTTGAAAATTCAAAAACTCGACGAAGCTAAAACTGGAGCTCTTGATATTTATAGCGGGGCCTACTATCCAGACGGCGATCAGTTGATCACCAAGATCATTCGTTTGAAATTTTTAAGTGCGGACGACGCATCGAAGACTTTTGAGAAGATTATTAAATCCAAAGCCGGCCAAGTGATTCCTTACGAAAAAACCAACTCGTTGATTGTTACTGATCTTGGATCCAACGTGAGTAAAATCACTCAGGTTCTCGAAGAGCTGGACAAGCCTGGCTTTGAAGAGCGTTTGCAATTGATTCCAATTAAACACGCCAAGGCGAAAGACATCGCCGAGCTTGTTGATAAGATTATTAACAAGGGCGAAGACAAAAAGAAAAACACGTTTCGTCCCGCCTCGCGCTTTGGAGCTCAGGAAAAGAACGAGTCACTTTCGTTGGTGACTCCTGATGAGCGCACCAACTCCATCATCGTTGTTGGTAATAGCGAAGGAATTGATCGAATTCTGAAACTCGTTAAGCAGCTCGATTATCCTCTTGATCCAGCCGATGCTGGCGGCGTTTATGTTTATTACGTCAAGCACGGCGAAGCAAAAAAGATTGCCGATACATTAAATGGTATTGCTCAGGAGCAGGAAAAGAAAGCCTCCACATCGACGCCGTCGTCGGATGCCAACAACCCTGCAACGTTCCAGGCACCAAAGGCCAAGCAAAACCTTTTCGGTGGTGATGTGATTATCAAAGCCGACGAAAACACCAACAGCTTAATCATCACGGCCAACAAGCAAGACTACAACACCGTCACGTCATTGCTCGAAAAAATCGACATTCCAAAAGATCAAGTTTATGTCGAAGCTTACATTGTGGAAATGGATGCGCAAAAATCTGATACGTGGAGCATGAACGTATTAAAGTTTAGCGGGTCCGACACCAACACTGCCAACGCGGATGCCAACACAGTAGGTCGCGCCGGCTACATCACCGGCGACATTGGCAGCCTCAATGACATCGGTGCCTCTGGAGGAATTTTAGGATTTGGCAGTGGCGATAAGATATCCGTTAAAATCGGTGGCACTGTAGCGACAATTCCAAACCTTCTTGGTTTTATTCAGTTTTTAAAAACCAACCTCAATACCAATATCCTTTCTACCCCTCAGATCATGGCCATGGACAACGAAGAATCTTTTATTGAAGTGGGCGATCAGGTTCCAATTTCAATTTCCAATAACCCAACTGCATCCGGCGTTGCCCAACAAAATGTGCAGATGGCAGATGCCACTATATTGCTCAAAATTAAACCGTTTATCAGTCCCGACTCCGACATTGTGACTTTGAATATCGAACAAAAAGCTTTTGATATTAGTACAAAAACTCCATCTGCTGAACAGTTAAAAAATTCCACGCAAGGAATTAAAAAGAGAACTTTAAAGACCAATCTTACGCTGAAGAGCGGCGATGTGGCTGTTCTCGGTGGATTGATTCAGGACAGTGATCGTTTGGATGAAAAAAAGGTGCCGTTTCTTGGAGACATACCCGTTTTGGGTTGGTTATTTAAAGGTAGAAAAACCAGTCGTTTTAAAACTAATCTCATGGTGTTTTTGTCTCCGCGAATTATTCGAAACTCCGAAGATCACCGCAAACTGACTAAAAATAAATACGATGACCGAATCAACTGGGTAAAGCGCAATCTTAATGGTCGCGATCCGTTTGGCGAAAACTTGGAAGTTATCGGCAAATTTGCCAACGCTGTTGACGAATTTAAACTGGAAGATCAAGATCTTCCACCTGCGGAGTCGCCAGCGCCCCGCCAAGATGAAGATATTTCTATCGACGAACTGGAAGGGGCTCTGCCTCTGGAAGATGAGAGCGAAAACTAATGGCAGTCACCGATGTTAATTACGAAAGTATTTTAGGAAAAGTCACCTCGCTGAGCGAACAGCAGATTCGCGCTCTCCTCGACTCTCCGGTGGAGGGCGCGGTGAATTTAGAGGCTTATCTCTCACTCACCAAAGAGACCACAGCTGAGGAGATCCTTGCGCACTTTTGTAAAAAACTCGGTTTTCAGTTTGTGAAGGATATTCCGTTTAACGATATCCCCATGGATATGATTCGCAACATCCCCATCAATTACGCCAAAAACAAAGAAATTCTCCCTGCCAAGGAAGACAAAAACTCGGTTTTTGTTTACACCACAAATCCTCTCAATTTTATTGCCTTTGATGACATTCGCACGTTGTTTAAAAAAGAAGTGATCCCGCTAGTGACAACAAAAACGCGCTTGCTCGATGCTATTAACCGCCTTTACGAAAAAGGCACGGCGGCTCTCGATGGCCTGGAAGAGATCGAAGACGGCGGCGACGATCTCGATGATTCTATTGTGGATCTGTTGGAATCGGACGATGAAGCACCGGTGATTAAACTGGTAAATACCTTGTTATCGCGAGCGGTAAAAGAAAAAGCCTCGGATATTCACATTGAGCCCTATGAAAGAGAAATGGTCGTGCGTTTTCGCATTGATGGTCTTTTGTACGACATTTATAAACCACCTAAAAAATTACAAAACGCCATCACCTCGCGAATCAAAGTGATGGGCAACTTAAACATCGCCGAAAAGCGATTGCCGCAGGATGGTCGTATTCCGCTAAGAATTGGTGGTAAAGACATCGATGTTCGTTTGAACGCCGTGCCCACGTCTTTCGGAGAGCGCCTCGTGATGCGTTTGCAGGATCGCTCCAACGTGATTTTATCCCTCGAACAATTGGGCTTTGCCGAAGCCAACCTGCGCCGCATCGAAGAGCTCATTCAGCGCACCTATGGAATTATCTTGGTAACAGGTCCCACAGGAAGTGGTAAATCCACAACGTTGTACGCTTGTTTGCAAAAACTCAACTCCATCGAATCCAATATTATCACGGTGGAAGACCCGGTGGAGCAGCGAATTCCTGGCATTGGCCAGATTCAGGTGAATTCTAAAATTGGCCTCACCTTTGGAAGCGGTCTGCGGGCCATTCTTCGACAAGATCCAGATATTATTATGATTGGGGAGATTCGCGATTTAGAAACCGCGGAAATCGCCATCAACTCCTCGCTCACGGGCCACTTGGTGCTATCCACAATTCACACCAACGATGCCGCCGGCGCCTTCCCGCGAATGACCGACATTGGTTGCGAGCCTTTTTTGATTGCCACCTCACTTTTGGGCGTGATTTCTCAGCGTCTCGTTCGGGTGCTGTGCCCGCACTGCAAGCAGCCCCATGTTCCGAGCGAGGCCGACGCCGCCAATTTGGATATGCCCCTTGAAACTGCAAAACGCGCCCGCATTCACAAGGCTGTGGGTTGCGACAAATGTAACTACAAAGGTTATCTTGGCCGAACTTTGATTCAAGAACTCTTGATCGTCAGCGAAGAGATCCGTACACTGGTGATGCAGAGAAAAGATTCCGGCGCCATTAAAAAAATGGCCGTGGAACAGGGAATGCGAACCTTCCGCGACCACGGCATCGAAAAAGTTCTCAATGGGATTACAACGATTGAGGAAGTTCTCTCAAATACGCAAACGGATTTGTAAAAACTTTGAGGTTTATTTATGCCTGTCTACGAGTACAAGGGCGTCAACCGCGCTGGGACTAAAGTTAAAGGTATCATCGATGCCGATAACCAGCGCAATGCCCGATTAAAACTAAAAAAAGACGGCGTCTATGTGATGACCTTGGCCGATAAGATGAAGGCGCAGCAAAAAAAGAAAGCCTCATCGGGTGTCACCTCAGGGCGCGTGAGTGTTGACGAGATTTCAAATATGACTCGCCAGCTGTCGTCGCTGGTCAAAGCCAACATCCCCTTGGTGGATTGCTTAAGTGCGGTTTCTGATCAATCCGAAAATTCATACCTTAAAGAAGTTCTGGCCGATTGCCGTAACCAAGTGAACGAGGGAAGCACGCTGCAAAAAGCCATGCTTAAATATCCAAAGGCCTTCGATAACGTATTTGTCTCCATGGTGGGCGCCGGCGAAATGTCGGGTTCTCTCGACGTGATTCTCCTTCGACTTGCGGAGTTCACCGAGGCACGTTCTGAGCTTCGCTCTAAGGTTCAATCGGCCATGATGCAGCCGGTGATCACGATTATTGCGATGATCGGCATTTTGATGGGAATGTTTGTTTACATTCTTCCCACGATCACAACAATTCTTATTGATCAAGGCGTGGAAATTCCTTGGTATACACAGGCCGTGATCGACATGAGTGATTTTATGGTGAACTATTGGTATTTAATCATCATCAGCATGGTGGGCGGATTTTCTTTTTTTATGGTTTGGAAAAGTTCCGCTACGGGTCGCCCCATTTGGGACAGAATCCTTTTAAATCTCCCCATCGTGGGAAAACTTGCGCGCATGATCGCGGTTTCGCGCTTCACACGCACGCTTTCTACTTTACTGTCTGGCGGAGTTCCCATGCTCACTGCCATGGATATTGTGCGCAATGTGGTGGATAATGCAGTACTGGCCAGCGCCATTGATGATGCTCGCGACAATATTCGCGAAGGTGAATCCATCGCTGGCCCGCTAAAAAAATCGGAACAGTTTCCGCCGATCGTTATTCACATGGTGGCCATCGGCGAAAAAACTGGCGAACTGGAGAGAATGCTCAATCAAGTGGCTGAAACCTATGATTTTCAGGTGAAAAATAAAGTAGAAGGTCTCACCTCTGTACTAAATCCCATCATGACGGTCCTAATGGGGGGTGTCATTGGATTTATCGTGATCTCAGTTCTTGTTCCTATGATGGACATGCTGAATACTGTACAGTAGAGCGAAAACTTGTTAAGTCATTGTAAAAAAAAGTAGGAGACTTTGTGAAAAAAAATAATTTTAAACTATCAAATAAAGGTTTTTCGTTAATTGAAATTTTGATCGTACTTGCCCTTGTGGGCGGGATTGTGGCTTTGATCGCCACACGTGTTGGTGGTGCGCAAGACAACGCCAATCGCAAGCAAACTGTAATTATTATGCGTCAGGTGATGGATCAGCTCGAACTTTACAACAATGATTGCGGCACCTACCCAACCACAGAACAAGGTTTGATCGCTCTGGTAAAAAAACCGGGCGAAGCTTGTGAATCTTGGGGACCCGCTCCCTACGCCAAAGAAGAGCCAAAAGATGCTTGGAAAAATAAATTAAATTACGAGTCTGATGGAACTGAATTTGAGATCACCAGCTACGGCAAGAACAAGCGCCCCGGGGGCGACGCCGCTGGCGAAGATATCTCCAGCAAAAAATTACCATAAACTGCAACTGAGGTCTCGTGCGAAAAAACTCAAAAGGCTTTAGTCTTATCGAGATCCTCATTGTACTCGCCATCGTAGGTCTTACGGTGGCTCTTTTAAGTCAAAGAATCGGAAAAAACGAGGGCCGCGAAATGCGCCGAGATGTTCGCATCTTTGCGACGCAGATTCGCGATCTGCGCAACAAAGCGCGTATGCGCAATGCCACATTTCGTTTGGTCATCAACATGCCAGAGGACACCAAAGAGAAACAATCCTACTGGGTGGAGTCTTCAAGCAGAAACGCTTTGATCACCTACGACCAAGACGAGCTCAAAAGACGCCGAGAAAGTTTGCGCGAAGAAGATAGGGACAAAGATCCCTCTGGCTTCGAGGCCGACAAAGAACTTTCCAAAGGCGGACCGCAACCCCTTTCTAACGGCTTGATTTTTAAAAGTGTTGAAATCGCGGCGCAAAAAAAAGAATACACGGCCGGTCGGGTTTATATTCATTTTTTCCCGGAAGGTCGCGTTGAAGAAGCGGTCGTTCATATTTCCGACGGCGATAAACTCAATTGGTCCCTAGCTATTCACCCACTCACTGGTCGAGTGGATTTGATCAATAAAGAAAAAAAATTAAAGGACTTCCAATGAGTCCGGTAATCAGCAGACCAATAAGCCGTATATTGACCGACGTAAAAAACCAAAAAGGGTTTTCTTTAATCGAAGTGCTCGTGGCGCTGTCGGTGATTGCTGGCGCACTGATCGTTGTCTCCATGGCGTGGTCGACAAGCAACTTGCGACTTAAAAAAATGAAAGTGAATCACCAAGTGGCCTACCTTCTTGATCTGAAGGTGGCAGAACTCGACAGACGTTACCGCAACGAAATTTCTCTTCTCCCCGAGGAAGACGAAGGCGACTTTAACGACCTCGATACAAACTATAAAGACTACGCTTGGAAAATGGTCTCGAAGAAATTTGAAATGCCAGATCTCGGCCCCCTCCTCTCTCAGCAAAGCGGTGGCGATGCGCAAAATCCAATGTTTACGATGATCATTCAGCAAATGACGGAATTTTTTAATCAGTCGGTGCGGGAGCTCACCGTGACCATCATTTATAAATACAAAAAAAATACGGTTCAGTATTCGGCTTCGACATTTTTAATCGATTATTCGCAAACACTGCCATTGCCAAGTCTTGGTGGCGGCGGTGGAGTGAACGGCGGTGGGGTCACCGGGGGAGGAGGAAGCGATGGCACAGGTGCGACGAACGGCGCAACAAACTAAATCCCGAGGTTTTTCCCTTCTCGAAACACTGATTGTACTCGGAATCCTCGCTGTCATGGCTCTGATTGCCTCGCGGGCAATTAAAGGCGCTCTCCTAAATAAAAATAAAATCGATGCGCGGCTTAAAACTGAAACTGTGGTTTTTGATGCTCTTCGCATTGTGGCCACTGACGTGGAACGCGCATTTCACTATCAGTACGCTCTTTACGAGCTGGATCGCCAGGTGATCGCCCAACAAATTCAGTCGCAGCAAGGAACCATACCCGGCCAACCACCACCCCAGGTGGCAACAACCGCCGATGGAGAAGACCTAACTTTGCCTCCACCACCCGAACGACTCACACAGTTTATCGGCAAGGACGACCAATTGCATTTCACCACGCTCAACCATCAGCGCACCACATTTAATGCCCAGGAAAGTAACCAGAGCGAAGTGGGTTACTACCTTGCCGATTGCAAATCCCGCGTCACCGACAAAACCAGCCGGTGCTTATGGCGGCGAGCCTCAACGCTCATTGATAACGATGTCACTCGCGGCGGTATGGCAACTCCGCTGGTGGAGAACGTGAGCGATTTTCATTTTGAATACCTCAGCGAAGATCAAAATGACAAGGAATGGAGAAAGAGTTGGCTCACCGATAACAACGGCTCGCCGCAAACGCAAAATATGTTTCCCAGCATGGTGCGCGTAGTTTTAGAAGTGCACGACAAAGACAATAAGGAGATTGGCAAATTTCGCCAAACCATCATCGCCACCATTCGTTTTCCCAATAACACCGATCCCGCCAAGCGCTTTGCTCCTGCGGGGACAGCTGGTCAACAGGGCACGACCACCACAACTCCCACACCGGGGCTTACGCAATGATGACTTTTCAACTTTTACGCAATCAAAAAGGCTCGGCAATTTTATTTTCGGTGTTTTTTATGAGCCTACTGATGTTTATTGCTCTGGAAATATCAAAAGACACCGTCGTAGAATACCAAGGCTCTCTCAATACGGTGAAACGCGTGCAAGCCTATTACGCAGCTAAAGCCTGCACAGAACTCAGTCTTTTGCGCATCAAAACTTATCAGCAGGCCACTCGCAGTCTCGGTGGTGCTCAACCCGGTCAACCACAAGCGATCGACACCTCTATGTTGGATATTATTTGGCAATTTCCATTGTCGTGGCCGCTCGCATTGCCCACCGATAACGATATGTCCATGGCAAATCAGGACGAAATCAAAAAGGCCAATAAGCAAAGTACGTTTAAACACCGCTTTAGTTCACAAATCTCCAGCGAAAGTGGAAAAATCGACATCAATGATTTGGCGTCTCCTTCGCGAGTGATTCGCGAAAAAACTCGGGTACAAATCCTTGATATCTTTCAGGCAAAGATTCGTGAGCAGGGCGATTTTTCGAAAAAATATTATAACTTCAAATTTGAAGACCTGCTCAATCATGTCACCGATTGGATTGATGCTGATAAAAACAGTTTGATGGGAGGCGATGAAGGCTCGCACTACCGCGACATGCAGAGCCAGTACATACCCCCGAACCAACCATTTAAAACCGTCGACGAGCTGCATATGGTAAAAATGATGGAAGACGAGCTCTACGAGATTCTTGCTCCAAACATCACCGTTTTTGGCGGGAAAGGCATCAACGTAAACTACGCCGACAAAACCATGCTGATGGCGCTTGACCCCGGTATCACCGAACAAGTGGTCACGGAAATCATGAAACGCCGAAATGATGTCAACTTGGGTGGACCATTTAAAGACGACAAAGACTTTTATGGTTTTATCGGCGGTTTTGGTGTGAATACAACAAATTTTAACAAAGACAAAATCCCCTTGTATTTTGATCCCGAAATCAATTTTCGCATCAGCTGCATCGGAAACGTAGGAAATCTGAATCGCGAGATCACTTCCATTGTCTTTGATTTTGCAAAAGTCCAATCTCGGCTTCGCAAAAGTTTATCCAACACTTCCGTCGATGAGAGATGCCGCGATCTCGCCGCCGACGAAAAATACAAGTGCATCTGCCAAGATAAACCCACCGCGGGCGACGAACAGAAGAAGTGTATCGAAGAGCAAAAGAAACTCGATAAACAAAATACCGACCAAAGTGCAGAAGCACCTGCCCCACCGGGACCTCCTTATGTTATTTTCCAGGACGTAAAATAGGCCGACAAATAGGCTGACGAATAGACCCACCTACAAATAAGCTTTGAACCCCAGCTCTTGTTCCAGTAAAATTGTGACATATGAAGGCCATAGGTATCGACATAAGCAATAATGGAATCGCGCTGGCAGAGATCACGGTGGATCGCGCCGGGTACGAAGTGAATCGTGCCGAATTTTATCCACTCAATCCCAACGATCTCGACAACTGGGAACTTGATCTTTTACAAGGCCTCAAATTTCTCAAAGAGAATTT
>JAYUKO010000270.1:0-2828 GCA_043764415.1 Bdellovibrionales bacterium | reverse complement strand
TAAGGTGTTGCAACGATGTTTTTTAAAAAACCCCTTCTAGGACTCGATTTGGGGTCCAGCTCAGTTAAGATAGCAGACCTGAAAGTTTCTGGTAAGCGGGCTATTCTTAATGATTTAAACATGGTTCCCGTGCCTAAGGGAGCCATCGAGGCTGGAGATATCTTAACTCCAGAAGTGGTGGCCAGTTGCTTGCGCACGATCTCTGATCGTAAAGGGTACAAAAAATATCCGGTGGCTGTTGGAATGTTTGGTGGGGCCGTACTCGTTAAAAAAATCACCATGCCTAAAATGGATCCAAAAATTGTTCATGAACAGTTGCGCTGGGAAGCAGAACAGTACATTCCATTCAATATTGACGAATCGGTGTTTGATTTTCATATCATCACCACTTCCAGTGCCGAAACAATGGATGTACTTTTAGTGGCAGCCAGACAAGAGCACATCTTCCGTTATTTCGAATCTGTGGAAACCGCAGATCTTAAATGCTCCATTGTCGACGTGAATGGTCTTGCCCTCGCCAACTGTTTCGAATTCAACTACGGCGTAGTTCCTGGAACAGTGGCTTTAGTTAACATTGGTGCCAGTGTCACCAATCTTGTTATTATTGACTCGGGCAGTGTTGTGTTCTCGCGCGACATACCCTACGGCGGGCAGCTCTACGACACCGAAATTTCGCGGGATCTCGGGGTTGGTCTGCAAGAGGCGGAGAGTCTTAAAATCGGGATGTCGTTTCAACAGGAAACTCCACAGGAAGTTATGACTGCCGTTGGCAACATCAACGACACCTTGGCTATGGAGATCAACAACAGTTTTGATTTTTACAAATCCAGTGGTGCTACACAGTCGGTTTCGCAAATTTTTACTTCGGGCGGAGTTATACGAACCCCTGGTTTGATGCAGAAGATTCAGGAAACAACCGGCACGTCGTGTACGCTTTTGGATCCCTTTTTGCGCGTTGAAGTGAATCCAAAGAAAATATCAGCAGAGCTCAAAGAGCAAATCCGTTTGTTTTGTCCAGTGGCGATTGGCTTAGGTTTACGGAGCGCAAAATGATTCGCATAAATCTCGCCAACGCGCTCATGAGAAATATGGATGCAGCAGCAAAGCCTGCGGCAGCCGTTGCCAGCGGCGCCGACGTTGCTAGTCAAAGAGATATCATTATTAAAGTTATTTTTATCTTGCTCCCCATCATCGGATTAATCATTTTCGAAAAACATCAGTTGGGAATCAGAGATCAAGAGCTTGTTTTAGTTGTTCAAGAGAAAACGACACTGGATGAGAAGTTGGCGCAAGTCGGCAGCGTGGATGATGTACTTCGTCAAATTGATCAACAAAAGCAAGAGGTCGACAAAAAAGTGGGAGTGGTGCGAAAAATATTTTCGATGCGTAAGCAAAAAATTAGCAGTTTGATTGCATTGCAAACTCATATTCCGCGTTCCGCTTGGTTAAAGAGGTTAACGCTCGATAAAGATGAAATAAAAGTCGAAGGTATGGCAAACTCGGCCGATGATGCGCAATCCTTTGCTTCGCTGTTGTCGCAAGAAAAAGAGCTTTTCACAGACTTTACAAATAAGGGAATTAGCAAAATGAGTGATCGCCAAGAGGGGCAATCAGAGGTTTTTCAATTCGAATATTTGGGCAAGGTAAAGGAGTGAGATGGGCTTAAAAGAAGATTTTCAAGACTTAGCTCCTTCGAAATGCCTCATCGCGGGAATCCTCCTCGCGGGAGTTTATTTTGCTATAATGTTTGATAATGGCAAAGATAAAGTAGCCCAGGCAGAGGCCACGCGTGCAGAAATTCTGCAAACCAAAGCTCGCTTAGATGCGGTGGAAAATGCTCTGGAGGACAAAACAAGTACGGAAGCTCGGGCAATGGCCATTTCCAAAGAGCTTGAAGAACTCCTTAAATTTTTCCCAGCGAATACAAACAACAATGATTTCCAAAAAGAAATTTCAGGCCTCCTTAAAAAGACAAATAATCGCTTGCTGAAAATGCAGGACGAGCCCGTCGAATCCCGCTTTCCGGGCTACATTGAACAGGGTATTAAGCTTGAATCTGAGGGGGGATTTCATGAATTTATGGATTTCTTGTCTCTCCTTACAAAAATGTCACGCATGATTGATATTAAGGTTTTAAAGCTTGAATCCTCAGGCTCAACGGATGAGTTATCGTTAGTAAAGATTGAAATGTTGCTCACAGTTTTTTCTTACGATGCAACTAAGGTAGTCGCTCCAGAGCCAGGAACCGGAGGATGATGAAATTCCTTCTGTTGTTCCATTTTTTGACAGTCGTTCAAGCGCAGCCTGCGCCTGACATTAAACCTCCAACAGCCGAGGAGACGGCAGTTGAAGACGCCGCGTCGCCAGTGCCAGTTAAGAATACGTCACCGGTGTCGGCGTTTGATGAAGAGGAGGGGATGATTGTTAAAAAACTCACGTCGCCTTTTGAATACGACCGTCAAACACGCAGAGATCCGTTTCGTTTACCAGAAATTAGCGGCGTGGAAATTCCTCTCGGAGCTTATTTCGGACCATTTCTTGAATTACAAGAAATTCCTCTAACTGACATCAAAATCAAGGCCCTCATCCTAGACCCCATTCACCCAAAGGCGATCATCTCGTTCCTGAACCACGAAAATAAAGTTACCAACCGTAAAGTGGTTGTTGGCGACTATCTTGGCGAAAACTATGGGATTATCCAGGCTATTCGAGAAGGACAGATAATTATTGTACAGACTTTTGTTGAGGGTGATAAAAAATTGACTACGACTAAAACACTAAATATTAGAAAATAGATCATCGGGAGATGAGATGACATGGATGTTCAG
>JAYUKO010000269.1:0-2839 GCA_043764415.1 Bdellovibrionales bacterium | reverse complement strand
GCCCGCAGCCAGTTTTTCGAGGAGAATGTAATTACCGAATCTTTCAAATTTTTCTTGTGCCAAGTCCAGTCCTCTTTTACTCTTTTCCTATCGGCTCTCAACGCCAGAAATATGAGTTTTTATCGATGATTATGAAATGGATTGGACTAACGGGTGGCATCGCCACCGGCAAATCAGCCGTCACAGATATCTTTAGGAATAAGGGTGTTTCGGTGATTGATGCCGACCCCATCGCGCACCAGGCTTTAGTCGCGTCGAGTCCTGTATTTGGATCACTGGTGCAGACCTTTGGCCAGGATGTAGTTTCGGACAATGGCAATATCGACCGACAAAAGCTGGGTGCGAAAATTTTTGCAAATAGCAGTTTGCGCTTAAAACTCGACGCCATTGTGCATCCCTTTGTGCGCTCTCAAGTGGCCCTGCTCAAACAAAAGTTGGTGGATGACGGTTGCTTGTTGGCCATCTACGATGTGCCTCTGCTTTTCGAAAAAAATATGCAGAAAAATTTCGATAAAATTATTGTGGTGACCTGCGATCCACAAACGCAGAAACAGCGTTTGATGAAACGCAATGGTCTGAGCGAGCAAGAAGCTTTACTGCGGATTGCCGCGCAACTTTCAATGTCCGAAAAAGTGCGCCAGGCTGATTTTGTCATTGAAAACAATGGCACGCTCGAGGATTTAAAAAATGCTGTGCAAAAGATATTGAATCAGCTTTAGCGGCGGATTTTTAAAACTGTAAAGTGTAACCTAAAAGCGTTTTCGCGTATGCGGACTCAAGTCCTTGGTGAAAACTCAGTTCAAAACGTACGTTTTGTCGATTGAACAACTGAAACTCCCAGCCGCTGGCCAAAAATAAATGATAGCAATCCAAGTCGACGATGGGTCGCAGTTGGCGATCGCTGTCGAGGATCAAACTCACGCCACCGCCCCAGTACAAACGGTATAAATTGCGCGTGGGCAGAGAGTGCGCCGCCGCTTGAATCCATCCATTTCCTTCATGCATGTCGACGCCCAATTGAAAACGTGTGGTGGCTGTCATCCATGGTGCTACGTGAAAGCCCAACCAGCCACTGTGATCTTCTTCGGAAATTTCGTAGCCGCGACTCAAAGCAAAGGTCACGCTGGGGCGAGGTTCGAGGTGATACGTCGGCGCTTTTGCTGGGGCGCTGATGGGTTGATCCGGATCAAGACCCGACTGTTGCAAATCCACTTCCTTAGTCGGGGGAGCCGGAGTTTCTTCCTGCGGTGGTGGCGCTACATACACAGTATCCGTGGGTGGTTTTGCAAGCAGATTTGTAGAATACAAACAAATGCCTAGGTTAAGAACAAGAAGAAGTTGTTTCGTCATAAATCTATTATACTCTTTATTATGTTGGAAACAATAAGGTAGCACAAGGACGTGTCAGATGTTGCGGTTGATTTTTTTCTTTTTGGTCATTTCATATTTCGGTATCAGAACTTCAATGGCTCAAGAGGCTTTGTACTTCGGAATCCACCAACAATTTATGTCCACACGAGCCATGGGAATGGGCAATGCCCATGTGGCCGTGGCCGACGATGAAAACGCGATTTTTTACAATCCCGCAGGAACGGTTCGCAAAACCGATCGCAAGATGAATTTTTTCTTGAAGGCGGGTGGTGATCCCGACGTGAAAGATTTTATGGACGATCTCGATAAAGCGCAAGATGCGACCACGCAAGAAATCGCCGATCTCATCGAGTCAAAATACGGTGAACACTATTCCCTGCGCGCACCGTCTTTGGGATTTATTTGGGCGACGCCGCGCTGGTCGCTGGCGTTTATTCCGGCTGATGTAACCGTGGAAATGGGGTTGCAGCAAAGTGTGGGGCCGTCGGTTAATTTGGTGGCGTTTCAAGATTCCACGCTGGCTTACTCCCGCGCTTGGAATGTTAAAAAAGTTCAATACGGTCGTTTGGATCTTGGGGCTACGGCCAAGTTAATTTACCGCGGTCACTTGGACAAGATTGTAAATCTCGTCGACATTCAAACAGGCAAAGTGCTCGAAGCTGAAGACAGCAACGAAGGCATGACGGCGGATTTGGATTTTGGAGTGCTTTGGCAAGCTCCACAGTACAGTTCGGGATTTTTTAGTTTCTTGCAACCGTCGCTCGGAATGAATCTTCGCAACATGTTGGACCTAGGTTATTTTTCCAACCTCGGGCTTTATTCCGATGATAAAAATGGCGACCCCGAAAAATTACATCGCGTGATCGATGTGGGAACGGCTTTTAAATTGCCCAAGTGGTCGTTGTGGTCCACGCAGTTGGCGTTTGATGTTCGCGATATTTTACATCCCAATTGGACTCTCGAAAAAGGTCTTCACGCCGGACTCGAGTTTAACTGGGAGATGTTTTCCTGGTGGAAAGGCGGCTGGCGCGTGGGCATGAACCAAATGTATTGGACCGCCGGCTTCACTGGCCAGATGTGGGTTTTTAAGCTCGACCTCTCCACTTTCGGCCGCGAAGTGGGCACCTCCTCGCAAAAAAAGGAAGACCGAGTCTACATGGCCACCGCCAGCATCGACTTCTAAAAGGTACCAAGTACCTTTTCCGGCGATATATTCGATTTGAGCACTTTAAAACCCTTATTTTTACCGAAATGGGTGTTGCTATCTATTGGGTGAAAAAGATGCCTAAGAGTTGACGTTTAATCAGCTTTTATGGGATACCAACCCTTCGATTAAACCTGCGCCGGATTTAGACCCGTCGCAGTTAATGAAAGGTATGCAATGGCATCAGAAAAAAGACGTGCTCGTTTCAGAATTCAAAGACGCCTTGGGGTAGAACTTCCCGGACTTGGAAAAGCCGGTGCCCTA
>JAYUKO010000268.1:0-2839 GCA_043764415.1 Bdellovibrionales bacterium | reverse complement strand
TGGAGTCGATTTCGAGATTCTCAAAAAAGCTGAATAACCTCTATGAAAAAAATTAAACTAATTATTAGCGATTTGCATCTGGGAAAAGGTCGAAAGACTGCCTCAGGCATGATCAATGCCCTGGAAGAGTTTTACTTTGAAGATAAGTTGGTTGAATTTATCGACTTTTATTCATCCGGCAAGTTTCGTGATTATGAAGTCGAACTCATTATCAATGGCGACTTTTTAAATTTTTTACAAGTTGATTACCATGGTCATTTTTTAACCGTGATAACCGAGGGCGTGGCTCTCGAAAAATTAAAGGGCATTATCAAAGGACAAGAAAAAGTTTTCCGCGCTCTTAAGGAGTTTGCCTCGGTGCCGCATCGTTCAATCACGTACATTGTAGGCAATCACGACCAAGCTATGCTCTGGCCGCAGCTGCGTGCCTATTTTAATGAGTGCGTTGCAACTTCGGTAAAGTTTAAAAACATCGCTTACAACTTTGACGGCATCCACATCGAGCATGGGCACATGCACGAGGCAGCAAATCGCTTAGATCCCAAAAAGTTTTTTTTAAAAAAAGATCTTCCCGAGCCAATTATGAATCTTCCCTTTGGCTCGCACTTTTTTATCGAATTTGTGATGAAGATAAAACAAAAGCATCCGCATATCGATAAAGTGCGCCCCTTTAATAAGCTGATTCGCTGGGCTTTAATCAACGAGACGTGGTTTACAATAACTACAGTTATAAAGCTTATTGGCTTTTTTATTAAGTCGATGCTCACTTCCCATCCCACAAAGCACTTTCCTGTGAAGCGAATTATACAAACTCTCCTCGAGAGCGCCATTTTTCCAGACCTCAGCGATTCGGCCCATAAGATTTTGAAGCATGAGGCTGTGAACACCGTGGTTTTTGGCCACACCCATGTTTATGAATACCGACAGTGGGAGGGTGGAAAAGAGTATTTTAACACCGGCACGTGGACCGACATTACCTCCCTCGACATCAAATCCCTTGGGAAGATTACCAAGCTGACCTACGTGTTTATCGACTACGAAACCGGTCGCCCGTCTTGCCGCTTGAAAGAGTGGAAGGGTTATCACAAGGTCGAAGAAGACGTAGTGGTTGCATAAAAGCCAAAGTTCTTGATAAGCTTTTGTGCATGTGGAAAATTCAACATGCCTCTCATAAAATGGATTCTTCGGCTTTGGCGCAAGCCCACGATCATCTGCAACGCCTGCTTACCGAGAAACGAAGTGGTTTTTTTGACATTCAACTTCTAAAAAAAGGTCACCTCGAAGCCGAGAAATTAGCTCAGCAAACGCGAAAAAATTTTGATACCTACTGCGTTTTGGGTATTGGCGGAAGCTCGCTGGGAGCCCAAGCGGTGATTGAGGCCTTAGCTCCGCAGGATCTCGAAAATAAAAAAGTTATTTTTTTTGACAACGTGGACGCAAAAAGTTTTTTTCGTAAAATTCATGGACTCAAAAATGTTTCGCGAACGTTGTGGATTTTGGTTTCGAAAAGTGGTGGTACGGTTGAAACCCTGGCGCAGGCTGATTTTTTAGAGCAGTTTTTATGGGAAAAACATCAACTTCATTTGCACCAAAAGTCGGTGGTGGTGACAGAATTTAAAAGCAGTCCGCTTCGCGACTGGGCCCAAAAGTACAATGTGCCACAGCTAGAGGTTCCCATGAGTGTGGGTGGAAGGTTTTCAGTACTGACTCCGGTGGGCACGTTTTTATTTCATCTTTTAGGTTTGAACGTGGCACAAATGCTCAAGGGAGCTGAGTTTGCATTAGAGCAAAAAGAAGACTTGTGCCAAACCATTAGTCAATTTGCCATAAGCCTATCGCGTGGAGAAATGACAACGTATTTTCTCTCCTATTGCGATGATCTCAAGTTTTGGGGTCAGTGGTTGCAGCAGTTGTGGGCTGAATCTCTTGGAAAAAAAGTAACCCAAGATTTGTCACCCGCGCCGGCGATGAGTGTGCCCTACGCCTGTCGAGGGGCCACGGATCAGCATTCGGTTTTGCAGCAGATCTCAGAGGGAACTCAGCAGAAGATGGTGTGTTTTCTAAGGGTCAAAGAGTCGGAGAATTTTGGGCCTAAGTTGAACGAGCAGGTCCTCCTTCTCAAGGAAGATCAACTGCTGGGTAAAAACTTAGGGCAGCTGCTCTCCGCAGAGGCTTCGGCCATACAACAGGCTCTAAACGAAGCGGGAGTTGCAACGCTCACTCTGCAGACAGAAAAGCTGGATGAAGAAAGCGTGGGGCACCTGTTAATGACCTTCCAACTGACAGTTGCGACTTTGGGCCTGATAAATAAATTAGATCCATTTGATCAGCCTGGCGTTGAACGAGGTAAGGTTTTGACTCGACTTATTTTATCGAATTCCCTCAAGTTTTCTTAAAAAGACACCGTAATATCTCTTAAGGACTTTCGAGGGAGAGAAGAATGTCTTCAGCCAAGAAAAAAGACTTTGACGACAACAGCACGGTGACCGAAGAAAAAACAAGCATCGTACAAACGTTGACGTTTGACCGTCGTTTGCAACAAATGTCTAAAATGCCACCGTCGATGGTTCTGTTGATGGGTCCTGCAGGTTACGTGGGACGCCATTGGAGCATTGATGGCGATGATATCATCATCGGTCGCTCGATGGGCGCTAACGTTTTTATCGACGATCGCAGTGTGAGTAAATCGCACGCAAAGCTCACTCACTCCTTTGGCGAAGTTTCTATCATCGATTTAGATTCCACCAATAAAACAATTGTGAATGGAACCGCCGTTCCACCTTTCGTACCTAAAAAACTTGAAAACAATGACCAAATAAAAGTGGGTAACGTTCTTTTT
>JAYUKO010000267.1:0-9748 GCA_043764415.1 Bdellovibrionales bacterium | reverse complement strand
TTTTCTAAAAAAATGCTGGGTATTGATCCGCAGGAAGTTTACGATTTCTTGCGCGATGTGGCCGATCAAATGGAAGAGTTGGTTCGCGAACGCCAGCGTTTGAAGGACGAACTTGCAAAAAAAGATAGCTCTCTTGTGGAGTACATCGAGCGCGATCAAGCCTTGCGCGCAACGATACAAGCCGCGTCTAAAATGTCTGATCAGTTCCGCATGGATGCTGAGAAAGAATCGCAACTGATCATCAACGATGCTCGCCAACGGGCCGAGATGCTGATGAAAGATGCTCGGGATTCCCTGAAAAAAATGTACTACGACATCGCCGACCTCAAAAAAGCTCGGCTGCAATACGAAACCACTTTGCGCTCGTTGATGCAGGCCCATATCACCATGCTCGATCAAGGCAAAAAAATCTTCCCAGAGCCCGCTCTGGGAGACAAATTGGATTTCGTCGACACGGAAACTCAGACCGAAGCACCGGACACCATGCGCCCGACAATAATCGGCCAAGCTTAGACAAAAATTGACGCACATCTCAACCAAAAGGTACGGCGTACCGCAAGCGGAACGGCGTACCTTTTGGGGAATGACGCGATTCTCAACTAAACGGTACGGCGTACCTTTTGGGGGTTGGATCGGCTATGTATAGCGGATCATGTCTGGTAGCCAAAAGTCCCATGCGAAGCTGATTGTTTTTTTGATCGTATTTCTTGATCTTGTGGGTTTTGGAATTTTTATTACACTCAGTCCGTTTTTAGCGCGGCATTTTCAGGCCTCGGAGTTTGAAATTGGGCTGTTGATGGCCTCGTATTCGTTGATGCAGTTTATTTTTTCCCCATTTTGGGGAAAACTCAGTGATCGTTGGGGACGCAGGCCGATTTTGTTAATTAGCCTTGTTGGTGGGAGCTTGTCGTATCTCGGAACGGCCTTCGCGCCGACCCTCATTAGCATGTTTATTTATCGCTCACTGGCCGGCGCCTTCGCGGCAAATATTTCCACGGCCCATGCGGCCATGGCAGATCTTACCGATAAAAAAAATCGCACCAGCGCCATGGGGATGATTGGCGCAGCTTTTGGCTTGGGCTTTATCATTGGGCCCTCGCTGGGCAGTCTGTTTGGCTATTTGGGGCAAAAAATTAGCAACGATGCTCCCTTTGGAATTTTTTTTCCAGCGTTGATGGCGTTTGCGATAACAGCCCTAAATTTTGTTTGGGCTTATTTTTATTTACCGGAAACTAAAAAATTCGAAGACGACCTCACGCAGGAAATCGCAGCTCCCAAAAAAACTTCGTTCTTTATCGCTTATCTTATCGCGGTTTACTTTTTGGCAAATTTTGCCATGCCGCTGATGGAAGTGATGCTGTTTCCGTTTGTGGCCGATCGCTTTGGCTGGGATTTTGTAAAATCGGGAATGGGCTTTGCTGTGGTTGGTTTAGTGATGGTGTTTACCCAAGGTTTTTTGGTTCGCCGCTTGATGCCTAAGTGGGGAGAGCGTCGGCTGGTTGTGATCGGAATGATTTTGATGGGAATGGCTTTTTATATGATTTCCATTTCTCACACGGTGACTTTTTTAGCGGTGGCCATGGTTTTTGTGGCCATCGGGAACGGTTTTTCACGGCCCGCACTGCTCGGGATTGTGAGTGTGGCCGCAAAAGATAACGAGCAGGGAAAAATCATGGGAGCTTCGCAAAGTGCGGCAAGCCTGGGGCGAATTCTCGGCCCAATCTTGGGCGGTTGGCTTTACACCCAGTACGGAATGGAAAGTCCATTTTTAGCTGCGAGCCTGGTGACAGTTTTGGGATTTATCGCCATTATTTTTAAATACTCGCAACTTCCTGATCAAAGGGCCCCGGGCCCACAAGCCGCACAGGGCTCAACAAGGAGCGCTCCATGAGTGAAATGCTATCCGACCGTTACAATCCAACAGAGGTAGAAGCAAAAACCTATTCTTGGTGGAAACAAAAAGGCTACTTCAAAGCGGACGACACATCCACCAAAGTTCCTTTCAGCATCATCTTGCCTCCTCCTAATGTGACAGGCTTTTTGCACATGGGACATGCTTTGGATCACACCATTCAGGATGTGATGATTCGTTGGAAACGTATGAGCGGTTTTAATACTCTGTGGTTGCCCGGCACAGATCACGCGGGGATTGCCACACAGGCGGTTGTGGAAAAACTTTTACACAAAGAAACTAAAAAAACGCGTCACGATTTTGGTCGCGAAGAGTTCGTTAAAAAAATCTGGGACTGGAAAAATCAATACGGCGAGCGCATTTATAATCAAATGGAGCGTTTGGGTAATTCTGTAGACTGGGACCGCAAGGTCTTCACGCTTGATGACGGCGTTTCGAAAGCGGTTCGCAAAGTTTTTGTGAAGCTTTATAAAAAAGGTTGGATTTACAAAGGCGAAAAAATTGTCAACTGGTCGCCGCCATTGCAGTCAGCAATTTCGGATTTGGAAGTTGTTCACAAAGAGATCAAAGGGAATTTATACCACTTGGCCTATCCCATCGAAGGGAGTACTGAAAAAATCGTCATCGCCACCACGCGACCAGAAACCATGCTTGGTGATTCTGCAATTTGTGTACACCCCGAAGATGAGCGCTATAAAAAATTGATTGGCAAAAACGTATTACTTCCTTTTACAGGGCGAAAAATTCCCATCATTGCCGATAGCTACGTGGACAAAGACTTCGGCAGCGGCGCCCTCAAAGTGACACCGTCCCACGATTTTAACGATTACGAACTGGGCAAAAAACACAAACTCGAGTTTATTAATATTCTCAACAAAAATGGCACCATTAACGAAAACGGTGCCGGCTACAAAGGTCTCTCCACTGTTGAGGCACGTAAAAAAATCGTTGCCGATTTAGAAGAGCAGGGAATACTCGTCAAGGTTGAGCCCCACACACACTCTGTGGGCTTTTGCGATCGCACAGGCGCTGTTGCCGAACCCTTTGTGTCGGAGCAGTGGTTTGTACGCACCCAAAGCATGGCCACACCCGCGCGCCATATGGTGGAAAACGGCAGCATCACTTTTGAACCCGAAATGTGGTCAAAAACTTATCTGCACTGGATGAGCATTATTCAAGACTGGTGTATCTCGCGTCAGTTGTGGTGGGGCCATCGCATTCCCGCATGGTACTGCGAAGCTTGCGCCCATGTCACTGTGAGCGAGCACGATCCCAATCAGTGCGAGCAGTGCAAAAGTACAAAGCTTCGCCAAGATGAAGATGTTCTAGATACGTGGTTTAGCTCGGGTTTGTGGCCTTTCAGCACCATGGGCTGGCCTGAAAACACCGAAGCCTTAAAAACGTTTTACCCAACAAGTGTTCTTGTGACCGGCCACGATATTATCTTTTTTTGGGTCGCTCGCATGATTATGATGGGTCTCGAGCTGACGGGCGATATTCCCTTTCGCAAAGTTTATATCCACGGATTGGTTCGCGATTCCGACGGCAAAAAAATGTCAAAGTCCCTCGGCAACTCGTTAGATCCAGTGGAAATGATCGACCAGTACGGAGCCGATGCTCTTCGCTTTACCTTGATGTCGCAAATTGCGTCGGGAAAAGATTTAAAATTTTCTGTGGACCGTCTCGAAGGTTATCGCAACTTTATGAACAAGTTGTGGAACGCCGCTCGCTTTATTTTGCAAAACACCGACGGTGTGAGCGAAAAAGACATCGCACAAATCAAATCATCCAAAGACTTATCTACTGCCGACCGCTGGATTGTGTATCGCTCGGGCGAGGTAATGAAAGAGGTGGAAACCTTTCTTGGCGAGGATCGTTTTTCCGATGCGGCAAGCAGCCTGTACTCGTTTGTGTGGCATGAGTTCTGCGACTGGTATTTAGAATTTTCAAAACCCGTGCTTTACAAAGGCGAAGGCCAAACAAAGTTGGCAACGCAAGTGGTATTGCTGCAAACTCTCAATCGCATCACGCGGTTGCTGCATCCGTTTACGCCGTTTATCACCGAAGAAATTTATCAAAAGCTGCCGTTTAAAAACAAAGCCTGCATCATCGACGAGTATCCAACTCAACAGGGCGACAAGGCATGGTTGGCTTTTGGTTCTGCGGAATCAAGTTATGAGATGAAAGTGGTTATGGAAGTTATTTTAGCGGTGCGAAACATCCGCGGCGAAAATTTAATTAAGCCCAGCCAAAAGATGAAGGTGTGGACCGTGCCGCAAGATGAAGCCACACAAAAAATTCTTTTGCGCAACGAAGCCGAAATCATGCGACTGGCAGGCCTCGACGAATTAAAGGTAGAAGCTCGCAGTTCGCTTTCGAAGTGTGCTGTGGCTCCCGTGCGCTTTGCAGATACTCGCATCGACGTGGTAGTGCCGCTCGAGGGCCTCGTGGATATCGACGAAGAGATCAAGCGCGTGCAAAAGATGATCGAAAAGACCAATAAAGATATCAATGTACTTTCAGGCAAGCTCTCCAATGCCAACTTCGTGAAAAATGCGCCTGAGGACATCGTGCAGAAAGACACAGCTTTGCTTGCAGAGCTGCGCTCGAAGATTGCAGGCT
This sequence comes from Bdellovibrionales bacterium, assembly GCA_043764415.1. Lineage (GTDB taxonomy): Bacteria > Bdellovibrionota > Bdellovibrionia > Bdellovibrionales > JAGQZY01 > JANPLN01. The sequence goes on along the minus strand of JAYUKO010000267.1, from coordinate 5,214 downwards.
ACGAAGAGGGCCTTACGAGGTTGCGCAGTTAAGTCAGCAAAGTGAGGCTGCCAAATTCAGCCTACAGGTGTCAGCCGATAGAAGCTTTCGGCCAGCGCGACAGCTTTACCAAGCCTCGTGTTTTTCGAGGGATTTATCTTTTCCTTGTTGAAACGGAACGCAATTGCAGGTTTCGCAGCCTGCAGAATTCACTTCGCACACCAAGCGCGCACTCATAAAAAGGCAGCCTACCGGTTTGTAGTCGTAGCATTTGCCATTTTGTTTGTAGGTAGAACACCCAATGGCAGGTAACAAAACCACCAGCAATCGCAATTTATAGATATGGTATCGAATCATGATAGAAATCCTCTTCTTTGATCAGAGGGTATCCATTTTTGAATTGCTGGAAAGAGCCAATCGACTCGTTGGTTTAGTTATTTTGCTCAACTGTGTTTTTCTGGATCTGCAAAGAACGTTACAGATCTTTACTACCGTAGCGGTAGTAGACTCGCGTCAATCCGGTGCTTGCAAGGCAACGGGTGATTGCCCTTTGTCAAAATTAGATTACGACCCTAAAAGAATGGCACTTATGTTACAGAGCGGCGAGGTCTTGGGTTGTGGGGTTATTTCGAATTGAATCTGGTTACACGCTAAGAGCTCATATAGTAAATTGGCTCATTGCAAATGCTTACCCTCTAAATCTTCCTAAGGTGTCAATTTTCGGCAAGTTGGCTAAATCATTACAGGCGAAGTTGATCTACAATTCTTGTATAATATCATCGAATGTAAAGTCTGGAGTCAGTTATGTTGAAATTTCTATTACTAAATAGCTTATTACTGACGTTTACTAATGCTAGTGCAGACTATGCTAATTTTGAATTAAACGATTGCTCCAAGAGATTAAATGCCATAACCCAACTACCGTCTAACTACTCTCAATTAGTCTGCCCCCAATTAAAGCAGCGACTCGTTACATTTAATATCATGAACTATAACCGCGGTCCCCAATGTAAAAATTCAATCGTTATTAACGGTGAAGACCATACTGCAAATCCCAAAATGCGTATGGCCATGTATTTAGCGGGCAAGGACTTTCCAGTTAGGCTTAAAGAAGATGCGTGGGATTTTTGGAAAATCGTTGGAGCGCAAACTATCCAAAAAAAAATAGATTCTTATAATCAAAGCAGCAGTTCACTGGAGGAAGATTATATTGCGTGGGAGTCTATAGAAAAATATGGTTTCTTTTCTCGATTTTTTGCATTGCCAGTTGGCTCCCCAATGGAGGACTTGTGGGATGACCCTGGTATTAGGATTGATGTGAACGAACAAGGTCATTTTACTGGAGATTACTATTATGGAAATAAAAATGAATCCCATCAGGAATTGCTTAAATTTTTAGGATCTAAGTCTCGTCAAAATATCAATTTATCAAACGGGGAAACCTCTTGTAGTCCATATAAAGTTGCTGATGTCACCGAGGGACGGCTCAACGCAATTTCATTCCTCGAAATACATAAAAACTCTATTGGATCTGAAAGCTTTCCAAAAATAACAATTTCTGCAGAGTTTGGCGAGCTCAACCACTATAATTATAATTGCGAAGATTTTAATAGTTTAAGTTGCTCGTTATACGTCTTTACAGCAAGGAATAGACGTTTCGCTTCTAATATTAAAAAAATTATTGATGCTTTGCCATGTGGAATAAGCATTTCGTTAATTGTTGGATACGCACACATAGAGGGTATAAGTAGAAACCTCGAGGAATGGGGGGTCACAGAAGCTGACCAGAATCTATCTAAGTATTCATATTATACTACGCCTTATCCTAATGCTGATCCTGAGCATGAGGGGCGTCCGAATCAAAACTAGAATACCAAGGTACAATCGTACAGCTCTGTTTACGGACCGTATATTTATTTGTAGTGCTTCGTGCCTAGCTGTTCTCGGAAAGAATACCGAGAACTCTCCAAAAATCCTCTGTTAAAGAATAAGCCAATATCTAAATAATAATTTACTGGTACCAAAAACGGGGTAAAGGTCATCTTTACTACCGCAGCGGTAGTAAAGGTGCGTCAGAAATGTTACTTAGCCGAAGACCAGGCGTTTTTGATGGCTTCGTCCAAGATCTCTTGAGCTTCCGAAGTGTTTATCATCAGAATTTGTACAGTTTCATAGTCACTGCTTGAGAGGGGTATTTTGGTTGCGTCGAACGAGCCGCAGTTTTTATCCAGAAGCCGGTAGGAGTAACCCATTTTTTGGTAGGAAGAAACTTCAGGATAGGAAGCCTCTGAGAAAAAAACTTGAAAGGTATCGTCTTCGTATTTTGGCGATTTACATTTTGCGCTCACTTCCAAAACCACCGATTGGACTTCGATCTTCACGAACTGTGTATTTCCAGAAATCACTTTTGCATTGGCTGTCGCTAGTAAGCAAACAGCACCCAGAGTTAAAAATAACTGTTTCATTCGAGTCTCCTTATTATATCCCAAGGCCTTATGCCTCAGCTTATTGAATTACGTTAATTTCGGTGGAGCAATTGAAACCCCACATACCGGACGCATAGTCACCGCCCGCGACGGACCATTGGAGGCCCGCAATTGGCAACAGCTCGCTATTTTTTTGTGGGAGCACCAAGCTGGAATCGGCTCCAGCGTCGGCATCGCCAACACTCATGCCGACTTCCAAACGACCTTCTTTGGAAACGCTCACATTGAGGTCGCCCAATGATTTATTGATCGGTAGCTGCGAAGTATCTATCGCCATGTTAATCACATACGAAACATCACCATACTCATCTTCGGAAACAGTCCAACCATTGGACTTTGCCTCGTCGTTGTCCACTTCGGAATACTCGCCAGAGACCGTGCATTGAGCCTTTAAGTTGAGAGTCGCAGCCGAAGCTCCTGCGAGGGGGAGAGCGCTTACAATTAAAGTGAATAAAATATTTTTCATCATCGGTTCCTTATCTAGCTAAGTGGGTTTTTAAGCCCACCTGTAGTATTAGTTTTTGCCTTTTAGTTTTTGCTCTTTAGTTTTTGCAAGTATCGAGCATTTTGCTCACCATGGCGCTGGAGCCCCGGAGTGAGAAAGGAATGGTCACTGGTGCACCTGGTACTGTGAACTCCACTTTTGCTGAGCTGTGGGCTCTTAAGTACGAAATCAACGAAGCTGTATCGGAGTAACGGGCGATCAGCGCTTTTTCGTTGGCCACAGGGCTTTGCAGTAACGGCAGTAGAATGGATTTGCTGCTATCGGTTTTTAGCTGCCCCTTTACAACCAGATCGGCAATGCGCGAGTGAGTGGTAACGATAAATGGCGAGGAGTAACCGTTCACAACGTCACCCAATTTAACCACCATCAGTTCCGAAATAACGCCCGAAACGGAATCTAAAACTTGCGTTGAGGCCACGCACACGTTTCCGCCTCCTAGGGTTGTAGAAGTTCCCTTAAACACAGACCAGTCTTTGGACGTCGCAATCAGTTCTGTCGCTAAAGTACTATCAATAGAGATAGTGCCTTCGGGCAGAATTGTCGGTGCAACAACTGCAGCTGTGGTTAAAAATTCTTTTAGGACAACGTCGTGGTTTTTCTCTTGAGTCAAAACAGTAGCTTTTGAGGCATCAAGCTGTTGCTGAGTTGTGGCCAAATTTGTGCTAACGGAAGTCAGCGACGTTTGAGTTTGGTTCACAGTGGCTTCTTGCTGACTTTTTTGCTGAGTGAGCGACTGAATCTTGCTCTCGGATTCGGCGATGTAGAAGGGCAGGTTTGCAAGCACATCTAGCTCGGCATTGATGTTGCTGTTCTTTGAGACCAAAGACGATTTTTGCGACTTCAAACTGTCCACTTCGTTTTTAATCTGACTTTGTTGGTTGAACGCCGATTGGAGTTCGTTCTGTTTACCGTTGAGTTGGATTCTGATCGTGCTCAACTTATTTTGCTCTTGGCTCACGTTGGACTCTGCATTGATGAGTTGAAGCTTTTTAGAGTTCAAACGAGCTTCAGCAAAGTCTACATCGCTTTTTAAATTTTGCTTTTGGTTTTTCTTTTGCTGAATTTCAGCCTGGATTTGCGCCTGGATCACCGGATCGGGTTCTGCAGATTTTTTGAGCTCGAGGTTGTTAATCTGATTGTTCAGTCTTTGGATTTGATCCTGCGCACGTTCGATATCCCATCGGAGTTGACGAATTTCGTCCTCGAGATTGCGAACAGTGCTCTCGGCAAAGTTCACGACCTGCTGTTGGGTGTTGTATTTATTGATCAGTGAATTCTCTTCGTTTTGCAACTGGGAAACTGTGAAGTTGATATTTTGTAACTGATTCGAGGCGTTTGAGATTTGCCCTTCAAGATTATTTATTTTGTTTAGGTTTTGTTGTTTTTGCGATTTTAGATTTGCTTCGAGTTGTACTTTATTAAGCTCTTTGTCTTTAAGAGACGTAAGAGTGTTTTGCTCGTTGTTGAGTTTTTTAGTCGTGCTCGCAAGACTGGCTGTTTGTGTTTTAAGCTGAGCTTCTGTTTCTTTTTTCGCCTTTTTTAAGCTTTCAACCTGGCGGGAGAGCTTATCCTCGTTTTTAAAAAACTCAACGAGACCATCGGTGTAGGTTTTGTTTTGCAACAAGTACTCTTGCTCGGTCACCGACCAGGCTGAGAAAGTTGTGAGTGTGATGATTGATATAACTGTGAATTTAAAAACGTGTTTCATAATTCCCCTTGTTAGTGGCCATGGGCGTGGCCCTTGGCTGATGTGTTGGGTTAATCACGCCATGCTTAAAACGTCAACAGCAATGAGTCCTCCTGACAGAACACAAAAGATCAGAGCCTCCCAGAAGGCCCAGCGAGTGTAAGGAGTTTTCTTCAAGAGAACCGACGCTGCCAGGGCCGAGCAAAAGGTGAGTACGAAACCCGTGTGATGTAAAATTTTATCAAAATCAAAAGCCCAGATGATAAGAAGTGCAAGGGCCGTTTGTAATAGTAATGATGCGTGGGGCGTTTGACCTTCGCGAACCGCGAAGTACCGGGGAAGTGCGCGATCCGCCGCCATCCTAGCGTAAACTCTGGGGCCGGTAATAAATAGAGCGGACGTTGTGGTCACGAGTCCAAATGCAATCAACAGCGATAGCCAAGGGGTCACTGAGGGGCTGAAGATTTGTTGCAAGTATCGAGCGACCACTTCGGGCTGTCCTTGTAAAAGTTCTGGCTCGCCCGAAAAAAGCATTACAAAATTTAATCCAAGATAAA
>JAYUKO010000266.1:0-2849 GCA_043764415.1 Bdellovibrionales bacterium | reverse complement strand
AGAACACTTTCTACAGAACGAAACTGATTTAAACTTTCAAGACTCAATCCCGCCAATCGGTAATTCGCTTTGATGGCGTAAAGTCCATTCTCGCAGTGGCCGGCATCGTTTACAAAATGAAACAGCTGATGCCATTGCTTGTTCTGCTCTTTGGCCTTCGCGAAAAAATATCCAAAAGCGCTGGACATGATTTCGGCAAAAGCTGAAGGCCCACCAAAGTGACTCGCGGCTCCGCCCTGCACGGCGGCCATGTCCATCAACGCAATCATCGCTCGAGACGCCACGGGGCAAGCCACCTTCGCGGTGCCGCCGGCGCGTGTTTTTACCGGCTGGCTCCACAGCAGCTCTGACGTGGGATTGCCATGCAGTTTGCTTTGGACAGTTAAGGGAGTGATGGACATATTGGGCCCCTTTGAAGATGGAAAGTGTTAAAGGAGTTTTAAAAACTCTTCGGGCGTTTGGGAAGCCTTAATTCGTCCTTTTTCAAGAATGACGACTCGCTGAGCCAGGAGCCGCACGTCTTCCGGGTCGTGGGTCACCAGCAAAACCGGGATTCTTCGCTCCCGTGCAATTTTTTGCACAAGGGAGCGGGCCTGTTTTTTAAGTTGATAATCCAAAGCCGAGAACGGCTCGTCGAGCATTAATAGCCGCGGTGCCTTTAAAAGAGCTCGCGCCAGGGCCACTCGTTGCTTTTGTCCTCCAGAAAGGCTTTGGACTTTTTGTTCGAGAAACGGTTCGATTTCTAAAAAGCGACTCACATCCTCCAGTTCGCGGCGCTCCTCTGTTGAGGTTTTAGAAAACACAAATTCCATATTTTGCCGAGCCGTTAAATGGGAAAATAAAGCGAGGCTTTGAAAAACCACTCCCAAGCCTCTTTGCGCTGGGGGCAGCTTGGCGATATTTTCCGAGCCAAACACCCACTCGTAGGAGGCGTCTTCCAAGCCAATCAATAAACGAATCAATGTAGTTTTACCCGCACCCGACTCGCCCCACAGGACGGTGACGCCCGTGTCGGGCCACTCCAACTCTGGGATGTCCATGGTAAAATTCTCGTAAACTTTATTTAAGTTTTTTATAAGCGACAAAGGCGAACCCTCCAAAAAATAGAAAAATAACCGCGCTCATGAGCAACAAAAACCACGCAAGAAAAAGTGCATGCTCCCAGCGGTACTGCTCCACCAAACTTTGCATTTTTAAAGCCAACGTCAAATCACTGCGAACAAATAAACGTGAAATCGCAAAATCTCCCATGGCCCACAGCGACGCAAGCCCCATGGAGAGCGCAAGCCACGGTAAAATTAAGGGAAACGTTATCAATTTAAAAATTTTAAATTGCGAGGCCCCCAAAAGCTCTGCCATTTCGATTTGCTCATGAAGTTTTTCGATCTGTTGGTACACGCCAAGTTTAGCGAGTGTTGGCAAAAATAAAAACGCGCTCACGGCCGCGAGCACCAAAAGACTCAATAACGCCGTGCCAGCTAATTGTTGCTGCCAAAAAAATCCAATCACCACGCCGCTGGGAATGGTCCAGAGTTGAAGATACTTCCTTGCCGAGGTTTGTTGATAAAAGTAGGCAAGCACTGATAAAAATAGAAATACAAATCCCGCACTCATAAACGCCAGCAACAAAGACCCCACAACAGCAGCGGCAAATTCCACAGGCTCGCGTTGCATTGCCTGCAGACCCGTAAAAAAATGCTTCACCATTCCAATCAAGCACAAAGCGACGGGCACAACAGCCAAAAGCGCCATAGTAAGTCCTTGGCGATGGCCTCCATACACCACTGTTTCACTTCCCGGCTCTTCCAGCTCACGCCGAGGCAAAAAGCCCAAACAAAGAAAAATAAATCCGAGCTGCAGCAAATAAAAATGCAGAGCCGTGTTCCAGTCGCCGCGATTTTTTAAGCTGGCATAAATTAAGTACTCGAGGCTGACATAGCGATCCGCACCCGACATGATGATGGGCACTGACAAACTCGTAAGATAAAAAACAAAGAGAAAACCAAAAACCATGTAAAGTTCACGTTTAAGAAGCGGCCACGTCAGCACCCATTGCCTGAATAAAGATTTTGGATACAATTCGAAAAGCGGTTCGTAGAAGCGGAGCTTGACCTCAAGCCAACGAGTTAAAAAGACGACAACAAGCCCCACCTCGATGAGCGTGTGCATACCAACAACTCCCCAAAATCCAAAAGGAAAAAAGGGCAACAGCACCAACACACTGATCATCACCATCAATGATGGCAGAAAACTGGGAATCAGAACTAAAAACTCAAAAATATAAAAGAGCTGGGTTGAGCAACGGCGCTTTAAAGCCAGCATTCCCCAGGCTGCAGGAAAGGCGATAAGCAAAGTGACAAGGGAGCTGCACAGCGCCTGCAAAAACGACAACAGGGCGTGTTGCGACTGCAACAGTGTTTCGGAGTGAAAAAAATCGAAGTTTTTAAAAACTAAAAAAGAAGGCAACCAAAGCAGCGCGACTAAAAGAAAGATCGGAAGCTTCTTTTGCAACAATCAAAGCCCTGTCTTGTTCCATTGGTTTAAGATTTTTTCTTTGTTATCAATCGTTTTTAAAAACGCATTGGGCTTGATCAGTTGTATATTTTTAGAAAAATCAAACGCCGTTCCTTTGCGCACACCTTCAACAACCGGAAGCATATAGTTTTTTTCCATGATGGTCCGTTGTGAGCCCATTCGCAATAAAAACTCCACAAAGAGCTGAGCATCGTCGCACGAAGAGCACGTTGCTGGCACGGCTGCGTACTCGACGGTATAAATCAGTGGCTCATCAAAGTAGATGGGTTGGTAGCTAAAGTCTTTTTCGTTGAGGTGATGATAAATCGGCGAGG
>JAYUKO010000265.1:0-9767 GCA_043764415.1 Bdellovibrionales bacterium | reverse complement strand
TGCGAAAAAAACAGCCCAGCGATTTACAGCTGCATCGTTGGAAGGTGGCGGTAAAAATGCAGTTTCCTGTTTCGGGTAGTTTTTCGGTGGGCCACCTTCTCCAGCTGACCGCTGCTGCGGGCGTTGGTTTGGTTTTGGGCGCTTTAATATTTGGTCAGGGAGTGCAGCAACAACCGCAAGAAATTATTCAAAATGCGTACGACGATGCAACTATCGAAGTGGTTTACACCAAGTTAGATTAAAAGGAGTATTTATGAAAATATTAGGATGTGTATTGATTCTTTTGCAGACTGGCTTTGTCTTCGCTCAGTCGGTGTCCACAGATTTTGGTCGCAATACAGGAGACGTTATTAAAAAGCTCTCTCCTCAAGATTTGCGCGAACGTCTTGAAGTTTTAGGCAATGTCTATGTTACGAATACCGACGGCACGGTTCTGTTTTATGAAGAAGCAGAATTTCGCAGTTGGAAGTTTGGCCGCAAGGGAGACCTTATCAGCCACTGGACCTATTCGTCGGATCGTATGGACCCGTTTGGCCTGCGACATCATTGGACCATCGACGAAAAGGGTGCTCTACAGGTACATGTGCAGCAGTACGAAAAAATCGAACACAACCCGAAGGATCCGCAAAGCCCACGACTCGTCAAACAATTGCGAGAAGAAAAAATAACCATTACGAATTTTGCACCGGTGACTTGGGAAGTGGTGAAAACGGACAAGTACAGAGTGGTGGTGCGCTTGACGCCCGTATTGAACAAAAAAGATGAGCCGCGCAGTGTGGGCTCAGTTCCTGTGAGCGCCGAAGATATGATGATTGCCGACAACAAGGGAATGGTGTGGGTGAACAGTGCGACGTTTTCGGGAGAATACGTAGGAATCAAAAGTCATCGCGGATCGGTGTACTTAAGTTATCTTCCCTTCAAAGGAGCGCAAGAAATCGGTTTTGCTCAGAATAATAAAATTCAAATCAAACTTGCGGACTCTCACAATTTAACCATGTTAAGTGCGGCGCCTATGCTTCCGGCCGGAGTCAAAGCTAAGGTGTATGGCTTCATAAAATTGAATAACAAATCGTCTTCCATGGGAAGTGTGCATATTCAATCCAGCGATAAAGAAAAAGAATTTTTAGAAGGTATTTAACTGTCGAACAAGTATTGCGCCAGTTCACTGAAATGAGTGAACTGGAGGTAAGCATCCGCGGTGCTAAAATCTGGCGCTGCTGGCAAAAAAAGAGCCGTCCTGATATTCGCATTTTTTCCAGCTATAAGATCATATTTATAATCACCAACGTACAGTGCCTTTTCCTGGCTCGTTGAGAAATGCTCACAAATTTTAAGTAAACCCTCGGGATGAGGTTTTGGTTTTGCATCATCGCGAGTCACCACCACCGGGATATGGAATTGGTGAAGCTGTAACGTTTTTACCGCAATGGCTCGTGAGTTGAGGGTAAAAACACCGACGTTTACGTCTCTCTGTCGCAACTTTTCAACCAGCGCCAGGGCGCCGGGAATTAAGTTGGAAAGTCTTGCACCTTCGTCCTCGTAAAAGTGAACTATATCCATAGCGGCTTCGCGCTCGGCCTCTGGCAAACTGTTCACATGTTCGACAATGGAGCGGCCGGGTTCTAACTTGAGAGCACGGTAAATAGCAGGAAAGTTAATTTTCGAGTCGACTAAGGTTCCATCCATATCAAAAATAATCGTTTCGTACTTCATGTCATGTTTTCCAAAACCGAATTGACCACACGATAGGTGTTTGCATAGGCCTCAACACTTTTTTCGATGGGTTTTGCGTACCCACCACCCAACGCGAGTGAGATCGGTATATTTGAGTGCAAGGCGTACTCGAGGACAATTTTATCTCTTTCCATGAGTCCCTCAAAACTTAAGGACATTTTTCCGAGGGCGTCGTAACTCAAGGGATCCACTCCAGTTTGGTAAAAGATAAAATCGGGGTTAAAACTTTCAATACTCTGCATGCCAACGTTGAGAGCTGCCAGATATTCCTTATCCTCCACTCCCGTGGGCAAAGCGATATCCAGATGCGAAGGAACTTTGATAAAGGGAAAGTTCTTTTCGCCGTGAATGCTAAAGATAAAAACATTTTTGTCTTTGCCAAGAATGCTCGAGTTCCCGTTGCCCTGGTGCACGTCGAGATCGATGATGGCAATGCGTAGATTAGGATTTTCCTTATGAAAAATCCGCGTAGCAACTGCAATATCATTAAACACACAGTAGCCGCCTCCAGAGTCGTAGAGCGCATGATGAGTTCCTCCTGCAAGATTACCGGATATGCCGTCTTTAAGAGCATTTCTGGCGGCGGCCAGCGCTCCGCCAACGGTGGCGCAACTTCTTAAAAACAGATCGGAGCTCCACGGAAACCCAATCTTTCTAATCATCAGAGGATCCGCAGTGCCATCGCGCATGGATGCGATGTAATCGGGATGGTGAGCGAGAAGCAATTCTTCCTCTGTGGCGAGCGGACTTTCGTGCAGATCTTCGGCCGCTAAAATTTTGTGCTCCAGCAGATAATCGCGAAGCATTTTGTATTTGCTCATCGGAAACCGATGAGCTTCGGGCAATTCAAGCGAGTAATGATCAGAGAAAAAAACTTTCATACAGTCTAAAGTTCTGTTTCCGTGTGATGAAAGTCAAGAGCCTCCTCAGAAAAGCTCTTTACACGAAAGCACCTGAGAGGGTCTTTGGGACTCCTCTGTCGGTTCTTCTGTCGGCTCTTCTGAGACCAACGCGTCTTGCTCCAATATTTTAAACCGGGCGAGGTCCGTGACTGGCCGAGTTTCGCGAAGTCGTTCTTCTTCGATGATTTGATCGATGTTGGCCACAGACTCTGGCATCCAGTACTCACCAGCGATTCGTGCGTCACGACTCAGATCAGATATTTTGTTGCCAATATAAGAGGCCGCCACGGTTTTTTGCAGCTCCGTTAATTTTTTCCAGGGAGGAGTCAGGAAATTCCGAATCTTTCCAATCAAACCGGTCTCGTTCGATGCTTTCATCAGGAGATTGAATGCGTCTTCGGCGTTATCCACGCTGTAGGTTTTAGTGCGAAATTTATTTTCTAGCACGGCACCCATTTCTGCCCCATTTTGTTCGAGGAGGGCTATGACTTTGCGAACCTCTTCTAGTTTACCCACAAAATCTGCCGTTCTTTCAGTGACTGGGGGAAAGCGCTCGTGAATTTCGGCAATGGCTTTCTGATCCAAAAAACCTTTTTCAGAAAGTCGTTTTCCGAGCACTACAAAAAGTCGATCTAAGTTTACATACAAAGCTTCCCGCGCAAATTGCTCGGCGTAGCTCATCCAGCGATCGGTGATATGATTGAGTTTGGCCTTTTCTTCAGGTGAAAGTTCTTGGTCGATATAGTCGCCAATTTTTACGTTGTCGGGAATGGACCTTTTGCCCCACTCGTCAGAAAGACCATCGCGCAAAATGGCATTTTGAATCAGTCGTGTGGCGCGGTGGAGATCATTCTTTTTGCCAGAATCATGTCGCGCACCGACTGTGACAAGCTGTTGGGCCACATACCCGCCGTACAGCACGGCGGCTTCGCGAAGCACCACCTGCTTTGTGCGTGGACTGGTGGAGAGGGGATGGCCCACTCGGATTCCTGCATAGTGAACAAAGGAGGCGCCAATCAATGTCACCCCTTCGATGATCGATATATACTTGGGGCGAACACGATCCCCAAAATAGACTTCCGAAACAATCTCGTGCCCCACTTCGTGGTAAGCCGTTAAAATCCGATCCACATTGTGCACGGCCATGGAGCCCATGCGTTTTGCAATGGGAATTTCGATGATAAATTCTTGGCCAGCTTCGGAGGTGATTCGCATTTGTCTGAAGGTATTAGAAACATCGCGATCCGTCCGCTCGATGGGTTGCTTTACAACTTCAATCATCACATTTTGCCCGTTTGCAACATTTTCGCTGAGAAGCTTGGCTTTAATTTTGTCGATAATTGAAAGTCGCACAAAGGAGTCGATAGAAGCGCCTTGGTGGGCGCTGTTAAAGCCTTCCTTTTCGATGAGGTCGAAGAGATCCAATACATCCGTCTCTTTAGCAAACACCATGTTCCAGCCACGCTCACTGCTTTTCGGCAACAATCCCTCGAGTCCCTTGAGCAATTTTAGTTGCGCCACTTGGCGTTTGCCAGAGTCTTTCAATGGGCCGAAGTGATACACGTTACTTCCAAGGCGCGCGATGAATGCGTCTGGAAAGGTTTCTGCTAAAATTCGTTGTTGAAGATCGGAGTTGTTAAGAAAAATTCTGAACACCTCGCGCATAGCGCGTTCATAGACGTCGGTTGGCAAATCTTTTGGAATCAGATCGTAAATTTGTTCGCCGGCATTGCCCGTTAAAATAATCGTCACATTTTTCATGGGCCTGGGTTTGCCATCAGAAAATCCAGAAACCACAGGTTCCCGCAAAATTTCGTAAAGGGCTTTTAAAAGTTCGCGCGGGGAGTTTGCAGCTTCGTCAAAAATAAACGCAATATTTCCATCGGGAGCGCGGTCGTAGGCTTTCATAAAATCCGACGGGATGGGGTTGTTTCGTGCATCGAAAGTGCCGAGAATTTTTGCATTCATGGCCGTTAGGTCGCGGATGCCATTAAAATCGATGGTTTCGAGACGTTCGTGGGTTCCATAGCGCGCTTTTACGTATTGCTTTGCAGTTTCAGTTTTTCCTGTGGAGGTTTTTCCTAAAAATGCCATCACGGTGGCAGGTCGTTTAGACTCTCCGGCATTCCGCGATTCACTTTCCGAAACAATGGCGGCTTCGATCAGCTTGTCGACAATGTGCTCGACGCCAAACACATTATCGAGAATTTGTTGACGCATTTTCAAGATGGCTTCGATGCGTTCTTGCGAGAGGGGTGCTTGGGGCACATCCTTCAACGTTTGATCGAGCACCCGCGAGAACTCATAGGGGGGTTGGTTTGAATGACTTATCTTGAAATGAGCCGAGCGCGAGCCATCCGGATTGAGTTGGATGTCCACGTGGATATCCTGAACACTCGACGAGGGCTTGATCTCCTTACTTTCAATGGCCTGATAAATTTCATCAAAGACAAAACTTTTAAGTCGAGCTTTTATTGGACGAGAGTTTTCGGAGGGAATGGCATCATATTGAGTAATAAATCGAATGGCCTCTTCCGACAAAGCCACTGTGTATTGGCCAAGGCGGCCGCTGGCATTTTTTAGTTTATTGCTTTCTATTTTGATGAGAATCTCAGCAATCTGTTGAAGATTTTCGGGGCTGAGTGGGCGAAGTATATGCACACGGTGGTCGGGAAAACGGTTGAGAAATTCCTCTGAAGTCCCAGGTTGGTCGGGATGGCTTGGATTATTAAGTTCGCCATTGCCCTTGATAATAGCTTGTTTGAGACGTTCTTTATCTTTAAAAATCCGCTCATAGTTTTCGAGCAGTCGTTGGTAAGACAGCGGTTTCCCAAGGCGCGCCCCATTTTTTTCGCGCGGTTCCAGAAGATCGATCCCTTCGTTCGAGGCAAAAATAAAAGTCACGGGCAAATGAATTTCCGACACAGCGTCGGGCGTGGAACCCGGATTGGTGATCGGAAAAATGCCCTTTTCGATGGCTTGTTTCAGAATATTATCTTTCACGGCGCGAGGAATGTTGTGGGCCTCGTTTACAAAAATCACCGCCTTATTGGGTGGAGCTCGCAGAGTCAGGTCGTCGGCTTTCCACGCTGGATTTCTTTCCACAATCGTTCGCATTCCTTGATTGGTTCTCTCGAAGCCGAGTTTGTATCTACCGCCCGAATGCTCCACCAAAAACTTTAAAAAGTCGGGAAGATCCGAGGACCCTACGTAGCCTTTGCTGGAGCCAAACAGACTCCAGGCCTCTTCCTTGGTGCGAATATTGATTCGATACATGTGCGAAATGTGGGCGTTGCGCATATTCCATAGAGCATCCACGTAGGCCTCGGCTATGGTGTCCTTGCCGTTACCTGGAAGGCCCATCAGATAAAAAACTTCGGGCTCAAGACGGCGCCCCCCGATGATAAGATCGCTAATGTAGAGAGAACGAAAGGACTTTAAAATTTCGTCCTGTCCCACCACACGGCTTTTCATACTTTGAAAAAAACGTTCGATTTCCAGCAATGCAGATTTGTGTGCATCATTGGCTTTTTGCGGGCTGGGCCCTGCAAGCCTTAGGGTTGTGGGCGAGGGACGAATTCCACTTGAGGGATAGAGGTTATTCATCGAGACGAGCTTGCGTGCGGAGCCGATATTTTTAAGGTAGATTGCGGTTTGAATAATTTTTTGCTGCACAACTTCCTCGAGGTGCGAAAGGTCGGCCCAGCGATTGAGATCAGCGAGAAGTTCGATATCGGCCGTAGAAGCATGTTTTTCAAAAGTCTCAAGCAGGATTAAGACGGTATTTTCGGGATTGTAGGCGTTGTCAAAGTCGCCATTAGTGTAACGATCGGGAAGACGTGCCAAGGTTTCTTTAAGAGTTTCAAAGGACTCGATGGTTGGTGCAAGATCTTTCGTCGCTTCGTACATTTCCGCCGGGTTGAGGCTAGTTTGGATGATACGCAAGCGATCTTTGTAAGCCTTTAGCGCCGACGATTCGTTGACGTCGGCCAAAGACTGCGCAAACAAAAATAGTAATAAGAATTGCGAGCAGGCTGCAAAGCATGTTTTTTGAAATGTCATAATAAATCCCCAAGATAAAAGAAGCCTTAACCAAAACCCCGAATAGCGACTTGTTTTTATTTAAGTAGGTGCGATACCAGTCGGTTGCAATTAATTCAAAATGAAGTGGGAAATTGAAAATATTCTAAGGCTTTTAGAATTGACTACAATCTGAAAAAATCGAAAGAGGAAGCACTTCGACTTCGGAAATAGTAAAGCCGAAAGCTTTCATAGACGAAGTGATCATTTGCTTAGCACTCCCAGTGGTAGAGTAGCTGCGCAACTGAGCTGGGCCAGGTGCCAGGTGAGTAAGCAACTCGCTTGCGATAATCACCGCCGGATCCACTAATTTCCATTGCGGATGAAGTCGCACGATGTGCTCGGCCACCGCGGGATAGTGCGTGCACGCCAACACGAGAGCATCTATTTGTTTTGGCTCAAGGTGAGTAAATATATTTCTTAGCAAGGGTTCCATCTCTTCTTGCGAGAGCTTGCCTTCTTCGATCAAGGCCGAAAGCGGTTGAGCGCTTTGCTCTGTAACGTCCAGCATCGGTAACGAATCACGATAAAGATGCGACTGCACGGTGGCATCGCCACCAATCACTCCAAGGCGCTGAAATGGGCTTTGCTTTAAAAACTGAATCGTCGGAGTAATTACATCGTAAATTGGAATGTGGAAATTGTCTTTATGTTGCCGACCCGAGCCGGCCTTTTGCAAAACTTCTGAACTCGTTTGTAAAAGTGCAGCACTTGCAGCGTTGCACGCCACCACAACACCGTCACAGCCTTTGGCTTCCAGCCATTGAAATATTGTTTGCAACCGTTGGGTGAGTTCGCTGGCCGATAGTTTTCCGTAGGGCGTGAAGCCCGCATCGGAAAAATAAGAGATTTGCAAATTCGGTTGATACTTTAAAATCTCGGCCAGCACAGTTAAACCACCGATGCCCCAATCCACAAATCCTAAGTGGGAATGTTTTACGGGTACGATAAACTCTCCACATGCTTTGAATGCACGGGGCCCGTATCGAAGGCGATGATTCGCGAGTTCCAGCCCACATTGAGCAATTCTACTTTTTGGCCTGGAAAGCGACTTTCTAAATACCATTTCATTTCGTGTTCCGAGCGAATGGGATTGTAGGCTAGCATCTTTTTCCAAGCTGCGGACTGCACCATTTTTTTAAGCGGCGCCGCAAACTGTTTTTGCGTTAAGTTTTGCATCACCTGGCGGCTTTTCGATTGAACAAACTTTGGAGTTTCCGACAGTTTTACCGGAGCCGCCACCATATCTAAAACCAAAAAAATTCCACCGGGTTTTAACACACGCAAGATTTCCTTCATGCAGGGATCCCAATCCAAATAGCGAAACGCCAGGGTGGACATCACCACATCAAAAGAGTCATCGGCAAATGGAAGATGGGGACCATCGATTTTTTGAAAGGAGAGTTTTGGGTTGGAGCGTCGGCACTTTTGCGCCTGGGAAATCATCCCTTGCGACAAATCAACGCCCACGCCGCTTTCAAAATGGGGAGAGAGCTGATTTAAAAACGCCCCATTGCCACAACCAATATCCAGTACACTTTGTGGCTGAAGCTTCACGAGTTTGCTCTCTAGCCACACGAGTTCGTCAGAGCGCACTTGAATATCTTGAAAAGTGTCTTCGTACATCTCGGCCACGGAGTCATACGTCGTGTCCACAGTCTCTTCTGAAGGTTCAAAGGCTAACATTTTGTCAGCAGGACAAAGCTGCGAATATTTTTTGACTGAACCTAAAACTCCGTGGGATTTTTTGCCGGGGCAAGCAATGATGTAGAGGCTATTTTTGCTCGCCAGGGGGTGCAGTTTTTCCCAGGCGAATCGATCGGGGCGGCTCGAAACAGTCGTATAATTGTGATAGCCGTGGGCTTTTACTTTGAGAGCGCGCGCGATAAACGGCGCAAACCACCGACCCGACCGGCAGGCATGGAAGAAAAATTCAGAGCTTTGCATGATTGGCAACTGCATGGTTTTCCATTCAAACGGGCTAAACTGCTCGGGCCACTGACGGCTTCCAAACATGATTCCATACATTCCGCTATGACCGAAAAAATGAAAGTTCTTCACTTGGAAATTATTTTTCTTAAGCTCTGCAAAAATTCGTAAAAAATCTTTTTTCGATTCCACACGCTCGCACACCACAGGTCTCGCCGCCACAGCACTGAGTTCGCGAGCTTTGGTTTGCGCGGCTCTTTCAAATTCACGCCCGCCTTCGCGGTAATGGGTGGTGTACATTATTAAATCGCAGTGGCCCTGAAGTGCTATGGCCGTGGGTGAGCTAACGACAGGCCACACTTGTTCTTCAAGAATTTCACGGGTGTCATTTGGAACCCAAGCGCCAGTTTCATCGGAAACTGTGAAGGTCGTGCGGGTTTTAAGGTCATAAACTTTCATGCGATGGATCGGCGGGTTGTAAATATGCAGAGTGAGTCCATTGGTGTCCAAGCAGCGCATAGAGTGAATGTCGCCCTGCTCTACCGGAATCAAATCACCGGCGGCGTAATGGACGTGTTTGTCGTAGGCTTCAAGGCCCGAGGCAGTAAAGCGATATCCAGTCTCAATGTAGTTTCCTTGTAAAACGAAAACATACCCAATTGAAGCGCCGTGATCGTGGGGAAGGCATTCTTCGCCCTGCTTCCAACTGGCCACCATCACTTCGAGAGTGTTGGTCACTATAAGCTTGTTGCGATAGTAGGACTCTTCGCTGCGAAGTGGTTCTTGAACAAATTGTTGCAGAGGTTGAAGTTCCAACTTCAGAGCATTCAATGTTGCAGAATTTTTTGGGTTTTGTAAAAGTCGCTCGACCAAACTTTGGAGAGATGAAGAGCTTGCGGTGGTGGCAGAGTTTATGGAATCGAATGCGGCATTGGAAGATGCGTTTGTAGACATAGACTTAAACCTCATGAGACCTTATAACACATCATGTTAAAGGGGGAGCACTGAAGATTTTACAATCCTGTTAAGAATTAATTTAGAAAGGGCTTTTAAATGGACAATAACACGCCGCTCAATTAAACGTCCCTGTGTCTAATTAAAAGGAGATTGTATGAAATTATT
>JAYUKO010000264.1:0-9836 GCA_043764415.1 Bdellovibrionales bacterium | reverse complement strand
GGTCCGACCTTGGCTTTCGGTGTTGAGAGCTTCGAACGCGACGGTAATGGTAAAGTGACATTGCGCTCTGGTCCACAACATGAAGAAGTTTTTTCTCCCGTAATAGCAGCTTTGCGACCTGAATCTCAACAAATGAATAAAAACTTTCGTCGAAACGACGCGCATTTGGCCGTGATTTTCTTTACTGATACAGATGACTTTGACTATGTAAACATCGAGCAGGACGCCCTTAAACAAGATGCAAATACACGAGCTACTCTTGAGCGCGAAGCCGCTCTTCTATCAAATGACAAGCGCGAATCTTTGGAAGTTTTACCCACCGAAGTCGCCCAGTTTTTGAAATCACAAGAAAAAGAAAACGTGAGCGTTTCTGTTTATGCGGCGCTTGGAAGATACAATGAATGGATTTCCACAAATGGAAATACGAGAGGCGTCTACACAAACGCCGATTACTACATTCAACAGCCAGGACGGGGCCCTCGCAAGATCGTTGAACTTTTAAATCTAATGAACGGAACTGGATTTGACTTACGAGATTCACAGTACGGGTCAGAACTGAGTAAAATTGGCAATGATATCGTCAAAAAGAGTATGCGTCGGACCATCGTTTTGGAGCGCGCTCCAAACATCGCCAATCTTCAACGGGATCCAATCATCGTAAGGTATGGTGTTCGCCAGGTTATCCCCAAAAGTGATCAAACGGGCTGGAGCTATCGTGTTGAAACGGACTCTTCTGGCCGCAGTGTGCATAAAATTGTCGTTAATGAAGGCGTCCAGTTACAACTCGAGCCCGGAGCTCGCTTCAGCGTGGAATACACACCTGTACGATAGTGCAGGTCTTGTTTAAAAAACTCCACTAACTCCCGATAAGAAGGTACTTTTGGGAGTTCCATGTCGGCAGTAAGAAAAACCATTTTTAATAATAAAAATTCTGAACGCATCAATGCGGACTTTCTCAATCCTTTCATCGATGCAACAATAAATACAATGCGTATTCAGGCGGCCTTAGACGTGAAGTGCCAACCCGTTATTTTGAAAGCCGATTTCCATCAGACGGTGGATATCATAGGTGTTATCAGCTTAGTGAGTCGTATCTATGAGGGCAGCATCTCCTTATGTTTTCCAAAAGATACCTTTATCGCAGTTTGCAATAAGCTGTTTGGCGAAAACCATACAGAAATTTCGGCAGAAATCGAAGACGCCGCGGGCGAGCTTTTAAATATGATCTTTGGCGCCGCGAAAGCGCATTTAAATGCCAAATACAATTATCAAATTCCTCGGGCTTTGCCAGCCATCATTTCGGGGCAAAGACTCAAACTGACTCAATCTTTCGGACCCACGATTGTTATTCCATTTACCAGTGAACTCGGCTCGTTTCATCTCGAAATAGAAGTCGTTGGAAAGAGGTAGGATAGATATGTTTAACACAGCTGCAAAAATTTTGATTGTCGACGATATGCTAACAATTCGTAAAATCACCAAAAAAACTTTGCTGGATATGCATTTTAAAAATATTGAGGAAGCCTCGACGGGGATGGAAGCGTGGCAAATAATTTCAAAATCTCCACCTTTTGACTTTATTATCTGCGACTGGAATATGCCGAAGATGACAGGGCTCGAAGTATTAGCCAAACTTCGCAGCACGCCGGAAATCGCAAACACACCTTTTATACTTTTAACTGCAGAGTCGGACCTTGCCCAAGTAAAGACAGCTATCGAAGCGGGTGTGGATGATTATGTTTTGAAGCCCTTCACGGCCGATACCCTAAAAGCACGACTCGAAGCCGTGCATCAAAAAGTCCTCAGCCGCCAGGTCGCTTAAATCGTCATTCGCTGTCGAGTTCGACGGAATCTGCGACTGAATCTACGGAAGCTGGTTTTCTGTTAGAAGATTTTTGCGTCGCCACTGATTGTGGTTTTGCGTCTCCGTCGTCTTTTCCATAAACCTTAAATAATTCCTCTTTTAATAATGCCATTTCGGCATCGATGGGGCGTTTTTCAGACGACCAACACTTTCGCTTTTGTTTGCGAACTCGTGCGTCAAGGTCGCCAACCTCTTCACGTAGGGGCCCAGCTAGCTTCATAGCCAAATCATAATTAACGCCTTGGTACGATGAAAAAATATGCATCAGTTCCTGTAGGCGAGCTTCGCTGTCCAAATGCAATTTTTCGCAGTTGAGGCCTGTGCGCGGGCCTGTTGAACAATTAGCTAACACGACGCTACAGCAAATAAGAATTATTTTTTTCATGGATAACTCATCGGAGGGTTTTTTAAAATAATAAGCAAAGTCTCAACAGAAGACGTTGTTGCATCAAAGGGAGACATACGGCATCCTCCTGAGTGGTGAATGAAATCGAAACGCTCCTGCATGCCGCCAATCGTGAGCTCTATAACGAGTTCATTCGACGCAATCTTCAGCGCCGCCTCAAATTGCGCCCGTGCCTTATTCAAATTCAACCCACGTCCCAGTACTGGGGCCTATGGAATGCAAAAACCCGACACATTGTGATCGCGCAAAAGTTAGTGACCGATTACGAATGGCATGACGTGGTGGGCGTGCTGAGCCATGAAATGGCCCATCAATATGCCGACGAAGTTCTCGATTCCGACGGAAACCCCCATGGGGACGTGTTTCACAAAGCTTGTCAGAAAGTTGGAGTTCCTTTTTACTACGCCAAGGCGCAGGTGCACCTTCAGCAACACACCCTCGATTGGCGTCAAACCCAACCATCTTCCGAAGAAGAAAAACGTCTCGAAAAAATCCGCAAACTCTTAAACCTAGCTAGCTCCTCAAACGAAAACGAAGCCTCCCTGGCTATGAACCGCGTGCGTGAAATCTATGCCAGGTACAATTTAGAAAAATCCTCCACCGTATCCGATGAATTCTATCACGCATTTATAAAAACCAACCGTAAACGCTTGCACACCTACGAGCAAAAAATCATGAGCATCTTGGTGAACCATTACATGGTGGAGGTGATTGTGGGCTCGGCTTTTTGCCCCCAGGAGCAGACGCGTTTACGAACCATCGAACTGATTGGCAGAAAAGAGAATGTTCTCATGGCCGAATATGTTTTTGATTTTTTAAAAACTTATATTCTCACTAAAGGCACACAAAAGAAAAAACAAGAGGGGCATTTTCCAGCATCCATGGCAAAGGCCTATCATTTGGGGTTACTAACAGGCTTTGATGAAAAACTCACACACCACATCGAGCTAAAAGAGAACTTAGACATAAAACAATCACTGGCTGTATTTTCGAAAGATCCGCAGATCAAGCAGTACATTGCAAAAATTCATCCACGACTTGTGAGTGTGGCCTCTCAAGCGAGGCTCAAAAACCTTGATTTCTTCAATACAGGGCGCCGCGAGGGCCAAACTCTAACCATCCATCGGCCCATCGAGAACAAAGCCAGTAAAAAGACCACGGGGCTTCTTTCGTAAAACGTCCGTTTTTACGATATAACTTTGACAACTACAGCAGTTGTCGCAAACAAAAAAGACCCCCAAAGCATATCCACAAACGTAACCAGCATCGACCAGTCGCGAAGTGTTGCGAGATTGGTAAAGTCGTAGACTCCATAAACCACAAGTCCGAGCAATGCTGAATGAATGATTGCTTCGACGTAGCTCCACTTCTGTAGGGAGGGCGCGAGAAAAAGCATAAACCCTAAGACCATTAAAACATACACAGCACCGGCAGCTACGTAATTGACATCAAACGTATCGCCCTTGGCGCGCACAAGGGGCCTTAAGTTATCAAAGTAGAACCGATTGGCGATAACTCCCAACCATAAGCCGTCTAAAATTAACATCGTTACGGAGGATACAATAATTGGTTTTAACATTTCAATCTCCTATTTGTCGGTTTTTATTTGTTCGATTTTTTTTAAAATTTTCGGGTGTTGAGAAAATGTTTTGTTTAAAATACCGAAGGCTTTGTTTTTTTTCATTTTATCCAAACATAGATCTTCGTAAAGAAGTGTTGCCGCACCCACAGCGAGCGAAGGGAATGCGCCATCGTCCACCTCGCCAAAGCCCACGATCCACAGTTGTTGAAAGAGCGACTTTAGCGCTTTTTGGTAAATCCGTTCGTTATCCTTACCTTGAAGATCCGTCATTTTTTTAAGTTGCTTTGTCGACAGCGGCGAATCGGACTCAAGAAACTCTAGCATCTCCTGAGCCTGACGCGAAAGTCTTTGTCGTTGAGGGGCTAAATAACTTCGCAATGCCGAAAAGACTTCACGGGAAAAAAAGGTGGCTCGCCCCTGATACCATTTGGAATAAACCACACGTTTATCTTTCGAGAGTTTTTTCATGCCGTACCACATTTTCATCACACGGTCGTCGCCACCCTCATCCCACTGCCAACGCATTTCGCTGCGCGGGTAGAACTCGTGCCAGAGAGCTTTTGGTTCTTTTTGGTTGTTGATTGGGAACACCAACAACATTCCGTTTTTATCAATGGCTTCACAGGCTTTGGATAAATTCATACGCGATGAATCTAGCTTGTTTCTGCTGCTTTGACAACGCCTATGGAAATTCGTAGGCTCAGCTTGGGAGTTAAAATGAAACTTTTCTTTTTTACGGCGCTGACGTTTTTTTCTCTTGTTTTTTTCTTCCTCGGTTTCAGGCTCACTGGAATTGGCCACATTTCCTGGATCATAGCCGGCATCCCATTTACTTTGATACTTTCGTACTTGCTAGTCTTGCGCGAGCGCCTCCCACAAAAATGGGATCGGATCTTTCGATGGCTGGTGTATTTGAGCATGGGCTTCATTAGCTTCGTTCTTGGGCTTCTGGTGCTTCGAGAAATACTTTATCTTTTGCTCCTTGCTATTCACACTCCTTTTGCCATTGAACTTCTTTCAACCAAAGCCACAATCGCTATTTTGCTGGGGTCTGTATTCCTTTTTATTTACGGATCCTGGAATGCTCTTCGCGGACCGCGGATAGTGAATGTTTCAGTTCCTATCGTTGACCTTCCAGAGGAGTTGCATGGTTTTTCGATGATTCAGTTGAGCGATCTACACCTGGGTCCCGGGGTGAATAGAAAATTTGTAGAAAAGGTGATTAAACTAACTCTCTCTCTCCATGCGAACATTTTAGTGATGACCGGCGACATGGTGGACGGCAGCTTTCATGACTACAAGAAATCAGCAAGCGGATTTGCGCAACTCACAAAAAAATTCCCAGTGCTTTATGTGACCGGCAACCATGAGTACTACAAAGACGGGCAGTTGTGGGTGGATTATTTTTCTTTTTTGGGAATTAAGCCGCTTCTAAACGAACACATGACGGTTCAATTGAATGGAAAATCGGTCCTCTTCGCCGGCGTCACCGATCCCGCCGAAAAAATGCTGCGTCCAAATAGCAAACCTAGCATCGCAAAAGCCTTAGAAAATGCACCCTCCGCTGATATTAAAATTCTCTTAGCCCACCAGCCGAATATTGCAACAGACGCAGCTCCACACTTTCAACTCCAACTCTCTGGTCACACTCATGGGGGGCAGTTTTTTCCGTGGATTTTTTTGATTGGATTTTTTCAAAAATTTCCCAAAGGCCTTATGAAAAGTGGAGCCATGTGGGTCTATGTGAACGTTGGAACCGGCTTTTGGGGTCCCAGCCTGCGGGTTGGAACCCGCAGCGAAATCTCCTTGCTTCGACTGGTTAAAGCGTAAAACCTAAAAACTCAGGTATTTTTGCCTTGATTTCCTGTTTCACTGTGTTACTACAGTAAAACAGGAGAAAATAGTGACCACGAAGCCATCTGATAAGAAACGCCTGAAGCTGCTGATCGAGGCCGTCTCCGCCATTAAAAACCCCCAAGACCTCTCTGATTTTTTACAAGATCTTTGCACTCCAGCAGAATTGGAATCCCTTGCCGACCGTTGGGAAGTGGCTCAATTGATTGATGCGGGGGAGAACTATCGCGACATCGCAGAAAAAACGGGAATATCCACCACGACCATCACACGGGTGGGTCGGGCGCTTAAGTACGGAACGGGCGGTTACAAAAAAGTTTTGAGTAAATCCCGTAGATTGACTTAAACATATGGGATTTCGAACAATCATATTCATTTTGTTTTTTTTGCCGTCTATCTTACAAGCAGAGATTTTAGTCTGTAGCCAACTTTTTGAAAGCCTAAAACAAAAACCGATCATAACGGAGTTCAAAATCGAGTTTAATAACTCAAACGCACTTAAAGTGATTCGACAGATCAATCACGTGTTTATCGAATATCCAAGGGGATACATGGAAAACACAAAAACGGAGGCACGCATCACAGTGCCAGAATCGCGGTGGCTGGATGTCTTTCGTGTTGATTACGAATCCGTCATCGAAGAGCTTTCAAAAGTCGAAATTTACAAAGTTGAAACTTTTGAGGACGGCACGCAAACTCGGGTTTTCGAAAGCAATCTGCTGGTATCCTTTCGAAATGATGAGCTCAAATATTTTCCCAACGAATGGGTCACAACGCAAAGATCGTTTTCGTTTCAGTTTGATCGAAGAATTTTAACACTGATGGAAAGACACTTGGAACCCGCGCACGTGGCCATCATTGTAGAACATGGCGCCATCGAACGTACTCCGAGTCTGTGGTACTAACTAAAGGTCGCGCAAGGGCCCAGACCAACGTACCAGACCAACAACCTACGCAAGATATGGCTAAAATAGTCCGAACTATAACAATCCTGAGGGGAAAATCATGTCAAATGTCCTGGTCGTCGATGATGAGGTTGAGGTTTGTAATCTATTAAAATCTGTTTTGGAGCTAGAACTCAAATGCCAAGTGAGTTTGGCCCACAATGGACACGAGGCTTACCAAAAACTAAAACAAACTAAATTTGACCTTATCATCACTGATTTAAAAATGCCGGTGATGGATGGTGCAGCTTTGATCAGTGCCATTAAAACAACGGATACGCCTTCAAAAAATGCCACGATTTTTTTAGTCTCTGGGCATATTGAAAACACTCAGGACGGCCTAGATATCATTAAAGATGTTTTATTTTTCGACAAGCCTTTTGATGTAAAACAATTGATCGTAAATGCGCGATTAGCCTTAGGCGCTAACAAACAAAAAAAAATCGCCTAGGTTAGTTTAAACATTCAAAGGATGTATTCGTGCTAAAGGCCCCAATTCCAATAGATGAAAAAGAAAGACTCAAGACCCTCGAGGACTATGAAATATTAGATACTTTACAGGAGGCGCACTTTGATGAAATTACAAAGACAGCAGCTCTGGTTTTCGATTGCAAAATATCTTTTATTAGTTTGATCGATGGGGAACGGCAGTGGTTTAAATCGGCCTACGGCGTGGAAATTTCGGAGACTCCTCGCGACACATCACTCTGTGGCCACGCAATCATGGGTGATGATCTTTTAATTGTTGAGGACGCGTCGAAAGATGCTCGCTTTGCGGACAACCCCGTTTGCATGGGAGCGCCCTTTATTAAGTTTTACGTCGGTGCGCCGCTCATCACCCCCAATGGGCAACGGATTGGTACCATCTGTGTACTTGATTCTGCTACAAAGATAATTACAGAGGAAAAAAAAGCAGTTCTGAAACAACTTTCAAAGCAGCTCGTAAGTTATCTCGAGCTACGGAAGCTCAGTAATCAATTAAGACGTCGAGAAAATAAACTCACCCAGTGGTTTAACCAATCCCAGGACGCAATCATGATCCTCGAGCCTCCGCATTGGCTTTTTACTTCGGGCAATCCTGCCACATTAAAACTATTTAAGGTGAAAACAGAAGCAGATTTTTTAAAACTGGGGCCGTGGGCGGTCTCTCCCGAAAGACAGCCCGATGGCGAGCTGTCTTCGGAAAAAGCAAAACAAATGGTCGAGATGGCATTGGGCGTAGGGGTGCATTTTTTTGAATGGTCCCATATGGATACCGACGGTAGGGTGATTCCCTGTACTGTTTTACTCAGTCGAATCAAAGAGGGCGATAAAGTTTACATTCAAGCTACTGTTAGAGATATCTCTATGCAAAAAAACCTGGAAAAGAAACTAACGGAGAGCAATCAATTTTTAGAGTTAGCCTTAGACGGCACGGGGCTGGGTATTTGGGATTGGAACTTAAAAGATGACTCGGTGGTGTTCGATAAACGGTGGGCGGGGATGCTGGGTTACGATCTCGATCAAATAGAGATGAATCTGGCTTTTTGGTTAACCAGAATCCATCCTGAGGATCTCAATCGTCGCAACGCCGCGATTCGCGCCTACACCGATGGTCAAACAGATAGATACGAAACCACCTATCGCTTAAAGCACAAACTTGGTCCTTGGATCCAAATTATCGATCGTGGACGGTTTTCAGACTGGGACGAGAAGGGGAACCCCATTCGATTTACAGGCACCCAGCTTGATATCACGCAAAAGATTGTGGCCGAAGAGGCGCTCGCAAAACAAAAAACCATCGCTCAGCATCATGCAAAACTAGCCTCCATCGGTCAGTTGGCGGCGGGAGTTGGACATGAGATCAACAATCCTCTCGCTATTATTGCGGGCTACCTAACGGCTATTGAATTGAAATACGCCGAAGAAGAATCGGCGCCGGAGTTTTTAACAGTCTATCTGAAAAAAATCAATTTTGCTGTGGAGAGAATCGCCAAAATTGTGAAAGGACTTCGATCCTTTTCGCGACAAGATAACCACGATATTTCTGATTTTTCACCTTTCGAAGCGATTCAAGAATCAATTTACTTGATCGACGAAATTTACAAAAAGAATGGCATCAACGTCAGCCTTGACAGTCGTGTATCGGCATCTAAAGTTATTTCTGGAAATCGTGGCAACTTTCAACAAATGCTCATGAATCTGCTCTCGAATGCCAAAGATGCTGTTCTGGAATCTGAACAAAAAAATATTGAAATCATTTTAAATGAGACAGACAACATGTTAGAAATCACGATCAAAGATTCGGGTTGCGGCATACCTGAAGAATTACATGAAAAAGTGTTCGAGATGTTCTTTACCACCAAAGACGTGAACAAGGGGACAGGCATTGGGCTTTCGCAAGTCCATAACTTTGTTAATGAGATGGACGGCTCTGTCAATATCGAAAGCAGTGTGAGTCAGGGAACGTCGTTTCTCATCAAACTCCCCATCCAAAAAGCTAATAAAAAGTCGTCATAATTTCTCCGAGGCCATGACCGTTGCTAAGGTACTGACTCCATCCGCCACACGAAACGGTTTTTGTAATAGACACGGCTTAATGTCTCCAACATCATCAACCATTGTTACAAAGTCTTTCCAGTCCATTCCACTCATGAGGAGAAATTCCACCGACGGACTGTGGAATTTCTTCCAGAGATCCAGGCCCGTTCCTTTGCCGCCTAAGAAGATATCACTCACAACGATATCAAAGGCTTCCCCCTCTTGCATCGCTTTTTCAATAAGGATCTGGGCAGCTTCACTGGTTGTGGCCCAACGAATAATCGCCTGCGGCTCCAGCGTACGAATGATTTTTTCCCAAATTGGTTGACCCGCAAAATCATCTTCCACAACGAGAAACCGCTTTCTTGAAGCGTGTTCGATGATTTCCATTCCCTTGGTCGGCAAGAATTTGAACTTAGGCGTATTTCTATTGATTTCGAAGTGTGCAATTGGCATTTGAACCTCCATTTGTTCTAGATAGTTCTCGGCCGGCAAGATCCAGCTGGTGTTGCCTTCCAATCAAGAAATTAAAATATTTTTGCTCCAAAATGACATGAACAAGACCATGGGCGGGAGATTGCAGTGACTTCAACCCTAGAGATGCGCGGCGAGAAAAGCACCTATACGATGAGGCTATGTTCAAAATTCTCTGTGTCGATGACGCCC
>JAYUKO010000263.1:0-9882 GCA_043764415.1 Bdellovibrionales bacterium | reverse complement strand
TTAGCTTTTGAGTAGGAACTGTGGGTATGATTTTTTTGTTCGGCGAGACCAATCTGAAAATACGCTTTACTTTGAGTGTCTCCATTGTCGGTTTAGTCACCTGCGGTGCTTCATTTTTTAGAACAGAAAAAGATCCAAAAATCGTATTCTCAAAAATAGTTTGAATAACCTGCTGATTAGTTCCCTTTCTTATTTGTTTTATTTCTAAAAAATCTTCGAGATTCTGGGTCTTCAAAACGTAGTTAGCCATAACGAGATCCAAATTCATGGCAACACTTTTGGACTCAATTTGCATTTGATATTCGACTTGTTTGGTTTCCACGCTTTGTGTGTAACGGAAAAGTAAAAAAATAAATAGCGACCCTAGTGCCAAAATAAGACTAGAGTAAAAATATCGGTTTTTAAAAAAACTTAGCACCCGCTTCATAGAACCCATCCCACGTTCATAGAACCCATCCCGCAGATCGATTCATAACACTAATTTCGGAAT
This sequence comes from Bdellovibrionales bacterium, assembly GCA_043764415.1. Classification (GTDB taxonomy): domain Bacteria; phylum Bdellovibrionota; class Bdellovibrionia; order Bdellovibrionales; family JAGQZY01; genus JANPLN01. The sequence goes on along the minus strand of JAYUKO010000263.1, from coordinate 9,392 downwards.
GCCAAAACCCATGTGGAGAAATCTTAACATCGTGCCCATTACGAAAAGCGTTTTTGTGCGTTATAACTTTTATATGGGCACAAATGACAAAACCGAAACTTTTCTCGAATTTTTTCAATCCGAATCCGTAAAGAACGAAACCCTCGATGAGCACATCTTTCTCGACCTCTACTCCGAGGTTGGAGCCAATGTCTTGGCAGATATCATTATCTCATACAGTAATACTCTAGATGAGAGCTTAACCGCACTGAAGACGACCTTAGAATCTGCGGACGCAGAGAGGTCTTATCGGATCTGCCATAAACTCAAGGGGTCTTCCATGCTCGTTGGCTTCACGCGCCTCGCTAAATCCTGCGAACAGGTTTGCTCTGATTTTAGGGGACAGAAAGACAACAATTGGTCGAGTTCTTTAAAACTTATAATGGATCAAGTGGCTACTATCAAAGAGGCTATTATCGTTGCGCAAAACCCTTAGTACAAAAGTTTGTTCTTATTGATGAATTACGATTTTGTAGCCGACGCCAATCACTGTTTCGATTTTTACATTTGAGGCCGATATTTTCTTTCGAAGATGGCTTAAATGGGTGTCGACAGTTCGCTCGGTGATATTTGTATTGATAGGCCACACGGCGTCAATAATTTGGACCCTTGAAAGAATGAATCCTGGCTTTGCAGCGAGAGTGCAAAAGATTTTAAATTCAATGGGCGTGATGTCGCTAATTTCTTGATTGGTCTCTCGGATCGTCAAATTCATTCGGTTGGTATTGACTTGTATATTGCCTACCAAAAAATCTCCGGCACCCTGACTTTTATTTTTTTTCAATTTCGCTTCGACTCGGGCACGGAACTCTTTTGCACTGAACGGCTTGCAGATATAATCGTCCACGCCAAGGCCAAAAGCAGCTATTTTACTCATTTCCTGGGAATCCGAAGATACAATAAAAACCGGAATGCTTTGGCGAGCTTTATTCATGAGGTTAAGTTCGGATAAAAAATGAATCCCATTTCCATCCGGTAAAAAAATATCTAAAAGCAAAATATCATAATGATACTGGGGGTTTTGCAGCAATACGCGGGCGTCAGAAATATTATTGGCAAAATCAATACTCATCTCGCTCAAAGCCGAGCGGATGAAATGTTGGTATTCTGGACTGTCTTCAATACAGATAATTCTATCCACAGGGTTAAGAATAGTGCGCCTTTAAGAAATCTTCAATGCATTTTAAAACTCTCATAACAGTAATGACCGATAATTACTTTAACTACTAGAGGAGGGACCCATGAATAATAATGCAGCAAGTAATGTCGAGGATCTAACCATGAACTCATCACACCCAGGGCTACTGACGAGGGTTGCCGAATACTATGTGTTAATTATGGAGGACGACATCACATTCAAACCTTTTTGGTACAAAGCGGTCGCGCAGGTTTTACCAAATGCTCATATTGATTGGGTGGCAAGTGAGGAAGCGGCCGAGAGACGCGTAAAAAAAATGACTCTCGAAGGAAAGAAGTACGACATTATCGTCGCCGATATATTTCTTGCAGGACGTAAAACAGGAATTGATCTTTGGACTCGCTTTAGTGAAGTCGCAGATGAATTTCTTTTTGTAAGCAGTCTTAGCGAAGAAAAGTTCAACAAGTTAATACAGGCTATTGAGTTTAGTTATCCCGTTTATTTGCAAAAGCCACTAAGGCTCGCAGACTGCGTTGATATGCTCAAACAACTTGTCTTAAAGAATTAAACACGGAGGTTCAACATGACGAAAGTAACGAGTCGAAAAATAACTTACACAAAAATTGCGCCGAATTTGCTCAACATCTATATCGACACTCAAGTCGAAGCGATTGCCAATTACTCTCCTGGGCCTTGCATCGTAGAATTTACGGTACGAAAAGTTACGGGTGACTACAAAGTGAGCTTGCGCTTTGAATGTGCTGATTTTTCGTTTTATTTGACTCACCAAAATTGGAGTCCCTTCAAAGCCGTTGAGTTGCTGACCTTGCGGGTGAAAGAGCAGATGCTGCAGAAATTTTACGAACAGTACGCCTACGCTTAGTTAAAGCGCGTTAAAATCATTCCGCCGCCGCAGGCTTTGAAATCTCTATCTGCCGTGTAGATTGAGACGATTTTTAATCCATCAAACGACAAAAGTACAAAAAAGTACTCGGCCGAGTCCGCCGAGAGCGCGAAAAAACTCCAATTATCTCCATCGATTCCTTGCTGGATTAAATTGAATCGCTGAACAATGACGACTCCTTCGGCATTTGTTTGTTTTTTTACTAAAACATACCCATTTTTTTCTTGCGACTGTATTTCGAGAGAGTACTCGATACTTTCTTTTTCAAATTCAGACGAAATATTCGCGTTGACCACATTGCCATTTTCACAGACCAAGTCTTCAGCGATATAGCTTGTTTGTGCGTGGCCAATTGAAGTTGTCGAAAAAATGAACAGAGCGAGTATTATTTTCATGAGTTCCTCATTAAATCTAATTAGATCAGTTCCTGATTGCACACTATCACCATCAGCAATCGAAGTGCCAATAATTGTCGTTGAGCGAAAAAAAGTAACAATTAACGGCGCGGAGCACTCTCCTTGATTGCAGCCAGCGCAGAATCTCCCGGCATTTGATCTGCATCAACGAGGTTTGGAGATAGGGAGTTGACCGTATGCTGGGTATAAAGAATCTTCTTATATTATGTATGTTCAGTTTGGCGGTCACGGCCAATGCCGAGACATCTGCGGCGCGCCCACCAACCTCTATTGACAGCTGCCCCGTCAATGTCGACTTCAATGACGACGAACGTTTAGCCCTTCGACTTTTTTTAAGCCGTCTCGAAAGAATGATGCCCGCCTATGGAAAGGCCGACTTCCAAAGTCGGTTGAATTCCACAATCAGTAACTATTTCCCGAACAAAACGGTCATCGAAGTTTCACCGGCCTTTTACGAACGGATCATTCACCTCGTGGATCAACAATATCTTTGGAATGATATCGAAATGACCATTGGAAAAAACGATCCCATGTGGTGGCGCGATTTTAAACCGATGATGCAAACAGTAACGCAATTTAATTATCCCTTACGCTCCTTTAACCGACCAAAACTGAAAGAGTTGACAGAAACTTTAGTGGACCGCATCACTTCGCTGTCGGCTGGGCAGATGCGCAAGCGCGGCCTTACCGAGGACGAAGCTAACGTTATTAAAGCGCGAACAGTGAAAGAGCTTGAAGAGGTCTACATGTACATCGACCGGTGGGATCAAATTAATGCTGAGATCTCGCGAATGAAAATGAATAACGCCATGGCGAGAATCTTCATGATTGGACTTACATTAGCGCCCGGAGGTCTGCTGATTGGAACCACGATTCGCTCAGCGGTGATTATTGCGAAAGCCAGTCAATATGCCGCCTCGTTTGCAACGGATGCGGTGGTTGCTGCCCGTTTAGGACGAATGGGACAAATTTTAGCAGGTGCAGGACTAGGAGCCGTTGGTGCTCCCGCCGGCCTCATGGTGACCGATATCTCTTCAATGCTTCTCGCCGCTGGCCAAAACAGCCGCAACAACGACACTCTCTACATTTGCGAACTCGACAAACAAATTCAAGGCTTCCGACAAAGAGGAGTGGCTCCATACCTTAAAGCCGCTGTGATTGGTGGCTCCATTGGTCTCGGTGGAGGCGCCTTGACTCTCACCGCCACTGGCGCGCGAGCCGTTCTGCTTGCAACCACTTTCGGCGTGGGCGTGGCTCAGCTTTACAGTGTGGGCGCTGTTTCCGTAAATACGATTTATGCTCTTAGTGAATTTCGCCAAGCCCAAGAAGCTTTAGATCGCGGCGACCGCGAAGCTGCCATTCAGCATTTACAGGCCGCACGCCAATACAGTGTTGGCGCACGCGAGGCGTTTTTAAACTCTCTTATCATCGGTATTCTTACCGGGGCCATTGCCAAAGATTTTAACGTTGCCATGCGAGAGGGCGAAGAAATCATCCGCGCCTTGTACGCAAGCTCTGCTGACACTCTTCCAATGGCCACTCAGAACGCCCGAGATGCTCTCAATCTGTTAATTCAGAACACGAGCAATACCCAGAACTAAACAATCAAGAAAATTTTACAGTCGAGGTGGTGAACCCACCGCTCTTCGCTTATAAATAGTGCTCTCAATCAAAGCGGAGTTTTAGTTGCTATATAAAACCATTATGTATTTTGGCTTTGCTATCGGTCTTGCATTACCGCAAGCCAATGCGAAAGGTCCAAATCGATGTGTGGATCTCTTTTCGAAGCCGGCGATAGATCGCATTTACTTTTCGGCCAACGGAAAATGGATGCTTTCCTCAAGCGTGACTGCTCTGGGGCAAAACTGGCGTCTGGTTGATTTAGAAACTTCCCATAGACTATATTTTAAAACCGAACTGCCGCTTGCTTGGGATCGAATCTCTGAGCGGCCTATTTTCAGCCAAACTGTGAGTTTTGAATCTGACAATCTAAAAATCTACGCTTACACGGAAGGTCACTTTAGATCGTTTTACCAGTTTAACTATCTTGGTGAGCAAATCGGTTCACCATCCATTCGACGCTCCACCGGATTAACGCCAGACATTACAATAACAAATTCTTTTTTTATTGCCGACGACCTCAGGTTTTATAAACATGGACAAAATCTTTTTGTGCAAAACTCATCAGGAACTCCTCTGGGACGAATTGCCGCTCCCACCAATTTGTCGTCCAGAACCATTATCAAAAATGGTGAGCACCTGGTAACTCTCACGGAGGGATCGCTCCACCTTTACAGAATTCAGAGCGACGGTTTGACGAGTCTCAAGGTTTTAGAATTGTCGGACGTGCTTTCCTTTGTAAAGAGTAATTCTAGTTTTTCGAAATTAATAAAAAATCAAAACTGGAATTTTGATGCCAAAATTTCTGTCACCGAGAACGACACTCTCCTTTTCAGCATTTCGAGCAATGACGGCCGGCAACATATTGCGCTTGTCAGTCTTAATAACTGGCTTGAGAATTCGCTGGAGAACTCGAGCCATTTACAATTCTTAGGAACTCAAAACCCACGTTTTATAAATAAAACTTTTGGTACTCTCGAGCGAACTGGTGAGTTCTTTACAATGGAACATTATATTCAAACGCGGAGACATAAACAGCAATACACCAGCGTCCTCCGCTTTTACACGTCGGAAAATTTTCTCAAAAAAAATATTGAACTCGATGGCTACTGGCAAATGTTGTGGAGCAGCTCGCACACTGTGGTGGTTGGAAACAACGGCAAAGGGTTGATGCAGGCTTGGGATGCCGAGGGCACGCTCACTGGCGTACATACAACTCCGCGGGCTGGTTCGCACGTTTCTATTCAAGACACCACCGTCCAAGATCTTGGCCACAACTCCTGGCTCGTTGCGGACTCTAGAGTTCTTCATCAGTATAGAATTTTTGATTCTGAACTCCGGTTGCGAGCCCGCATTCAAGGCCAGTTATTGCCTGCAGAAAACGGCACACCTTTTGGCCTTTTTAGTGTTATTCCTGTGCAGCGGATCTCAACGGAACACGTTCCGGTCTTTTCGGGTCTCGCGGTTTATAATCGCGCAGGACAACAGGTTGCTTATTTTCCTCAAACCTCTGACAATTTGCGAAAAATAAGATTTACCTCGAGTCATTCATTGGTCATGCAAAACAAAAACAACTCTGATTGGATGCAAATCAATTGGGACGAAATTTAAAACCGCTGGAGACCTATGTTATACATTTTTAGTATTGTTTTACTATTTTCGAATCTGCTTCCACAAGTCGCATTTGGTGAGGCCGACCTTCTGCAAGAAACCTATCCGTGGAATATCCATCTCGTATTACACTCAAGACAACAACTCGAGCTTGCCCAGCTGGATCTACCCCCCACCAAAGAAGGTCCGCGGGAGCATCTTTATCTTCCGGCACATGTTGCAAGAATGAAAATAATCGACGAAAACCGCGTTCGCTTTGAACTTTCCACTCCCGTGCACGTTTCGCTTCACTCCCCCGAAAACCATGAACCCCAGTCGGAGATGGTATTTAAGAGTTTTGTAGTGAACATCCCCCAGAACGAAATCGAGCACCTTATAGAGCTTCAACAAGAACCTTTTGTGGTGTTTGACGAAATCAGCGAACAGCGAATTCTCTCGTTTGCAAAAGAAGTGGAAGCCGGGGAACTTTTGGATAAACAAATTAAATACTATTCCAACGCCTTACAGCTCCCACAGCTGCGCCTTCTCGAAGGGTTGCGAATCTTTCTTCCCGTCGAAGACATAGGTACACCTGAAGGAAGTTACGCACGAATCATGGTGATTGCGAGCCTCAAAGGTTACCTCTCTTGGTTCACTCAAACCCCTCCCGCCATTCCCATCGAGCGCCCCCTCGAAAGAGTCTACCGAACGTTTTCGCGTTACAATTCGGCGGTGGCCTCCTACTTAAAGGGTCTTATGCAAATGGACAGCCGACGGCAAAATCTCAAGCGGATTGGTTGGTTGAATTCGTTAATTAAAAAACAAAAACCTGTAAAAAAAGAACCAGTACTTGGAGACAATATCGTTAGGCTGCACACGAACGTTCGTTGTTCTGTAATCTTTAACTAAATAAATCAAAAATAGCCGTTAAAGAGAATTCACAAAACTGGAGAGAGTTTCATTAAAGATCTTTGGATCTTCTATATTACTGAGGTGACCAGTATTTTTCAGTTTTTTCAATTGACTGCCCGAAATGGACTTGGCAAGAAATTCCGCATCAGCCACCGGAGTGACTTTATCCTCTTCGCCAACGATCACTAGAGTAGGCACGTGGATTTTTGCGAGCATTTGTGTGCTGTCGGTGCGCGTGGCTAGCGCCACTAAGCCCGAAGAAATTCCTGCGTCGCTGGCTTTTTCGATAAGTTCATAAAAACGCGTCTCAACAGAACTATTGTTTTGCGAAGTTTCACCGATAAGCGCCTTCCATTGATTTTGCACAAACTGATTGCGATTTTTTTGCAAGGCTTCGATGGCAGCGCCCCGCTTAACTTTGGCTTCGTTGTTATCGGCCGCTGCCTTCGTATCACACAAGACGAGCGCTGAACACTGGCCCGGATCGCGCTCGTACATACGCAGTGCCACGTAGCCGCCCATGGAAAGCCCGCACCAAACGGCCTTTTTAATGTTCGCTTGCTTGAGATAGTCCAGTACGGCATCCACATAAAGCTCGAAGGTAAATGCATGGCTGGGCGGCGCACTTTCGCCAAAACCTGGAAGATCCGGTGCGACACAATAAAATTTTTCAGAAAAGTACTGAAGCTGTTCCATCCACATTTCGGAGCTCATCGGAAATGCATGAATAAATAATATGACGGGATTTTCGATGTTGCCTCGAGTTTTAACATTTAACTTTTTTTTCATATCGTTAAACAGTGCAAAGGATGTGCCCCATTAGTCTCCTCGGAGAATCAAACTTGCATAATTTTTTTTGCAAAGTGAGTACTTTTTCCTCGTGCTTGAGTGTATTCGACCCGTCCCGTTTACTCAGTTCGCCATGAACTAGAATTGAGGTTGGCATGAATCTCGCTACCTCTAATTGGATTCGTTAAAAACAACTCTCAACCAATGAGGTCTACAGATGAGATTCAAAGCCAATACAGTTACCAGTCTAGTCATTGCTCCAATTTTTATATTTTTGTGCAATGTGAGCTGTACGAAAAATACACCCAACCCAACCGAAACCGGTGTGCTTCCACCTGCAGGAACGAGTTCCGATACAAATGCTGTCGCAGCCAAAGATGCAAAATTGGCGGGCACTTTTAAGCAAGCAAATGATGGCGTTGAAGCCAGCTTAACAATCACTGGATTGCAGCCCAACACTGAACATGGGATGCATGTCCACGCTGTGGGCGAATGCAGTGGGCCCGATTTTAAAACTTCAGGGGACCACTTTAATCCACAAACAAAAAACCATGGAGCTCCCGGCGACAGTAATGCACATCTTGGTGATCTAGGAAATATCACTGCGGATGGCAGCGGTAACTTTTCGGGAACGATCAAAATTAAAAATGCGACGAGAGATGGTGCCAATGGAATCCTCCGTCGAAGCTTAATCGTCCATCAAAACGCAGACGATTTAAAATCGCAGCCTTCCGGTGATTCAGGTGATCGTATCGCCTGTGTCGTGATTAATTCTGTGGACTAGGTTATAAATTTTGACTCCGAGAGTGGGACGCGCAATGATGTGTGTCTCAACTCAAGGAGCGCAGTTTGGAAGAAACCTTAAAACCAATTACCGATCACCTCGATGAGTTCATCAGACTCATGACAACTCCTATTTTTACGATTAGTAACTCGAAGATATCGCTATCGAGTCTGATTATTTCCATTGTCATTATTTTTATATCCGTGAAAATCGCGAAATACGCGGGTCGCCTTTTGAACCGCGCCCTTACGGAGCGCAATGTAGATTCGGGCGTGCGGGATTCCCTGGAAAAGTTTTTTCGTTATACGCTCATTGTTATCGGTATTTTATTTTCCATGGATAATCTGGGTATATCCATCAACTCGCTGGCGGCTGTGGGCGCGGTGTTGATGGTGGGAATCGGTTTTGGTTTACAAAATATCGCGCAGAATTTTATCTCCGGACTGATCTTATTGATCGAACGACCCATTAAAGTTGGAGACATTGTTAACGTTGGCAACACATCGGGCAGGATTTTGGATATTCGCGTTCGCTCTACGGTGATTCAAACCCGGGACAACGCCACGATCATCGTTCCCAATTCTAAGTTTGTTTCGGAAGAAGTGACCAACGAGAGTTATCTGGGCGAAAAAATTCGTTACCACATAGGCGTGGGTGTGGCCTATGGCTCCGACATCGAAAAGGTGAAGGCGGCTCTTTGTAATGCGGCAGTGACCGACGATCGAGTGCTTAAAGATCCGCCACCACGGGCTCTCCTGGTGGAATTTGGCGATTCGGCCATCAACTTCGACCTGCGTTTTTGGAGTGAGGACATTTGGCACATTGAGCAGGTCAGCAGTGACATTCGCTGTACTATTGGAAAACTATTTAAAGATGAGCTTATCGAGATCCCTTTTCCGCAAAGGGAGCTCAGCATCAAAGCCGAGACCTTGGAAAAGTGGGGCTCCTCAGTTGGTAAGTCGACGGGCAAATAGCCCCGTTTCCCACCTAACTATTTGAAATTATTCACGTGAAAATGCCCAGCCCAACGCCGGTTTTTTTGCTTTGAATCATAGTCATTTATAGACTTATTGAAAATTTAGTTCATAGTGTAGAAAAAGAGCAGCACGGTGCTGTTCTGTAAACGATAGGTAGAGAAATGCAGACTGGTAAAGTAAAGTTTTTTAATGCAGGTAAAGGTTTTGGATTCATCACGCCCGA
>JAYUKO010000262.1:0-9892 GCA_043764415.1 Bdellovibrionales bacterium | reverse complement strand
AGTCGTGATTCGTCGGCGTAGGCATCACCGGGGTTTTTGGTGAGGGACCGATCGAGATCAATGGTGCCGCAAATACTGTAGGTGCTCGAAGGAATTTGACTGGCAGGGCTTGAGTTATTATCTCTCCACGAGGTCACCGTTCCTGAGCAGCCAAAACCAAAGGTGCAAGTGATGTTGGCCGTACCCGCCACCACCGGAGCCAAAGGAATCTGATCATCGGCACAACCTGAGCTGGTGATGTTGATTGTCACTTCATAGCTTCCAGTAGCTTCGGCTGAACACTTCGCATTTTGGCAATCGATGATCACGTCTGGAATAGCCACAGGGTCTCCGCTTCCGGCAGATTCACAGCGATTCAATAAAACACCGAACAATATTAAGAATAATGCTTTTTTCATGGTCCCTATTTTAAAGCTTTGTAATTCCCTGTAAAGGGTTTTGCACGTTTGAGATCCACAAAGTAGGTGCTAATTTCGATGGGGTTCTCTTTGATGGGTGCGCAATAGCCCACCAGTTGCACCGCATCTCCCTTGGGGGTTGTTATATTTTTAGTCCAATATTGCGGGATTTCGTCCTTTTTGGCCTCTTCCTTGAGTTTTTGTCTTTTTAGAGTGTCTCGCAAAAAATTAAGTATAAAAAGGGATTGCGAGTTCGCAGGCTCTAGCAACACCCCACACATTTGCGAAGTCCCGTTAATCCATTCAGCGCCAAACCCTGCCCAAATTGCTTGCTGATCCTTGCCTTGGTAAAGACCGGTAAGTAATCGCAGCGACTTCATCGTGTTCGGCAGTGCTAGCTCCAGATCAAAGGTTTTGAGCTTTAGTGAGTACTTTGTATTGGTTTTGTTGAATTCGATGCCACGGAAACTTGTTAATTTTTGATTTTCTGACTGCTGCAAAAAAGTAACGAGCTCTTGTGGTTCCCAAAAATACGGGTTCTCTAAAAAGTGGCCTAAAATGTGTTCGCGAAAATTAGCCTCCACAAACTGCCGACGATCTTTATTTTCCACTGGGAAAATACGAGCCGCACAGTGCGAGCCTTCGGGTACTGGTAAGCAGTAGATATAAAAATGGATCTGATCGAAGATTTTAAAATTCCAGCGGTGCCATCGTCGTCCGAGGCCGTCTTCCACCTGACTCTGTTCCATGGGCTTATCAAAACTACTCAGCGTAAAGGTTTTATAGGATTGCGGTCGAATAAATGCGGAATAGGTGCCCGATAAGGCTCCCTCGTCGCCGAAAAAATTTTTTAAAAATTTACCGGTGATATCGGGATCGGTCACTTTCGTATTCAGCAAAAGTTGGTTGTATAAACTCCCGTGGGCAAGATCATCCACCGACAGCTTGTTCTTCGCGGTATTTTTTAAAACATACTGAATATCTTTCGACGCAGCCTCAAGAGGAACAAACTCAATGTTCATGCCATAGGCTTGAAAATCAAATTTCTTTTCTTTTTCAAACTGCTCCACATAGGCGCGAAAATCTTTGCGATTTGGACTGTCTAAAAAGCCCGCCACCTTCATGTACAGTCGGCCGTTGTGCTTATAAAAACTATTTTGACTGCTATCAAACTGCGAAGGAAAAATCACCGGCGTTTTTTCGCTTAAAAAAGAGCGCCAATCGAGGACGACTTGCTTTTTAGCTAACAAGGCTTCTTCCACACTCTTCAGCGCCAGGGACGACTTTTGTTGAACTTCGGTGAGAATTTTTTCGCCAATCAACTCAAAAGGGATGGGTGCCTCAAACTTCAGTTCGATCTGATCAATCAGCTCGTTCACTTCGGGATATTCGCTGTACTCCGCCAAAAACGGCAAAATCTGTTTTTGCAAAAACGAATTCAAATTGAAATTGAATAATTTTTTGACTTTGATTTTGATTTCTTTCGGCTCCGTATTTTCGACGAATTTTTTAAAGCCTACTTTTAGATCGTGGCAGGACGTGCCTAAATTGTAATTTTCGGCGCCTGTCGCCGCAAACACCAATGCGACGATGCGCCCTTGGGAATCCAACAAGGGGCCGCCGCTGTTTCCGGGGCTTGCGCCTGCGGAGTAGCGGATGTATTTGATGGTGGGATCGTTGAGATCTTGAGTTTCGTTGGCCATGATGCCTTCGCGAATGGCGATTCCCTGGCCGTGGGCATTGCCCAACGTATAAACTGTCTGACCAATTTTAAAATCGTCGGCAAACTCCAAATGACCGTAGGATTCGGCGCCTTCGATTTTTAAAAATAAAAAATCTCTTACTGGATCAAAACCCAAAATTTGCTGAGGTTGAAATTTTTTGCCGTCGGCGGTGCGAATTTCAAATGCTGTTTGCAAATCTAAAAAATCGCTGCCCCACAAGCAATGACTGGCCGTTAAAACCACATTGGGCGCAACAAAAAATCCGGTGCAGTAACCCATGTTTTCGCGAAAATCAGTGTCGCTAAAACCGCCGTACTTTTTGTAATCTTCGATGGCGGCTAAATCTTTTATTTTTTCAAACTCCACAACTTTCGAGCGGACGTCTGCCAGCAGCCGATTGGGATCCGCGTGTTTGGACTGATTTTTTAAAAACATGTAGGCAAAAATCGATACCACAAAAACCGCGGCAACCACCACGAAGCCCAACATAACTTTGTGGGATCGTTGTTGGCGCAGACCGCGCACATCCACATCTCCGGTTGTTTCAGACATGGAAAAAGTCTCGGTGGCTAAATCAATTTGCGAAGACAGCGCGATGGAACCTTCGTCGTCGATGGTTTGAATTTTTTGCGTGGTGTAGTCTTGATACACCCATTTATTTTGTATCGAGGAGATTTTTCCGTGCTTGCGATGCAAGGAGGGATGATTCACTTGGATTTGATTTTCGGGATCGCGGCCTATTTCGTAGTCGCCGGATTCCAGTTCCACTGTTTGCAACACCAAACCATTAAAGCGAATCACTAATTTCATAAAACCTCAAGTTGCTTTGAGTGAGGCCTCTCTTAACGGGGACGCACGCCCAAACTGTGGATCAAATCTGCGGTTTTTATTTTTCCTAACTCTGTTCGAGGAATCAAGGTCTTTGCGAAGACTTGCTGTATTTTCTGAAAGGGAAGGAGGTTTTTTTGAAAATCATCAATCTGCTCAATTAGCACACAGTCTTCAGTCACAAGCACGAGTTCGCTGCCATCTCGCTCGTGGGGTAGAGAAACAATCACACTGTTGGCAGACCACTGCTTCTCCTGACAAAAGCGTTGCCAGCGTTCATTCAGCTCTAACAGGGAAACCGATTCCCCCTTCACCTTCACAAGCTCTGAATCGCGCCCCAAAAGAAGGAGTTCGTCGTTTTCGATTTTTCCGCGATCATCACTTTCAAACCACCCTTGCTGTTTAGGATCCACCCACTGACAGAGTTCCCCGGCGGGCATTGAGTCGGGCATTGGGCTGACGAGTAAGTAGCCGGTCAGCAAACTCGGGCCATAAAATTTGATTTTCTGATCACGGCCGCTCTCCCACTTTTCCAAATGCGGTAGGCGACGCCAAACCGTGGAAGAGGCCTCTTTGTAAGCGATCATTGCCGAGGTTTCCGTCATTCCATAGGTGCGTATCAGCGGCCATCCCAGCGCTAGCGCCTGCTGAAAAAGAAAGTCCGTGAGCGGTCCACCACCTGCAAACACGCAGCGCAGAGTTTGCGGCGCTTTTTTTTGCGCCTTTACTAAATCGTAGATTTGTGTGGGAACCAGGGAGGTCACAGTGCTACCAGTCGACTGCAAACTTTGACAAAACTCATTCGCGTCCCAGGCAAGTTCGGGAGCTTGCACGAGCTGAGCGCCACTCAACCTGGCACGCGTCGATTGCAGCAAGCCCGCCACATGAAAGTTGGGAAGCGTGTTAAAAATGATGTCTTTGGCGGTGATGGAAAAAAACTGGTTCACTCCAAGAGCGGCGGCTTCCAGAGCTTTTTTGGAAAGCGCCACCATCTTGTAGCGCACACCTCTTTGCGACTCGGTGCCCGAGCTCATCACCCAAACATGGTCTCCACGTTGCCAGTCGAGATGACAGGCTCGCACGAGCCTTTCGATGCGCTCCCGCTCCGCTTGTGGCATCCGTGGATTGAGTAAAATTAGATCGCTGTCCACGGTTCTCTTTCTAGTAAATCATCAAAGCCAATTCCCGTTCCTGGAATGGCTTGAAAATAAGCTGTGTCTGTGGACATTTGCGAAAAATACGAATTTGCTTCAAACAGATGGGCGGACTGCAGACCGTAATCCCGCGTTTGTTGACCTAAACGTTGCACACTGTACTGCGCTTGCAGCGCCGCAAACGCCTGCCCTACGGGGTGATCGAGAGAATTGGTGATCACATCCTGGGCCCGGGCGAAATGGTTTTCGCGAGCGGGCTTAATAATTTTGGCGAAGCGACTTTTCGCCTCTCGTGCAGATTTTGTATCGGCACCCATGGCCTGATCGAGCGCTGTTTTAATTCCGTACTTGGTCTCAAGCATCAGCCACTGAGTTTCGTTAAACACTCCAGGATCTTCGATCAAATCGATTTGCGATAAAAATAAACTGCTCATTTTTTTTAAAAACGGCTCGGCGTTGACGCCATTAAAATCCAAACGAAGGCGAAACCAATTTTTCTCGGCCAAACGCAAACAGAGAGGAATTTCTTTGGTAAAATCGCGTCCCACTTTAAGTTTTAATGTGCGAAAGCCCTGCTCGCGAATCTTTTGTAACACATCGTCCGAGGAAAGGTGTGCCACATCAAGCAAAGTGAAGTGACTTCGCAACCGCACGTGCTTGGGCCAAAGACTGCGCCTTTCTGCGCGCGCCACCCCGTCGACGTGTGCAAAAAAAACGCTGCGCTTTAAGAGCGCGTTGAGCTTTCGGTTTTGCAGCAGTTGGATATGTTGCTCCACGCTGGCGTCGTTAAACACCGGCCACGGGCGACAGTCGGCATAACCAGCAGCAAAATCCTGGCTTTGAAGTTTAATTAAAAAACCATCAAGCTTTTTATCAACTCCGTAGGGGGCGATCCAAAGTTTCATAAAAAACTCGCAAACACAAAGCTGATGCCAAACAGCACGTGCAATCCAGCCGCTTTGCCGAGAGCCCCGACCAGCTCCGAGCGATCTCGAAAGCGCAAGACGCTTTTTAGCAGCTCCGCCGCCAGAGGAAGAGTTGCTAGGTAAATCAAAAATAAAAAATCACCGTACAGCACCGACCACACAACTACAAAAACGTAGGAGCTGAGCAAAAACAAACAGATTTCTCCCTGCACAAAACGATCGCCAAACAGGACAGCGAGAGTTCGTTTACCGACCTTGGCATCTTCTGGTCGATCGCGCAAATTATTCAGCGCAATCAGCACGCTCGATAACAGACCCACCTGTAGGCCCAGCCAAACGCTGGCGCCATTCCAACTGCCGGTGAGAATAAAAAAACTTGTGGCCACCGCGATGACACCAAAATACAAAATCACGAACAAATCACCCAATCCCAGATAAGCTAACGGGAAAGGTCCTCCGGTATAGCCATAAGCTAAAAGCAACGAACTGATTCCGATGGCGAGCAGCGGCCCGCCGCCTTTGATCACCAAGGGAATTCCAAAAGCCAAAGCCACAACGCAAAATCCAATGGCCACGGCGTACACGGTGCGTTCGCCGATCAATCCCGACTGAGTCACGCGCACTGGGCCCACGCGAATTTTGTCGGCGCCTTTATGAAAATCGATGGCATCGTTAAAAAGATTGGTCGCAATTTGAATGCTCATTGCCGAAATTAACAAACAGGCAACGAGTGAGTAGGAAATCTCGTAATTTAAATACCGAGCCAGCGCCACAGCCACCAGCACCGGCACCAAAGCCGCTGTTAAAGTTTTTAGACGAAACGCCAGCAGCCATGATTTGATCATCGAGAATCCTATGGATAACGAGGGAATTTGCTAAAGTCGGGCTTTCGCTTCTCGATAAAGGCTTGTTTTCCTTCTTTGCCCTCGTCAGAAAGATAATAAAGAAGAGTGGCATTTCCAGCTAAATCCAAAAGTCCGATTTGGCCGTCGCAGTCCGCATTGAGAGACGCTTTTAAAAAGCGCAAAGCCATGGGCGAAAGCTCCATCATTTCACGACACCACTGCATCGTTTCTGTTTCGAGTTCAGCAAGAGGAACAACTTTATTGACTAACCCCATCTCGAGCGCCTGTTCTGCATCGTACTGGCGACACAGAAACCAAATCTCGCGGGCCTTTTTTTGACCCACGATGCGCGAAAGATAACTGCTTCCTAAACCACCGTCGAAGGAACCAACTCGTGGCCCGGTTTGCCCAAAGCGCGCGTTGTCGGCAGCTATAGAAAGATCACACACCACGTGCAACACGTGGCCGCCGCCAATGGCCCAGCCGGCAACCATGGCCACAACAGGTTTTGGCAAACTGCGAATCTGTTTTTGTAAATCGAGAACATTTAAGCGCGGAACTCCGTCGCCGCCCACATAACCACCATCGCCGCGAACTTTTTGATCGCCACCAGAGCAAAAGGCTTTTCCACCCACTCCGGTCAGTATCACAACACCAATTTTTTCGTTGTCGCGGGCGAGATCAAAAGCATCTTTCAATTCAACAACTGTGCTGGGGCGAAAGGCGTTGTGAACTTCGGGTCGGTTGATGCTGATTTTCGCGATTCCGTCCTCGGTGCGTTCAAATAAAATATCTTGATATTTTTTAATCGAAATCCACGTTTCGGCAGCGGGTGTTTTTTCAGCCATTGGTTCCTCCAGGAGTGTGAGTGCTGAGCGTGGTTTTAGCTCTGTGCGAGCGGATTGGACAGTGATGCGCCTTGCATCATCGCCGCGATCTCTGCGGAGTGAGATAGATGTAGGCTATGACCTCCATCAAGGGGCATAAAATTCCACGGGAGCCCTCGTTTTCGCAGAGATTTGGCATAATTTGCAAATTTGCTGTCTTTCTCGCCGTAAACATAGGTCACTGTAAACGGTGCATTTTTAAGAAGCTCCATTTGCTCGTCTTGCAACCCAAGAGACCAATTGGTCAAAGCGGCGGCCAAGATTTCACGATTGTAGGTTTTTTCAAAACGCAGGGGGCGCACACTGTCGGACTGAAACACCGTTTGCGAATTCCACTCCCTCATTAAGGGCGCCCAGTCGTCTTTTAAAAACTGCTCGGACCATTTTTTATCCGCCTTGAGTCGCGATTGCTTTTCGGCGCTGGAATCTAAACCGCCGTGCACCGATACCAATATCAGTTGTTTGATTCGCGACCATTGCTCCTGGGGCCAATGAAGGGCAATTCGCCCGCCAAGCGAATATCCCACGATGGTCAGCTGCTCTCCAGAAATCGTTTTTGCCAACTGCTCCCCTGCTTGATTGAGGGTGATGTATTTTTGCGGAGAAACATCAGTCCACAAATCGACTTTTTCGTCGGCGGTGAATGCTTGCCAGTCGGAGGGGAGACCTAAAAAACCGTGCACAAGAACTGATTTCATTGTTTTATCTCCCACAAGCGATCATCATCGAGCCAAAAATTTTGTGTTTGTTCGTCGGAGGGCTGAAGCTCAATGCAGTCACCGCTTGGTAGGCTCCACATTTTTGCCCAATCGGAAAAATGAATTTGGTGTTCGTTATAGAATATTTTTCTATTAAACAGACGCTCAAAAATTTTACCACCACTGTTATTGAGCACAACAAGTTTTAAGGAATGGGGTTGTTTTTGCCAAAACCACAGGGCATTGGCGTCGTAGAGAGTGGTGAGGTCTCCCAAAAGCACCCAAAGAGTTTTATTCGGCTGTAAAAAACCCAACGCGGTGGAGAGCTGACCATCAATGCCATTAGCTCCCCGATTGGCTTGGATAAAAATTTCTTTTTCGCGCACAGCAAACCCGTCCCACTCGCGAATGGGGAGGCTGTTGCCAACATACGCTGTTCCGCAATCGGGATCGGTGGCGATTTGCTTGGACAAGGCGTGCACAAGGGCTGGCTCGCTTTGCGGATAGCGCGCTAAAAGCGCCTGCCGCTTTTGCAAATAGAAATTATCTTTTTCCTTAGCCGACGCGAAAAACTTTTCATCAAAAAAAGGAGTTTGGAGCTTTGGCAAAGTCTCCTCGAGGTTGACGCAAAAAAACTCCCCTCGCGCCAAGCCCGAAAAAGGTCGTCGCGACAGGGACAACACCGGCAGGTCCGATTTTTCCAAGTTGCGCCAGGCGCGTGCCGTCGGCACGCCACCAAGGCGAATCACACTGTCTACAGCTCCCGAAGAAAGCATTTGTTGCAGACGTTTGTCGCCAGATAAAATCATTCCGCGATGTTGGAATTCACGAAGTCCACTGGTTCCCTCAGCGTAAATCCATCCCGGCCAGCGCTTTAGCCAGTGACGAACCGCTGGAATTTCTTTGGCGGTCAGCGTACTTACAAAAACGACTGCACGCTGACTTTTTTTACAGAAACTTTCCCAGGCCGCTTCTGCGGCGTTCGAAGAGGGCGAAGGTTTTTTAAAAGATGTTTTTGCACTGTTGGCTGCGCTGAATTTTAAAAGCGCGGTATCGTCGGAAACAAGAGGCTCATCAAAACAAATATTCAACTGCAACGAACTCCGCATCTGCCAAATGGGCTCAACAAATTCACCCTCCATGTCCACACAGTTTTCCACATAGGTGGTAAAAATTCCCACTTGCTCCACGGTTTGCGGCGCCCCGGTCCCGCGCATGCGGCGAGGACGATCCGCCGAAATCACAATGAGTGGCGTGCTCGTGTAGTGCGCCTCCATCACGGCGGGCAAAAGTTCGGCGACCGCTGTGCCCGATGTCACGATCACCGCCACCGGAGCCTGTGTGTTTTGCGAACGGCCAAGGGCGTAAAAACCCGTAGCTCGCTCGTCAAAACCAGAATGAATCGCAAAGGGAGAATCATTTTCGAGGGCGACAACGAAGGGCGAATTTCTTCCGCCCGGGCACAAACAAATTTCGCGCACACCAACGCTCCACAACCAGTGGAGGGTTTGTTGAACTACGCTCGCGTTGTTTGTGGAGTTTTTCATAATTGAAAAGTCTTTCGCACCGAATCTCTTTTTGCGCGCAGCTCTTGCCACTCTTCGGCGAACTGGCTCTCTTCCACAATCCCACAGCCATTGCCAATAAAGTAATGGCTGTCGTCCCACTGAATTTTACGAATAGCCACAAGGCATAAATACTCGGTGGCACTCCAGCGAATGCCAAAGGGAGCACCCAAAATATCACTCTGGTGACGCCATTTTTTAAGAAGTTCCATTTGCTCCCGTGGAACAATTCCCAACGCCGGCGTGGGATGTAACGCTGCGATCATTTGTTCAAAGGAAAGATCGACGGTGCTTGTGACTTGTAAGGGCGTGTAAAGATGCGTGAGAAAATTGAGCTCTAAGAATGCGGTTTTTCCGACTTTGGTTTTGCCAAAGTCTTTCAATCTGTTGACGATGTCATCGACAACGTACTGATGCTCTTTCAACTCTTTGGGGTCGCGTAAAAAGTCTTCGGGATCTTGCTGGTAGTGTTCTTTCTTCCGTGTCCCCGCAAGGGCCATGGTTTTGATCACATTTTTGTTTTCGCGCAAAAATAAAACTTCAGGACTAAAACCAAAAAAACCGTGCTCCTTATGCCAGTGGCCGTAAACATAGGTGTTCACTGGCGACATTTTCAAAGCCCGCAAAATAGCGATGGCTGGAGGGATGGTTTTTGCCGCTTTCGCGGTAACGATGGGTACCGCCTTTTGAATTTTTTTACTTTTGATTTCTTTTTTGATGTCTTGAAAAACTTTTTTAAAAGCGGCTTCGGAAGGCTCTTCCCAGTCGGTCTCAGCAGTGGCGGTCTCCGCCGTTTTGTCGATCACCTGGCGCTTGAGTTCCTCCACCACCAGGGCTTTCCAGTCTTTCCACACAAACCTTTGCGAG
>JAYUKO010000261.1:0-2902 GCA_043764415.1 Bdellovibrionales bacterium | reverse complement strand
GGAGAACGATGACGCTTAAATAAGAGATTCCCTCTATTTGGGACGGGCGATGGATCTCTCTTGTTTTTTCACCGTTATTCTCCTCCGTGAATGCGACTGTTTTCTTTTTCCAGAATCATTACCAAAGTTTTTAAATCAGAAACTTGCTGCTTAAGTTGCAAGATTTGATCTTCTTTGCTTTGCAAAGAATCCAAATAGGCGCGCTTCAATTCGTCCAACAACAGCTTGGTCGTCAGTATCGGATCGCTCGACGATACAGATGGTCGCGTGTAGTTCATGATCACTTCGGGCTGTTCCTTGCCTATTCGTGTCTGACCATCTTCTTGGATAAGGTACTTATTGTCTTCGAGCTTAAACTGGATTTTGTGCGACTTAATACGGCGACGGAGCGTCGATACACTGATGTCGTGCTTAATTGCATAGTCATTCAGTGGTATCCAAGTGCTCATTGCTTCGTCTCCATAACTGACTCCTTCGTCAACTGACTACCCAAGGTTAGCACATGATCTTTTCGTGTAAATGCTTATTTTGTTCGCTTTTCTGCCTGTTCATTGACTAACCAGTGCCTATTCATTCAACAAGTAATTGATTTTATTGATTTTTCTCTGTTATGCTCGACCTATGAAGCTGTCCCACAAAAAAAAGATCGCCCTCGTCCTTAGTGGGGGTGGCATTAAGGCTGCCGCGTTTCACATCGGCGCTTGCCTTGCTCTTAAAGAAAAAGGATTTAGATTTGCGGGCGGAACCAAAGAAGAAGTTTCGGCCAAATATGGCAGTGACGAACTCACCATTAAATTTTATGTGGGCTCTAGTGCAGGTTCCGTGATCAGTACTTTTTTGGCCGCAGGCTACTCACTCAACTCCATCATTCATGCGTTTGAACAGGGGTCCACGGAGCTTTCCGATGGCTTAAAATCCGAAAAACCTTTCGATGAAGATTTGAGCCCCCTGACCTATCGAGATATTTTTTCGATCAATACCAAAGAGATGCTGCAAATTCTCCCGAACCTTTTTAAAAATCGCGGCACCTCCATTGTGACTGGGGGGCTGGAAGTTCTAATAAAAAATGGTTTACGCTTAAATGGCCTCTTCTCGACCAAGGGCCTGGAAAAATATATTCGCAACGAAGTTTGGAAGAGCAATACCTTTACCGACTTGGGCGTGGACCTTTATATTGTAGCCACGCAGTTGAACCAAAGCCGAAAAGTGATTTTTTGCGCGAAGGATGAGCTATCGAAAGATCACTCCATTCTTTACGCCAATTACGCCAGCGTGAGCGATGCCGTGGCCGCCTCGGCCGCCCTACCGCCCGCTTTTTCTCCCTATCCTATTAAAAATTCGGATGGCCAGGACATATATTTTTTCGACGGCGAAATTCGCGACACGCTGTCATCTCACGTTCCGGTGGACCACGGCGCCGACCTTGTGATCGCAAGCTATTCCATTCAACCCTATAATTACAATAAGACCATGGGCAGTCTGCATGAGTACGGAATCCCGGTTATTTTAAACCAAGCCTTGTACCAAGTTGTTCAACAAAAAATTGAAAACGCCATTCGGGCCCGTAAATCCATCGAAACGATTTATAAAGCCGTCGATGGATATTTGAAGCAAGTGGATATTGCCGATGAACACCGACAAAAGCTTTTGGAAATTATCGCCGAACGCGCAAACTTTAAACCAAATACGGATTACATTTATATTCATCCGCACGCCCAGGACTATAAAACATTTTTCGCCGATCACTTTAGCTTAAACCCGCAGATCTTAAAAGATCTCGTCCAATCGGGCTTTCGCTCAGCACTTTACGCTTTAAGAAAGTGGGACATTTAATCCCTACTACAAAGAATAAAAAACAGCGTTTTTTACAAAGGAATAAAGCGGGTAGGAAAAGATCCCAAACAGAATCATTACCACAGCCATCACTAACGAAACCGACTGTGTGAGGTAGGCCTGTTTGGATGGGCGCAGTGTTCCACCGTCATACATGTACATCGTAACGATGGGACGCAGGTAAAAGTAAACTCCCATGGCCGAAGCAACCATGGCCATTACACCCAACCAAAAATAACCTTGGTTCATAGTGGCGGCGATTAAATAAAATTTACCAAAAAATCCCAATGTCGGTGGAAGTCCCGCAAGACTGAGCAATAAAACCGAAAGGGAAAACGCAGTCAGTGGTGCACGTTTCGCGAGACCTTTTATGTCATCGATCAAGAGGATGCTATCCGCTTTGCTCTCTAACGACGAAACAATGGACAGCGAACCAATTGTCATTAACACGTAGGTTAAAAGATAAAACAGCATGCTGGTTGTGCCTTCTTCGGAAGACGCGCCGAAGCTCGCTGCGATTAGGCCCATAAGGGCATAGCCCGAGTGGGCGATACTTGAGTAAGCCAACATACGTTTGATGTTCTCCTGGCGAAGAGCTGCAATACTTCCGCCGATCATTGTAATCACCGCTAGCCACTGTAGCACGAAGACGAGATTCGAGTTTTCGATGGCCTCTGTGTAAAGAAAAAGTCGTAAAAAAGCGATGAAACTTGCAAGCTTCACACCCGTTGCCATCAATGTTGTTACCGGAGTTGCACTCCCTTGGTAAACATCGGGCGCCCAGCCATGAAAGGGAATGAGCGAAACTTTAAAACCCATTCCCGCCACAAGCAGCCCCATGCCCACTAAGAAAAGGCGATTCGTAAGAAGCAGCTCTCCACTTCGAGCTCCGATTTCCTGAAGAACTGTAGTTCCCGTTGTTCCAAAAACAAAAGCCACACCATACAAAAAGATGGCGGAGCCAACGGCACCGAGTACAAAATATTTAAAGGAGGCTTCTTTAGAAAGAACTTGTTCTTTGCTTAATGCGATCAAAAGGTAGATTGATAGCGACATCAGCTCGATAGCA
>JAYUKO010000260.1:0-2909 GCA_043764415.1 Bdellovibrionales bacterium | reverse complement strand
TAGAGGGGTGTTTTTTGAATTGATTGGCTCCTGGGCAGAGAATAAATCCATGCCCACAAACTAGAGGGGTTTTAGCGTGTTGTGAAGAAGTATTTTTGGCTAAAAAGGGATGTTGGGTCGTCTATAGTACCAAACCATCCTTCGGCGTGCACTTCCACCGTGTACACACCGGAGGAAACAGCTTCCGAAAGTCCGGAAACGTAGAATTCAAATGTCGGCGGTGATGATGTACCTGCTGTGACAGTCGCAAGTATCTCTGGCGCTGGATCTTGTGAGCCAATGTAAGATTCGGCAGTTAAAACAGATTCCACTGTCACAAAGCCCTGTGTTGTCGTCAAGCCCAGCATTTTTAAAGTTAATGATTCAACAATTAAGTTTTTATCTGAACCATTTTCGATAACTGCGGTGAACTTAAACCAGGGCGCTTTGATGTCTGTATAAACAGGGAGATTGGTCGAGGTGTCGAATCCCGTCTGTACTTTTCCGTCAACAAATTTAACCTTTGGATTCTCGGGTGAGAATGTAATGTCAACATTCTCGCTATCTTGTTTCGAACAGGCCAACAAAAAAGAAAGAGCTATACAGGTTAAAAAAAATTTAATTCTCATATAAACCTCTTAAAGAGTTTCCATTTCTGTTTCTAAATCGTCGATTTCCATATCTTCTGTTTTATCCGGCGCGATGGGGGGAAGCAGGGTCGAGGTGCCTGGACTTGAATCTAATCCACCGAGTTTCAGATCATCCGATATTTTATCATTGTTTAGAATTTTTGGCTGTAGAAAGATAACAAGCTCATTTTTAGACACGCGCTTTGTTTTAGTCTTAAATAGATACCCCAAAAGTGGAATATCTTTCAGATAGGGAATTCCCCCCTCGTTAACAACTTCATCCATACTCAAAATACCACCCATCACAACAGAGTGCCCATCTTTCACGAGAACTTTTGCCTGCGCTTCGCGAGTATTTATCGCTCGCGAGCCAGCAAAATCTCCGCCAGGAATATCTCTGCGAACTGAAATATCCAGAATCATATCGGCATTGAATGTGACTTGCGGTGTAACTTCGATCTTTAAGAGAACGTCGCGAAAAGACACCGTTGTTTGCGTGATACCTTGAGTCGCAGTCACCGTCGTCATCGGAACTTGCTCCGTCTGTTGAATCAAAGCTTTTTCTTTGTTTAAGGTCACGATTCTTGGGGATGACAAAATTTTAATTTTTTCTTCTTGCTCGTAAACGGCTAAAGAAGCTGTGAGTGAATCCAAAACACCGACCGTTCCAAAAGCGACGTTCCCGAGGGCACCACCTGCAAATGTGCCTGGCCCCTGTGCGGCCGTTCCAGCGATGGATGCATTGGCAGAAATAGAGTTTGGCGATAGGGCCGTTGTCCAATTGATACCAAATTGTCTTAAGAAATCGCTTTTAGCTTCGATGATTCGTCCTTCGACGAGAACCTGAATCGGCTTTACATCCAAAGAGCGAATAATTTGCTCGGCTCTCTTCACGTTGTCTTCGAGATCGTAAATCACAATGGAACTTGAACGCAGATCGGGTGTCACTTTTCCTTTACTCGGAGTCAAAACCGGAGTCACTTGATTCACCAGTGAGGTGATGTCGGCATAACTTACTGGCACAACTTTAATTGTTAAAGAGGAAGCGGCTGTTCGCGCCCCGGCTTCGGCCTCGAGCCTTTCGCGAGTTGAGTTGAGCTCTTTCGTGAGTTTTTCGGTTTTAGCAACACGAACAATTTGCCCTTTGCGCTCGTACGATAATCCCTGCGCACCGAGGATGGACGACATCGCCTCTTTCCAAGGAACATCGATCAACTTTACGTTATTTACTTTGCCTGTGACTTCTTCATCTACAATCACGTTGAAACCAATTTCGTCGGCAATCACTTTGATCAGCTCGGCCACCGGAATGTCATCGAGCTGAATGTTGATGCGCTTGTTTTCTGCGGAGTTATCGATCACCGGATCGCTCGTTTGCGCGTCAGCGCTGGCAGCGTAGGTGGCTGTGCTCGAACCCACACCGCCACTGTTCACCATAAGGCTATTGCCGATCATGGAGATTTGCGGTTTTGTGGCTTCTTTGTATTGAATGACGATTGTGGCTATGTTTGAGCTTTTATCTTGATACGCGTTGATCGTCGCAACCGGCTGTCCAAAATCCTTGGCAATGTACGGTTGCTTAAAGCGTGGGGCGATCTGAACATCCATAGCTTCGATGATGGTTTGGTTAAACTGTGGCTCGTCGCGAACTTGATATTCAAAAGGACGTTCTGCCGAAATCACCACCGACCCGCCAGAATCTTGCGACTTGTATTCGAGGTTCGTAATTTGGTTCGAAGCCGGAATCGACACGAGCTCCTCTTGTGCTTCTGGAATCGTCTCCGCTGGCGGAGGAGTTGTTTCCTGTACGGCAACAGCCACGGGCTCGGCGGCTTCTACATCCAGGTCTTCATCGGGAATCTCTTCGATATCTGCAAGATTGGACGTCGGCAATTCCTCGTCCGAGAGTTCTTCTTCGATGAGATCTTCATTGAAATCTTCGATATCAGAAAAAGAATCCTTAGATTTCTCAACAGGTTTTTCTGCAAACGCATCATCGGCTGGTTCCGGTGTAGGCTCGACATCTGCGGTTTCTAAATCTAAGTCCTCAAGATCTTCTGCGGACTCCTCGGCAGACTCTTCTGCCGAATCCTCGTCACCAAGACCCGCAAGCTCACCTTCGATTTCGCTGGGTTCTGCCGTTGTATCTGACTCCATCATTGAGCACGAAGTTAAAAAAACCAAAAATAGCAATCCTATGCCGTATCTGAACATCCATGTCATCTCATCTCCCGATGATCTATTTTCTAATATTTAGTGTTTTAGTCGTAGTCAATTTTTTATCACCCTCAACAAAAGTCT